>JANXMN010000489.1 GCA_025354605.1 Hymenobacter sp. | reverse complement strand
CGCATCATCGACCGCGAGCAGCTGGCCCAGCTGCACAACACGAAGGTGCTGATTCGGGCCCATGGCGAGCCGCCCGAAACCTATCAATTGGCCCTGCAAAACAACCTGGAGCTGATTGATGCCAGCTGCCCGGTGGTGCTGAAGCTGCAAAACCGCGTGAAGCACGCCTTCGACCTGAGCCAGCGCCAAGACGGCCAGATTGTGATTTACGGCCAGCCCGGCCACGCCGAAGTCGCCGGCCTTACGGGCCAGACCGGCAACCGCGCCATCATCGTGATGAACGAGGCCGACCTCGACCAGATTGATTTCGCGCGCCCCGTCACCCTCTTCAGCCAGACCACTAAGAGCACGGCCGGCTTCTACAAGATGAAGGCCCTGATGGAAGCCCGCATCCAGGCCGCCGGCGGCACGCTCGACAGTTTCGACGCCAACGACAGCATTTGCCGGCAGGTGAGCAACCGCGAGCCCGCCCTGGCCCGCTTCGCCACCGAGCACGACGTGGTGCTGTTCGTGAGCGGGCGCAAAAGCTCCAACGGCAAGGCCCTGTTCTCGGTCGTGAATGGCGTGAACCCGCGCAGCTACTTCATCGAGAATGCCGAAGAGGTGCAGGAAGAATGGCTGGTGGGGGCTACAACGGTAGGCATCTGCGGGGCCACCAGCACCCCACTGTGGCTGATGCAGCAGGTGGCCGAGCGCGTGGAAGGAGTGGGCGAGCCGGCGTAAGTGAGCCAGAGTAGTAGCTTTGGAACCGGCTTTTCCTACCGCTGCTCCCTATGTCCATCCGGTTCCCGCTACTCGCAACTCTTTGTTTGGGCCTGCCCCAGCCAGTGGCCGCGCAACACGGCGATTCGCTGCTGGTAGAAGTCGGCAACCATTACCTCGATAACTGCATTAAAGGCTACGGCAAGGCCGAAATCGTTGACTCGAACGGGAAAAAGCACTTGATGTTTGTACCCGTGAAAGTCGAGGGCATCGGCTCGCTGCTGTCGTTTCATCGCACCGAAGAGGACCTGCGCAAATTCGGCAAGCCCGCGGTCCCAATCAGCGTCGATAAAGTGAATTCACTGACGGTGAATGGGCTGTACCAGGAGCACATTGTGCTGGGCGGTAAGCGGCAGCACCTACTGGCTACGCGCGTAGCCAATGGGCCGGTCGAGCTGTTCTACACCCAAAAGCGGGGCATGGGCGGCGGGCCGATGATGGGTGCGGGTAGTGCTCCCCTGATGACGGGCGGCGGCGGTTACACCCGTCGGGTTTGGTACCTGCGCCGGCAGGGTGGCGAACTGCAGGAAGTATCCGAGTTTGATTTTCAGGGATTTGCTGCTCAATACTTCGCCGATTACCCGGCGCTAACAGCGTTGCTCAATGCCTCTGGGAAAGACCGGCTTGAGTACGACGACCTAGTGATAGCCGTGCGGGCTTACAACCGCCACCTGCTGCACATTGCCAGCCCGGCCGCTGGGCATTAATGCGGAATTAACGCGGGAGTAGAACTGTCAGGCAAGTTCACATCTACAGTTACTCGTGCCCCGCCAGTGCCGCCTCGTAAATCCGCTGGCTCTCGTCCTCAAACACCACAAACACCACCGTTTGCGGCCACTCGTGGGATGCCAGCCACTGCCGCGCCTCGCGCACGGCAATGGCTGCAGCCTCCTTTTTAGGGTAGCCGTAGATGCCGGTGCCGATGCCGGGGAAGGCGACGCTGGCCAACTGATTTTCCTGGGCCAGGCGCAGGCTGTTGCGGTAGCAGCTGGCCAGCAGTTCAGGTTCGCCCTTGTGGCCGCCGTTCCAGACCGGGCCTACCGTGTGGATAACGTGC
Organism: Hymenobacter sp.; assembly: GCA_025354605.1. Lineage (GTDB taxonomy): Bacteria > Bacteroidota > Bacteroidia > Cytophagales > Hymenobacteraceae > Hymenobacter. The sequence goes on along the minus strand of JANXMN010000489.1, from coordinate 912 downwards.
GCCGCCGGGAGCCGACCACCGGTGGTGATGACGGCCTCGCCGGTTTGGCAGCCGCCCTGCCGCGCCCGAATCTGGCGGCACTCTTCAAGAATAGCCGGGCCGCCGGCGCGGTGGATGGCCCCGTCGACTCCGCCACCGCCGAGCAGGCTGGAGTTGGCGGCGTTGACGATGGCCGCAACCGACTGGCGGGTGATGTCGCCCTGCACAAGCTGCAGGCGCGGGGACGTGGAAGCAGACATGAGTGGAAGTGGAAGGTGTAATGAATCGGGGCCGGGGCCGATTCAATGCCTACGGTTCGGCAGCGCTTTTTGATGCTTCAGGAGGCTGTTCCAACCGCTCAGCAAAAATAATTGGTGGCGTAAGCCGCGCATTCACCACCTTTGACGCAATCAACACCAACCTTTTAAGCCCCTTTGCTATGGAACCCCTGGAACGCGACCCCCACCTGTGGCAGCAAGCCAAAGCCCGCGCCCGCTTTCAATCCCAGCTCGTTACCTACCTCACCGTGAATGCCACGCTGTGGATTATCTGGGCGCTTACCGAGCGGCACCACGGCGGTATTCCGTGGCCGCTGTGGGCCACTGCCTTCTGGGGTATTGGGCTGATTGGCCGGGGCGTGGCGGCCTACGGCGGCTACAGCCAGGAGCAGCGCGCGGTGCGCGAATACGAGCGTTTGAAGCAGGAGCGGGGCAGCAACGACCCGCTCGATAAGTACCGCTAAACTGCCGGTGCGCTGGGCACGCCCACGAGCGTGCCGGTAGGTGCTTCGCCGGTGAGCTCGGCCTCCGTTTCGGGGGCCGGGCTGCGCCAGCGGGAGTACAGCAGCAATTGGCCCTGAATAACGCCCCAGGCCAGCAGCATGGGCACGGCCTTGAGCTTGTACACGTCGAAATACGCCGCGCGTATCGACGA
>JANXMN010000486.1 GCA_025354605.1 Hymenobacter sp. | reverse complement strand
CCGAGCCCGGCAAGCCCGCCCCGCATTTCATGGGCTTCGAGATTACCGGCCTCTACGAGTTCTTCATGTTGTTCGTGGTGTTGTGCGGTGCCACGGCCTTTCTGCTGCTGCTCACCTACCGCAAGCTGACCAAGATGATGGGCGACGAACCCATCAGCGGCGTTACGCAGGTAATCGAACAAGCCTAAGCCTGGCTTTCCATGAGCCCGCTCGCGCACCTCCTCGCCACCGATTCCGGCATCGATGCCGGTTATCAGCACTACCCGAAGCTAGTGAGCCCGTTGGCCCCGCTCGTGCTGCCCCACGCCGCGCTGAAATGGTACGGGGTGCATGAGGAAGCACGCCCCATCCCGGAGGAGGTGACTGAAATGGCCCGGCAGCAGCTCGCCGCGGCCCCACTGGCGGCGCAGGGCATGGGGTTCGTCGTGTTGCATCGCTGCGGCGAATCGTTTTATTTCCTACTCGTCAGCACTTGGCGCAACTCGAACGAGCTGTGGGAAACGGTGCTCTACAAGGACCACGACGCGGCCACCAGCTTCGCGCTGTTTCCGCGCGAGGAGCCCCACAAGGCCACGTATTGTGTGTGGGAGCTGGTGCCGGTGCTGCACGAGCAGCAAGCCTGGACGCGCTTCCTGCGGTCGGCGCGCGACGCCGCCGCCGCCCAGGGCTGGCTCCAGGACTCCTGCACCGGCACCGCCGGGTGAGCGGCCCAACAGCTGCACCACATAATGACACGAAAAAGCCCCCGACGCGGCAGCGTCGGGGGCTTTTTGCTTTTCGCTACGTCCGTTGCCTCACTTCTTCTCCGCCGGATGCTGGTCGAAATACCCCACCTGCCGCAAAAATGCCAACTGGTCAAAGTACGTCGACTCAGCCGTGATTTTGCCATTTTTGACAGCGAACACCGCGCAGTTGCGCAGGGTGTAGGCTTTGCCGTCCATGTAGGAGGGCTCGCCGGCCTCGGGCTTCTGCATGGTGCCGGTCGAGGTGTATTCCACCGTGATGCCGCCGGGGGCCACCAATAGGTTGGTGATGACGTAGCGCAGGTCGGGCGAGGTCGTGAAGTAGCGGCCGTAGGCCGTGCGGGCCTCGGTCGGGCCGTGGTGGTCGCCTTCCCAACTCATTGAGCGCAGCACCGCCTCGGGGGCGTACTGGGCCGCCAGGCCGTCGAGGTCGTGGCGGTTCAGCAGGTCGAAGTGGGCCCGCACCAGGGCTTCGGGCTTCGGGCCGGCTTGGGCCAGGCTGGGTTGGGCGGGCAGCCCGAGGCCGCAGGCCAGGGCGCAAACGAAAGGGTACCGCATAAAACCGGGGTATGGTGGGTGATGCCCGAATATAGCAGGCCGCCAGTGCCGCGCCGCCGCTGACCAATGCTTCATACGTCCTGCCCGGGGCTTCGCACGCCCTGCTCAAGGCTTCGTACAGGTATTTTGGCGCTTCGGACGCCCTAACCAAGGCTTCGGACACGCTGACCAAGGCTTCGGATGCCCGTTTCGAAGCTTCGTATTGACGTACCAAGCCTTCGGATGCCTTGACCAAGGCTTCGTAACTACTTTTTGAGGCTTCGGACGCCCTAACCAAGCCTTCGTACATGCTTACCAACGCTTCGGACGTGCTGACCAAGCCTTCGGATGCACTGACCAACGTTTCGGACGTGCTGACCAAGGCTTCGGATGCCCTAACAAACGCGCAGCAGCCGTAACTATCCCTTGCATCCATAACAAAAAAGCCCCGCCGGCAATGCCAGCGGGGCTTTTGAATGCTAATAGCGAACCGCTAAAAGCTAGCAGCTAATGCGGTCCTACATCATGCCGCCCATTCCGCCCATTCCGCCCATGCCGCCGTCGCCGTGGCTATGGCCAGCATCTTTGGGCTCGGGCTCGTCCGAAATCACAGCTTCAGTCGTCAGCAGCAGGCCTGCGATGGAGGCAGCGTTTTCGAGGGCCAAGCGGGTCACCTTGGTCGGGTCGATGATGCCAGCGGCAATCAGGTTTTCGTACCGGTCCTCGCGGGCATTATAGCCGAAGTCGCCTTTGCCTTCGAGCACTTTCTGCACCACTACCGAGCCTTCGCCACCGGCGTTGGCCACGATGGTACGCAGCGGTGATTCCAAGGCAGTGCGGATAATGTTTACGCCGGTACGCTCATCGGCATTGTGCGTATCCACGGCAGCAAGGGCTTCGAGGGCGCGCACCAGGGCCACGCCGCCACCGGGTACCACACCTTCCTCAACGGCGGCGCGGGTGGCGTGCAGGGCATCGTCCACGCGGTCTTTCTTCTCCTTCATTTCCACCTCGGTGCTGGCACCGATGTAGAGAATGGCTACGCCGCCGCTCAGCTTGGCGAGGCGCTCCTGCAGTTTCTCCTTGTCGTAGTCCGACGTGGTGGTCTCCATCTGGGCCTTAATCTGGGCGATGCGGCTGGTAATCGCCGTTTTCTCGCCTTTGCCGTTCACGATGGTCGTGTTGTCCTTGTCGATGATGATTTTCTCAGCCGTGCCGAGGTACTCCAACGTCGCGTTTTCGAGCTTGTAGCCCTGCTCTTCGCTGATAACGGTACCGCCCGTGAGGGTGGCAATGTCTTCCAGCATGGCCTTACGGCGGTCGCCGAAGCCGGGAGCCTTCACGGCCGCAATTTTCAGCGAGCCGCGCAGCTTGTTCACTACCAGAGTGGCGAGGGCTTCGCCATCCACATCTTCCGAGATAATAACGAGGGGCTTGCCAGTCTGGAGCACCTGCTCCAACACGGGCAGCAGCTCCTTCATAGTGCTCACTTTCTTGTCGTAGATGAGCACATAGGGCGACTCGAACTCCACCTCCATTTTCTCGGGGTTGGTCACGAAGTAAGGCGACAGGTAGCCGCGGTCGAACTGCATGCCTTCCACCGTTTTCACTTCAGTTTCGGTACCGCGGGCTTCTTCTACCGTGATAACGCCTTCTTTGCCAACCTTGTCCATGGCATCGGCAATCATCTGGCCGATTTCCATATCGTTGTTGGCCGAGATAGCGCCTACCTGGGCAATCTCAGCGGAGTTTTCTATTTTCTTCGACTGCGCCTTCAGGTTGGCGACAACAGCAATTACTGCCTTATCGATACCACGCTTCAGGTCCATTGGGTTAGCTCCGGCGGCCACGTTCTTGGAGCCGGCCATGTAGATGGCCTGGGCTAGTACGGTAGCGGTAGTGGTGCCGTCGCCGGCCTGGTCGGCCGTCTTCGAAGCCACTTCTTTCACGAGCTGTGCGCCCATGTTCTCGATGGGGTCGCGCAGCTCAATTTCCTTGGCCACGGTCACGCCATCTTTGGTGATGGTGGGCGCACCGAATTTTTTGTCGATGATGACGTTACGGCCTTTGGGGCCGAGGGTCACTTTCACGGCGTTCGCCAGTTTGTTCACGCCGGCCTGCAAGCGGGCACGGCCTTCGGTGTCGAATTGGATGTTCTTAGCCACTTCTGGAGGGAATTAAGAATTGATAATTAAGAATTAAGAATTTTCGGCGGGCTTAAAGCACGGCGAAAATGTCCGACTCGCGCATGATGAGCAGGTCTTCACCGTCGACGGTGATTTCGGTGCCGGCATACTTGCCGTACAGCACCTGGTCGCCCACCTTCACTTGGGGCGCGATGATGGCGCCGGCGTCGGAGGTTTTGCCTTCGCCCACGGCCACAACTTCGCCACGCTGGGGCTTCTCCTTGGCCGTATCAGGAATGATGATGCCGGATTTGGTTTTCTCCTCGGCGGCAGCGGCGCGTACAATAACGCGGTCGGCCAACGGTTTCATGCTAAGTGCCATGTTGGGTGTGTTGGGTTGATTTAAGGGTTAAAAACGTAGTTGCCGGCCCTGTGTCACTTCCCGTGCCAGCCCACAAAACCTGACAAAATGGGCGTTTTTCGTCGCCGAAGCTGGCAAAAGTGGCGCAGTAGGGTCAGGGTTGTGTTCATGAAAACCGCCACATAGGTTGTCCCGCAGGGTCGACAACCTGCCTGCGTAGCTGCTGGGCAACGGGGCAGTTGCGGTAGCACTGTCCGGCGCGGTAATGCAACGGTTGATAAAAAGCAAAGGTCCCAGGTCGTCAATCCGGGCTTCACCAGAAATAACCCTTGGGGCATTTTACCAGGTACCTACGGCGCGAGCAAGCTTCCTCGGCAAGCTCGGAATGAAGTACGGAGCAATTCTGCAACAACTTGCCAGACTTCTGGAACTGCTGTACCAACTGCTATAAAAAAAGCCGGCGCTTCCCATCGGAAGCGCCGGCCTTGCCGAAGCCCAAAAGGCTCGCGGCGAATTTATTTTGTGGTAGTCGGGGCAGCGGGTGCAGTAGCCGGCATACCAGTGGGGGCCGGCGCGCCGGTAACAGGTGCACCAGGGGCCGGAGCCGGCGCGGGCAGCTTGGTTTCCATGGCGCGCTGCTGGTTGACGCTGCGAACCGGGCCACCGCCGGTGGAGGTGAGCATGTGCGAGCCCAGCGACAGGACCACCAGTCCGATAGCGAAGCCCCAGGTGAGCTTCTCAAGCAGGTCGCCAGTGCGTTTCACGCCCATCATGCTGGCCGCGCCGCCGGCGCTGAACTGACTGGAAATTCCACCCCCTTTGGGGTTTTGCGCCAGCACCACGAGGGCCAGCAGGAAACACACCAGGAGAATGAGGATGATGAGCGCAGTGTACATGAAGCAGTGAAAACGAAAGCGGCGGATTAAGCCGAAGGTTGCAAAGATTGAATCTGGGCCGCAAAGTACGCCATTTTTTCCGGCTGTTTCACCATGAGCTTTTCATAAATCTCAATGGCGCGGGCTGTTTTGCCCTGTCGCACAAAAATGCGCGCCAGGTTTTCCGATACCAAGTCGGGTTCGGCGCGGGTGCTGCGCACGCTCAAATCGGCTTGGTGAGCAGCGGCGGGCGGCAGCATAGCGGGCCGGGTAAGGCGCGGCTGCCGCCGCAGAAAGTTGTTGATGAGGTCGATGGTGGTGGGCGGCTCGGGCACCGTGGGGCGATGCGTGGCCCAGTGGTCGAGCAGCAGCGGGTCGGGCTCGAAGAACATGCCTGTAGGCGGGAGCGGCGTGGCGGCAGGCTGGGCAGCGGCTACAACGGCCGTGGCCGCCTCCGCTGTTTCTGCTTTGGCCGTTAGCAAATCGAGCAGCTGCATGGAAAGCCCCAGCCGGCTGCTTTCGCCGAAAGCGTAGCCCACGGCAGCATCGCCGGTGAAAGCAGCGGGCGTGAAAACCGGGGTTGCCGGTACTGCAGCCGGTACTGCCGAAGCTCGTAGTTCCGGCCCGGCTAGGCTTAGTGTGACGGCCGCCGAGGCCCATTCATCAACTAGGCCCGGCAACTCATAGGCCGGCCCTGCCGGCTGGGGCGGCGGCTCCGCCAGGCCGTATTCGAAGCGGGCGGCTCCGGCCTCGGCCGGTGGCCGAATGGCCGGAGCCTGCGCAGGCAGGTCGGGCTCATCGGCCGCCGTTGCGATTGGTTCGTCCGAAGCTTCGGGCAAGGCCATTGTCGTCGCGGCAACAACGGCTGGATTTTCAGCCGGAGCAGGTGCTTCCGGAACCAGAACGGCAACCGGAGCTGACTGATTGGTGGAAATACCTGGTTCGCCTTCCGCTGGAGTTGTGGCCGTTGCAACATCGGCCGGGGTCGCGGTACTGACCGGGAGGGTCGTTTCCGTTGCCGGCAAAGCCGACTCGAATTCCAAGGCCACCAATGGACCGGCCGCCATCATTGGCTCGATAGCAATGGGAGTTAATAAAGTGTCAGTTTCCTGCGCTGCCGGTTGGACTAGTGCTGATTCAGAAGCAACTGCTGGCAGTAGGGCCGACTCCTCCTCGGCGGTTGCGGCTTCCTCGGGTTCCATTGCTGCTGAAGGAGCAGTGGGTATGGCAGGCGCAGGGGTTGCGACGGGGGCGGGTGGCAGGACCAGGGGCAACTCATTACCAGCGGCGGTTACAATATTGGCTGCTACGGCATAGGCCGCAGTGACTTCGCTGGGCCCGGCTGGGGCAGCTTGTGCAAGGCCGGACGAAACAGAATCCAACGGCTCAACTGCCAAATTCAGCACCGGAGAATGGGCAATGGGCAGCGCGGCGACGAACGGCTCGGTAAATTCGATTTCAGCGGCCGTTGTGGCCATCGTAGCAGTCTCAGCGACCGGCTCAACTGCAAATGGCGTAACCGCTGCAACTGCCGGTACTACCATTACTGCCGGGTAGGCTGGTGCCGGCGGGGCCGGCGCGGCTTCCACCACCGAAACGGGGAGCGGCAGCGCTTCGGAAACAACTACCGGAGCGGCGGGCACGAACTCACCTTCCCGGTCCACCAGATTGTGAGGGGCAACGGGCTCGGGCTGTGGTTCGGGCTGTGGTCTGGCCTGCTCGATGAGGCGGCGCAGCAGGGTGCGGTCGGCGGCGTAGGTCGCGGCGCGGCGCAGGCGCTGGCCCGCCAGCATGGTGCCTTGGTCGTGGGCAGCTTTGGCCAGCAGCAGATGGGCCGTCTGGCAGTAGGGGAAGGCCTGGGCCAGTCGTTCCAGCTCACGCACGTCATCGGGACCCAGGTCGGTGGGGCTTTCCAGAACGTGCAGGAGAGTGGCGCGGGTCACGGCGAAGGAGGTAGGGGCAAATGGGCAGGGAAAGCTAGGAAAAGTCGTTTTCCGGCCCCTAAGACCACGATGCGGGGCGCAACATTACGCTAATTTACGCAAATGCCGGCCGCAGCCGAGCCCAAAAAAGATGCTCGCGGCTAACCCATTGGCAGTTACCAGCAAAAAAAGTAGGGAGACCAGCTGTCGCCTCCGACGACCGGCTGCTCCCTACCAGTTGGCTACCGACTTGTTGAAAATGTCGGTGATGATTTTATTGGTGGTCGTGCGCACGGCCGAGGGGTCGGCATTAATGGTAGCAATGTTGCGCGTGCCCGGGTAGTCGTCGTAATTCTGAAACACCTGCTCGAAGCTCTGCTTGTCGTCCTTGCTGTTGGTGAAACGGATTTTCACCTGAATGGTGAGCCGGTTCGAACTAGCCTGCGACACGCCGCCCACCTGCTGAATGGCGGCCGGCGCAAAGTCGTAGGCCACAATACTGCCGTCGAATTGAAGGTCGCCGTCGCGCGGCACCAGCCGCAGGTTGGTGTTGCGCTGGAAGTAGTCCTTCAAATCCTCAGTAAACCGCTGCGTCAGAAATGACGGCCCCTGCGGCGAGACATTCTGAATAGTCGCTACGGAAATAGTGCGCACCGACGGGTCGATGTTGGTGCCGTTGAACGAATAGTTGCCGCAGCCGGTGAGCGCTAAGCTGCAAGCTACAAGCCACAAGCTGCAAGCCAATAGCATTGCACGCTTAGCTTGCGGCTTGCGGCTTGTGGCTTGTGGCTTAAAATTAAACTTGCTCCAAATCATACTGCTTGAGTTTACGGTACAGCGTGCGCTCCGAGATGCCGAGGTCGTGGGCGGCGTACTTGCGTTTGTTGTTGTGCTTTTTCAGGGCCTTGAGAATCATCTCGCGCTCTTTCACGTCGAGCGACAGGGTTTCTTCCTCGGTTTCGTGGGTGATGTCTTCCACCGGGGTAATGTCCTCGTCGTCGTAGGCGGATGCCGGCTCGCCGTGAAAGGCCTTTGGCGCAGCGGGCAGGAAGTAGTCGCCGGCCCCGGTCTCAAACGCCGCACCCGCCCCGGTATTGCTGAACAGGTGGCTGTTCTGCCGGAGCAGCTCCTGAGCTTCAAGCGGACGCTGACCCGAAGCCAGCTCCAGCACCATTTTCTTTAGGTCCGTCATGTCGCGGCGCATGTCGAACAGAATCTTGTAGAGCAGGTCGCGCTCGGAGTAGTTGCCGGCCGCGCCGTCAGTCGCACCCGGCCCGCCCAGCAGCATGGGCAGGCGGCTGGTCTGGTCCTGGGGCAGGTAGGGGGCCAGGCGGCGGGCATCCACATCGCGCTCGGTTTCGAGCACCGACATTTGCTCGGCAATGTTTTTGAGCTGGCGGATATTGCCGGGGAAGCGAAAGCGCGTGAGCACCGGCACTGCGTCGGGCAGCAGTGTGATGGGCCGGCTGCGGTAGCGCTCGGCCGCATCCGAAGCAAACTTGCGGAACAGCAAATAAATATCGTCGCCGCGCTCGCGCAGCGGCGGTACGGTGATGGGCACCGTGTTCAGGCGGTAGTAGAGGTCTTCGCGGAAGGTGCCGGACTGCACGCGGTCAAGCAGGTTCACGTTGGTGGCGGCCACCACGCGCACGTCGGTTTTCTGCACTTTGCTGGAGCCCACGCGGATGAATTCCCCGTTTTCGAGCACGCGCAGCAGGCGGGCCTGGGTGCCAAGCGGCATCTCCCCAATCTCATCGAGGAAAATGGTGCCGCCGTTGGTGACTTCGAAGTAGCCCTTGCGCGCCTCGTTGGCCCCGGTGAAGGAGCCCTTCTCGTGCCCGAACAGCTCCGAATCAATCGTGCCTTCGGGAATAGCGCCGCAGTTGATGGCGATGAACTGCCCGTGCTTACGCGGCGAAAGGGCGTGAATAATCTTGGAAAACGACTCTTTGCCCGACCCGCTTTCGCCGGTAATGAGCACCGTCATGTCAGTAGGAGCCACTTGGGCGGCCACCTGAATGGCATAGTTCAGCGTCGGCGCATTGCCAATGATGCCGAACCGGAGCTTAATGGATTGAATTTCTTGCGTTGTCAAGGGAAGTGATGTTTGGAGCCTCCTGCTACAGTTTGCTCGCACCGAGCTCACCGCGTTAAAGAAGTTTTTTTCTCTTTTACGTGGTGAGCTCGGTGCGCGCTTTAATTTAATGCTTCACCCAATAAAGTGCTGGCCGAACTGCTGTGCACCAGCACGTTCACGTAATCACCTTTCTTGAAGTTGCCTTTTGGGAAGATGACAACCTGGTTCTGGCTGTTGCGACCGCTCAGGTCGTCCTTCGAGCGTTTGGAGAAATTTTCCACCAGCACCTTGTGCACTTGGCCCACGGCGCGGGCGTTACGTTCGGCGCTGTGCACCTGCTGAATGTCAATCAGCTCCTGCAGGCGGCGCTTCTTGGTTTCGAGCGGAACATCGTCGGCCAGCTTGCGGGCGGCCAGCGTGCCGGGGCGCTCCGAGTAGAAGAACTGGTAGGCCATGTCATACTTCACGAAGTGCATCAGGCTCTTAGTATCCGCGTGCTCCTCCTCGGTTTCCGAGCAGAAGCCGGCAATCATATCGGTCGAGATGGCGCAGTCTTCGCCCAGAATCTCGCGGATTCGGTTCACCCGCTCCTCATACCAGGCGCGGTCGTAGGTGCGGTTCATCAGGGCCAGCACGCGCGAGTTGCCGCTTTGGGCCGGCAGGTGGATGTACTTGCAGATGTTCTCGTGGCGCGCCATGGTGTGCAGCACCTCATCGGTAATATCCTTAGGGTGCGAAGTCGAGAAACGCACCCGCAGCTCGGGGCTGATGAGAGCCACACGCTCCAGCAGCTGCGCGAAGTTGACGTGCTCACTACCGTTGGCCGCGGCCCACTTGTAGGAGTCCACATTCTGGCCTAGCAGGGTCACTTCCTTGTAGCCGGCCGCCACCAGGTCGCGGGCTTCCTGCACGATGCTGTGCGCATCGCGGCTGCGCTCGCGCCCCCGGGTGAAGGGCACCACGCAGAACGAGCACATGTTGTCGCAGCCGCGCATAATGCTGATGAAGGCCGACACGCCGTTGGAGTTCAGGCGCACGGGCGTGATGTCGGCGTAGGTTTCCTCGCGGCTTAGCAGCACGTTCACGCCCTTCTGGCCGCCATCAACCTGCGCGATAAGCTGGGGCAGGTCGCGATAAGCATCAGGACCCACGACAAGGTCCACAATTTTCTCCTCTTCCAGAAACTTGCTTTTCAGGCGTTCAGCCATGCAGCCGAGCACGCCCACGAGCATGTCCGGCTTGCGTTTTTTGTGCGAGTTGATTTGCTTGAGGCGCATGCGCACGGTCTGCTCCGCCTTCTCGCGAATGGAGCAGGTGTTGAGCAGCACGAGGTCAGCGTTGGCCAGGTCGTCGGTGGTATCGAAGCCTTCGTCGAAGAGAATGCTCGACACAATTTCGGAGTCGGAGAAATTCATTTGGCAGCCGTAGCTCTCGATGTAGAGCTTGCGCTGGCGACCGGTGCGGGTGGGTAGGGTCACGCGCACGTTGCCGGCAGGGGTCGCCTCGGCGACTGGCGCGGCACGGTCCAGAAAATCAAGGGTGAGCAGGGGTTGGGCCATATTTCAATCGCATTTCAGCGGGGACAAAGATACGGCACCCTAACCCAAAATGACAGAATGGCAGTGGCCGATTTTAGTGGTTAATAGTGATTGATTAAAAGTTGATGGCTTGGGGTTCATGAACCTTTAATCATTCATCAGTAACCATTATTCGTGTTCCCAGCACCTCCAGGAGCGCCTTTGCCTTCAGCAAACATTCCTCGTATTCGCGCTCGGGCACTGAGTCGTAGGTAATGGCCGAGCCCACCTGAAAACTGAGGTAGCCGGTATCGGCCCGGTACTGCAGCGAGCGGATAACTACGTTGAAATCAAAGTCGCCCGCAACATTCACGTAGCCAACGCTGCCGCTGTAGAGGCCGCGCCGGCTGCGCTCGTAGTGCTCGATGAGCTGCATAGCCCGGATTTTCGGCGCGCCCGTCATTGAGCCCATGGGGAAAGTGGCGCGCAGCACTTCCACCAAATCCAGCCCGGGCGGTAGCTCGGCGGCCACCGTCGAAATCATCTGCCACACGTGGCGGAAGGGGTAAAGTCCGAACAGCTCCTCTACGGTTACCGAGCCGGTGCGGGCCACGCGGGCCAAGTCGTTGCGTACCAGGTCCACAATCATCAGGTTTTCGGCGCGCTCTTTTTCATCGTTTAGCAGCTGCCGGCGCTTCTGCTCGTCCTCGGCCGGCGTGCGGCCCCGGCGCGCGGTGCCCTTGATGGGCTGCGACCACACCCGCGCCCCGCGCCGGGCCAGAAACCGCTCGGGCGAAGCGCAGAGTAGGTAATGCTCGTGCCAGCGCACGAAGCCGGCAAATGGCGCGGGCGAGGCCGCATTTAGCCGACCGAACACCTCGACCGGGTCGAGCCGCACGCCCTCCGCGTAAAATTCCTGGCACAGATTCAACTCGTACACCTCGCCATTTAAGATGTCCTCACGCACGGCATCCACGGCGCGCAGGTACTCGGCGCGGGGCAGGCGCGGGCGCATCGTCGGCACCTGCGGCGGCGCGACGGATGCCTCCGCGGTGGCCAGAATACTGGTCAGCACGTCCGCCGTTTCGCCGTGAATTTCCAGGGTTTCCGGGCCCCAGCGCAGCCAGGTTTCGGGCCGGAAAAAATGCAGCATCGGCCATCCAAAGCTCGCGTGGTTGGCACTGCCCAAATGCTCAATTTCGTCCTTGACCTCGTACGTGACAAAGCCGAAAGCGGGCATCGGGGCCGGCGTTTGCAGCCACGGCCGCAGCTCCGCAAGGGAAGTAGGGGCAGAGGGTGCGTGGTGGGCCACGGCCAGCTGGTGCGAAAACGGGCCTTCGGGGTAAGCTAAGTTGTTCGGCTCGAAGTAGGCGCAGTGCGCAAATCCGGCTGCCCAGCGCAGCGCCCGCGCCCGGAAATCAGCCGGCAGTTCGGTCAGCGGCACGGTGGTAAAAGGGGCGGCGGGAACATCAGACACGAGGGTAGGAGCAGTTTCGGCGGGGCGTGCGCCTAATTCAGTACGGAGGGTTCAGCGATTGACGTGTTTGGCTGCCGGCAGTCCAAAGTTCGGGCTAATTCAGCTGTCGCAGCGCTAGCTTGGCTTTCGCGTCGGTGCTGTTTTTATATTCGTGCCAGGGGTAAGCCAGCGCTTTCAGAAAATATTTGCGCGCCACCGGCTTGTTGCCTACGCTTTGAGCCATGTAGCCCTGCTGAAGGGCGGCTTGGGGGGCGTAGTAGTACGGCGCTTTCGGGCCGGCCTCGGTCAGGGTTGCCTCAAAATAAAACCAGGCCGAATCGAGCCGCCCCAGCCCCTGGAACGCCCGCGCCCGGCGGTAGGGGGCTTCAATCCGGTCGCGCCACAGGGGGGCGCTGCCGGGCCGAAAGGCGTGCAGCGTCGCCAGCGACTCTTGGTAATAGCCACCATCAGCCTGCAGGCGGGCGCGGGTGAGCACCGGGTTCAGGGCCACCGCTTCAAAGTAGTAATGTTGGGCGTAGGAGTCCTCCTCGGTATCGGCCGGGCCGGGCTGGTTGATGAGGGCGCGGTAGCGGGCCACCACCGCCGCCGGCTGCCCGCCCAGCCAAGCCGCCAGGTACAGCTTGAAGGCGGCATCCTTGCGGTAGTGCACGCCCCGGAACTCGTGCAGAAACGTCAGGTTCTCCCGCTCCGCGGCAGCAAAGTCGCCCCGGTACAGCAACAGGTCGGCGGCGAGGTGGTGCAGGTAGGGAGTGGGCAGGTAGGCCGCGCCGGTGGGCCGGGCGTGGAAGGCCGCCAGGGCCGTCTCGGCATGGTGCTGGCGCTTTTCGGCGCTCAGTCGCAGGTAAGCGAAGAGCAGGTTGTCGGGCTGCTCGGCAGTGAGATGCTCGGTCAGGCGCAACGCCTCGGCGGGCTGCTTGTAGTAGCTTTCCCGAATCAGGGCCAGGTAAAGCTGGCTTTCCAGCTGAAAGTCGTGGGGCTGCGTAGCAGCCAGCGTGAGGTTGCGCAGGCCGTTTTCGATGTTGGGCGACAGGCCCAGCAGGCGCAGCAGCCAGTAGTAGCCTTCCGGCATAGCTCCCACGGCAAACTCCATGATTCCAAGCGTTTTGCGCGCCGGCAGAAAGTTGGGGTAGCGGCTCACCACGTCTTGCATCTGGTGGTAGCCGCTGCGCAAGTGGTAGCCGCCCAGCACCAGATGCTTGAACAGCAGTTGGCTCACCCCGAGCTGCAGCGTGATTTCGGCCCGGGCATAGTCGCGCAAGGCACTGGGCGGGGCCGCATCCAGGGCTTCGAGGTGGGCTTCCTGGCGGCTGGCCAAGGCTTCGTAGCGCCTCTCATCCTGGCCCACGCTCAGCTCAATGAAGTCGGCGCAGTTGGCTACCAGTAGCGGAGACGGCGCGTGCGGGGCTGAAGCCAGTTCGGCGCGCAGCAGCGCCCGGCCTGACTCCAGCCGCAGCTTCAGC
>JANXMN010000467.1 GCA_025354605.1 Hymenobacter sp. | reverse complement strand
CCCACTTACTTCCAGGCTTCTTCAGAATCGGGAGCGACGTTTGCGATGCAATTCCGTTTAAGGCACTTATGAAGAAAATTCCCGAAATCACCCTGCTGTTCTGGGTCATGAAAATCTGCGCCACCACGCTGGGCGAAACGGCCGGCGACCAACTGGCCCAGACCATGAAAGTGGGCTATGCCGTGAGCTCGCTGATACTAATCGGTTTTTTTCTGGCCACCCTGGCCGGGCAGTTGGCCGCCCGGCGCTACATTCCGGCCCTGTACTGGGCCGTGATTCTGGCCACCAGCACGGCCGGCACCACCATGTCGGACTACATGGACCGCACCCTGGGGCTGGGCTACGCCACCGGCTCGGCCATTCTGGTGGCCATTCTGCTCACGGTGCTGGGTTTGTGGTGGGCGAGCGAAAAGTCGCTTTCCGTCAGCAGCGTGCAATCGCGCCGGGCCGAGCTGTTTTACTGGACGGCCATTCTGTTTTCGAACACGCTGGGCACGGCTCTGGGCGACTTTCTGGCCGACGACTCCGGGCTGGGCTTTGGGGGCGGGGCGCTGCTGATTGGTGGTGCGCTGGCCGTGGTGGTAGCCCTGTACTACTTCACCAGCATCTCGCGGGTACTGCTGTTCTGGGTGGCATTCGTGCTCACCCGGCCGTTCGGGGCCACGTTTGGCGACCTGCTCACCAAGCCCATCGAGAAGCACGGCCTGGGCTTCGGCACCCAAGGCTCCTCGCTGATTTTACTGGGCCTGTTGGTGGCGTTGGTGGTGTACGAGACCTTGCGCCAGCGGCGGCTGGCCGCGGCGGGCGCATAGGGCCGTAGCGTGGACTCTACGAGTCCGCGCGTGGTCAGGTCGTTCAAACGCGCGGACTCGCAGGGTCGTCCACGCTACAATTCCGCCCCGGGCTGCACAGTGCCCGCATCCACGGCGTGCAGGAACTTGAGCAGGCCCGTGAAATAGGTCTGCTGGTCGTCGTACATGCTCATGTGGCTGCCCCGGGGGCAGATGAGGGAGTTACCCTTTGCCACCTTGGTGGCAACCATGCGCATGTGGGCCGGGTCCATGGTGTCGTACTTGCCCCCGATGCTGAGCACGGGCACCGCGAGCTTGGGCAGGTCGGCCACCCGGTCCCAGTTCACGAGCTTGCCACTGGCCCCAAACTCGCTCGGGCCCTGCATGGTCACGTACAGCGAGCGGTTTTCCTTGCTGAACGAGCGGGCGGCCGGCTCCGGCAGCTGCGGCAGCCGGCATAGGTGCTCAGCGTAGAAATTCGGCTCCAGCAGGGCCATGTAGCGCGGGTTGTCGAAGTCCTTTTTTGCTTCAATCTGTCGGATTTCAGCCAATACTTCCGGCTTCAGCTGCGGGGCCAGCACCTCGGCAGCGTATTTATTGTAGGCGGGAATGCTCATCATCATGTTCGAGATAATGAGGCCCTTGAGGTGCTGCTGGTACTTGAGCGCGTACTCAGCAGCCAGGATGCCGCCCCAGCTGTGGCCCAGCAGAAAGAAGTTCGAGCTATCCAGCTTCAGGGCCTGGCGCACCTGCTCTACCTCCTCCACGTAGCGCGGTAGGCTCCACATGGCCGTGTCCTTGGGGTTGTCGGAGTTACCGCAGCCCAGCTGGTCGTAGTAAATAAACTCGATGCCCTCCTTGGGCAGGAAGTTCTCGAAGCACTCGAAATACTCGTGCGTGGCTCCCGGCCCGCCATTGAGCAGCAGCACTTTGATTTTCGGGTTATTGCCGAACCGCTTGGTCCAGACGTTGAACTTGCCTTTGGGCGTGCTGATGGGGATGACGCGCACGTTGCCGGCCTGCACCCCGCTTTCGGAGTTTTCGAAGTAGCTGGCCAGCGTAGTATCGCCGGCCTTGGTAGTGGCAGTTTCGGAAGGGGCGGGCGGGCTGCAGCCGGCCAGCAGCGCGCCGGCCAAGGCGGTGCAGGTAAGCAATAGTTTCATAAGGAGCAGGAAAAAAGGTGCATTGATTCGCCGGTAAAAGAACGGCCTGCCGTGCACATTGCACCACAGGCCGCTTCACTTATTTCCTGACCTCAGGCAGAATAGTTTCCCGGCTGCGCCGCTACCGGACAGCCGTGCCCAGCGGCTTTTTCACCACGGGCAGCTCCAGCACGCTGGGGTGCTTCGCGTCGTAGTACACGCTGATGGTGGCGGTGCGCGCGTCGCGGCCCGATTCGGCATTGGGGTTGCCGCCGCCGTTGTAGTTGCGGGCGGTGCCCTGGGGGTTGGCGCCCGTGAGCAGCAGCCGCAGCCGGCTGCCCTTGCCAATGCTGCGCGAGAAATAGTAGAACGTGTCGAGCGTGTAGAGATTGATGGCCCCCGGCTGCACCAGCTTCGCCTGCCGCAACGACTCGCGGTAGCGCGCCCGGATGGTCGTCTGGGTGAGGTAGATGGCCGTGCCGTCGGCTTTGATTTCGTAGAGCATGGCCGTCAGGTCGGTGTCGGGCACGTTCAGGGCCAGCCAGAGCTTCAGCTTCAGCTGGCCGGTTACTTCGGTGTCGTCGGCGAAGGCGGCGCTCTGGTACACCAGCCCGTTGCGGCCGGGTGCCAGGGTGTGGCGCTGGTCGAGGTAGGGCGGGCCGCCGGGCAGGGTGTCGTTCAGGAAGGAATTGTCGAGCGGGTCGTTCACAAACTCGTCGGGGGTCGCTTTGGCGGGCGGGCGGGCCGCGTCCAGGCTCCCGGCCGCAAAGGCGTCGTGGGCCTGGCCGGGCAGCGCGCCCAGGTACAGGGGCTGGGTTTCGGGGGCCAGGCTTTCGAGGTCGTCGGCGTACTTCCAGGTGTCGGCACCCATCACGTAGCAGGCCACCCGCTTTTGCAGGAAGCTCGGCCTGGGGGCGCCCTTCATGGTGTAGTCGTACCACTCCTTGTGCAGCTTATTCAGGTCGAGCACGGCGTTGGGGCTGAATTCCAGGCCGCCCAGCTTGGCTACCGGGGTGCGGGTGCCGGGGTGGTTGTAGGGCCCCATGATGAGGTAGTGCTGCTGCCGGGCCGCCGCCGTAGCGTACTGCATGTGCTGGCGGTAGTAGTGCAGCGCCCCAAACTGGTCGCCGTCGAAATGCCCGGTAATGGTCAGAATCGGAATGTTCAGCTGCTGGTACTGGGCCGGCGTGGGCACCAGCGCATCCCAGAAGGCATCGGGCGTGGGGTGCAGCAGCCACTTCTGAAACACGGTGCTGCCGTTGCCCACCACGCTGTCGAGGCGCTGGTAGGGTAGGTAGTGCTCGTACATCGTCTGGAAGTTGTCGCGCCAGAAGCCGTAGTCGCCGAAGAGCTTCTCGTTGCCGGTGCTGCCGCTGGTGAAGCTCAGCCAGGTCATCACGTAGGGCGTGAACAGGTTGTTCTGCATCGGGAAGTCGAAGCCTGGATACACGGCCGCCGCCGGCACGATAGTGGCCAGGTGCGGGGGCATTTCCTTGGCCGTGGCCCACTGGTCGAACCCGGCGTAGGACCCTCCCCACATGGCCACCTTGCCGTTGCAGTAGGGCTGCTTGGCCAGCCATTCCACCACGTCGTAGCCGTCCTGGGCCTCGTGCTCAAACGGCTCGAACCGGCCCTGCGAGTTGCCCCGCCCGCGCACGTCGACCAGCACGTACACGTAGCCGTGGCGGGCAAAGTACATGGCCCGGTCCTGGTACGAGTCGCCCACGTAGGGCGTGAAGGTGAAAATAACCGGCAGCGGCTGGGCCTGCACCCGCGGCCGAAACACCGTGGCGTTGAGCAGCACACCGTCGCGCGCCGGAATTTTCTGGCCCCAGGTGAAGGCCACAGCCTTGGCGTCGGAGTTGGCCGGCGCGGGCCTGGCCGGCGGCCGCGGGGGGTTCGACTGGGCACGCAGAAGCCCGGCGGGCAGCAGCAGCGCCAGCAGCAATAGAAGCTTTTTCATTTGCAGAATAGAAGGAGGAAGTGTCGATAAGAAACCGAGGCGCAAGGTAGCATTCGCCCCAACAGCAACGCCGCGCCACTCCGCAGGCGGAATGGCGCGGCGCGCAAGCAAATTTTTGGAACCAGTGCGGCCCTAGCCGCTGTAGCCGCCGCCGCTTTCGGGCGTGGTAGCGCTGCCGCCGGGCTGGGCGTGCAAGGGGTCGTGGGTGTCGAGGTCGAGGTGGCTGTAGTCGGGCGCGCCATTGCCGCCCGGCTGCGGCATTTCATTGAAGGTGCGCTCGATATCCGTCATATCAAACTCCTCGACCGGCGTGCCGAAGCTCACCTTGGCCGTGATGCGGTACTCGACAATGCGGTTGTCGCGCACTTTGCAGCTCTGGTCCTTCACGTAGATGGAGGTGATATTGGGCACCGACGTGCTCAGCGTTTGCACGGCCCGCTGCAGGGCGTCTTCAAAACTTTTATCCGACGAGGCCAGGATTTCAATGACTTGCTTAATGGAGGACATGTTGGTTGATGTGCTGATTGGTTGATGTGCTGATTGGCTGGATTTGCGCCGGGCCGGGAACCTGGCTAACTGTACGCACCCGAAGGATTAGCGGCTATTCAGCCACAATAAAATCCGCGCTACGGCGCTGACGTACTTTTGCCCCGTGCTACGGCCTGTTACCAGCGCCTCCGCACATCAAAAAATCAGCACATCACCACATCAGCACATTTCCTAATGGCTTTCCGCACCGAAAAGGATACCATGGGCACCGTTCAGGTGCCGGCTACCGCCTACTGGGGCGCCCAGACCCAGCGCTCCATCGAGAACTTCCCCATTGCCCAGGACATCAACAAGATGCCCAAGGAAATCATCGCCGCCTTCGCCTACCTCAAGAAAGCCGCTGCCCTCACCAACCGCGACGCCGGCATTCTGCCCGCCGACAAAGCCACGCTGATTGGGCAGGTGGCCGACGAGATTCTGGCCGGCAAGCTCACCGATTCGTTCCCATTGGTGGTGTGGCAAACCGGCTCGGGCACCCAGTCGAACATGAACGTGAACGAGGTGATTGCCTACCGTGGCCACGTGCTGCAAGGCGGCCAGCTCACCGACGAGAAGAAGTTTCTGGCCCCCAACGACGACGTAAACAAGTCGCAGAGCAGCAACGACACCTTCCCGACGGCCATGCACATTGCGGCCTACAAAATCCTGATGGAAACCACCATCCCGGGCATCGAGAAGCTGCGCGACACGCTCAAGGCCAAGAGCAAGAAGTTCATGGACATCGTGAAAATCGGCCGCACCCACTTCATGGATGCTACGCCGCTCACGCTGGGCCAGGAGTTTTCGGGCTACGTGTCGCAGCTCGACCACGGCCTGCGCGCCATCCGCAACACGCTGGCCCACCTCAGCGAGCTGGCCCTGGGCGGCACGGCCGTAGGCACGGGCATCAACACCCCTCCCGGCTACTCGGAGAACGTAGCCAAGCACATTGCCCAGCTCACCGGTCTGCCCTTCGTCACGGCCGAGAACAAGTTTGAGGCCCTGGCCGCCCACGATGCCATCGTGGAAGCCCACGGCGCGCTGAAAACCGTGGCCGTGAGTCTGATGAAAATTGCCAATGACATCCGCATGCTCAGCTCGGGGCCGCGCGCGGGCATCGGCGAAATCGACATCCCCGACAACGAGCCCGGCTCCAGCATCATGCCCGGCAAGGTGAACCCCACCCAGTGCGAAGCCATGACCATGGTAGCCGCCCAGGTGATGGGCAACGACGTGGCCATCAGCATCGGCGGCTCGCTGGGTCACTTCGAGCTGAACGTGTTCAAGCCCCTCATGATTTACAACTTCCTGCACTCGGCCCGCCTTATCGGCGACGTGTGCGTGAGCTTCAACGACAAGTGCGCCGTGGGCATCAAGCCCATCAAGGCCAACATCAAAAAGCACGTCGACTCGTCGCTGATGCTCGTGACGGCCCTCAACCCGCACATCGGCTACTACAAAGCCGCCGAAATTGCCCAAACGGCCCACAAAAACGGCTCGACCCTGAAAGCAACGGCCATCAACCTGGGCTACGTGACCGCCGCGCAGTTCGACGAGTGGATGAAACCCGAAGAAATGGTAGGCGAAGTGAAATGATTTGTTTTTAATGGTCAATGGTTAGTGCTTGACGGTTAAATTCTGACAATCAGTCATTAACCACTAATCGTTGGCCATTAAAAACTGCCTCCCGTGTTCAACACTGTTCTGCCCTACCGCTTGGTGCAGCGCAACCGCAACCGGACGCAGGGGCGGGAAAGCTGGCTGTATGAGGATATCTACCGGTTCTTCATGCACTCGCCCAGCTCGCGGCGCAAGTACCTAGTGGAAGTGCACGCCTACGCCGACCACCTGTACACGGTGGATTTTTACGCCAAGGTGCACGACCCCAACCGCTACCGCCTACGAACCAACCAGTTTGCCGCCGGCAAGCTGGGCGGCACGGTGCTTGCCATCATCGCCGGCATCATCCGGGCCGACCCGCAGGCACGCTTCGGCTTCATCGCGGCCGCCATGCTCCACGAAACCAGCGACGAAAGCACCTAGCGCTTCCGCCTCTACACGAGGATGCTGGAACTCAAAACCAATACCCTTCGTCATCAGGTAGTGCTGAGACCATTACAAAGCGCTATTTTTGTGCTTCCGGTTGCGATAGCCGCGCAACCTGAGCTTGTAGACCGCATTATTGCTCGCTATGAAAACATTTTCGCCGAAGCATTCTAAGAAATTTGATGCGCGCCAAGCCGAGCGTGAGGCCCGCAAAGCGTTTAACAACCGGATTAAGCCCGAAGAGGTTGAGCGCGTTATTGTGCGAGCAAACGGCGAGGAGCTATTGGTTATGAAACCCGTCCGCATCCCCGGCTACACGTACGCGTTCTAGCCCTTCCGCAGCCTTGCCGAGAAGCCGCCGCTCCTGACCGGGGAGGGCGGCTTTTCTTTTTTGCGGGGCATCTTTGCGGGCCTAAACCCCGGCCTGCTCATGGATTTCTCCTCCCTCCTCGTTCTGGAAAACAACCGCGCCCGCCTGCGCCCGCTGGAAACCGGCGACTTTGAGGCCCTGAAAGCCGTGGCAATGGACGCCGACCTGTGGAAATTCACCCTCACCCGCGCCGACGACGCGGTGAGCCTGGCCGCCTACATCCGCCAGGCCCTGGAGGCCCGCGAGCAGGGCCTGCGCTACCCGTTTGCCATCATCGACCGCGAAACCGGCCGCGTGGTGGGCAGCACCAGCTACTACAGCGTGGTGCCCGCCGACCAGCGCCTGAGTGTTGGCTACACCTGGGTGGGCACCGATTTCCAGCGCTCGGGCCTGAACCGGGCCTGCAAGCACCTGCTGCTCAGCCACGCCTTTGGGGCGCTGAACTGCGAGCGGGTAGAGCTGGAAACCGACGCACGCAACTACAAGTCGCGCACGGCCATGGCCCGCATGGGGGCCACCGAGGAAGGCACCCTGCGCAGCCACCGCCCCACCCAGGGCGGCATCCGGCGCGACACGGTCATTTTCAGCATTGTGCGGCCCGAGTGGCCGGCGCTGCGCGAGTCGGTCTTTCAGGAGTTCGAAGTCCGTGGCTGAGCCGGCCCTACCCGCGCCCGACGAGCGCCTGCGCCCGCCCGACGGCCTGTGGCGGCGGCGCGTGGCCAGCTTCGGTCACGCGGGCCGGGGCGTGTGGACGGCCCTGCGCTCAGAAATACACATGCGCTTTCATGCGCTGGCCACGGCGGTCGTGCTGGGCGCGGGCCTGTACTACCGCCTCAGCCGGCTGGAATGGGCGATAGTGGCCCTAGCCGTGGCGGGCGTCTGGACGGCCGAGCTGCTGAACACCGCGATTGAGGCCCTGACGGATTTGGCCTCGCCGGACTGGCACCCGCTGGCCGGCAAGGCCAAGGATATTGCCGCCGGGGCGGCCCTGCTGGCCGCGCTGGGGGCGCTGGTGGTAGGGGCGCTGGTATTTGGCCCGCACCTGTTGCCGAACCTGTTTTCACTCTGACTTTCCGCCTTAGCTCAACCATTGCCCGCCCCGGGCGTAACCCCTCCGCAGTCGGCTCCTTAGCCGACGCATTTTTCCCTCTCCGCTTATGCGCTTGCTTTCCCTTGCGGCCTCCCTACTTTTCACGGCGGCCTGCGCCCATCAGCAGGTAAGCGTGACCACGCCCACCTCGCCGCCGCCCAGCGGCCTGGTCCAAGGCCCCGAAACCCCCGCCCCCACCAGCGCCA
This sequence comes from Hymenobacter sp., assembly GCA_025354605.1. Lineage (GTDB taxonomy): Bacteria > Bacteroidota > Bacteroidia > Cytophagales > Hymenobacteraceae > Hymenobacter. The sequence goes on along the minus strand of JANXMN010000467.1, from coordinate 9,209 downwards.
ATACCGTGGACGCCGTGAACCCCCACCTGCTCGAATCCGACACCACCGCCCGTCCGCCATGGCTGAAGCAGCGCATTGCCGCCGTGCTGGCCGAGCGCAAGCGCAACCCCATCACCCGCATTCTGCGCTACCAGTACGAAGGCAAAACCGTGTACTACATCTCGGCCCCGTGCTGCGACCAGTACTCGCAGGTATACGACACCCGGGGCAAGCTCCTCTGCAACCCCGACGGCGGCATCACCGGCAAGGGCGACGGCAAATGCCCCGACTTCGACAAAAACAAATCCAACGAAAAGCTGGTCTGGCAAGACCCGCGATAAGAATTATGAATGATGAGTTATGAATGATGAGTTGTCGTTTCGGCAAATCGTGGTTTGAACTCATAATTCATAACTCATCATTCATAATTAAACATGATTAACACCCTTGCCAAGCTTGGCACTTTCAACGTCTGGGCCAACGAAACCCTGTTGCGCCGCCTCGATTCTTCCGTGGCGGCCGGCCACGCGATTGCGCCGCCGGTGCTACGCCTCTTCAGCCACGTCGTCAATGCCCAGTGCATCTGGATTGCCCGCATCAGCGGCACCGCCAGCCCCGTGAAAGTGTGGCAGGAGCACGATTTGGCCGGCATTCACCATTGGCACGAGCAGTCTTCGGACAAGCTGCGCCAGCTCTGCGAAGTCACTGACGAGGCCGAGCTCGGCCGCCACATCCAGTACACCAACTCGCAGGGCGACGCCTACGACTCGCTGGTGAGCGACATTCTTACCCACGCCGTGACGCACGCCACCTACCACCGCGCCCAAGTGGCCACCCGCATGCGCGAAGCCGGCCTCGAACCCGTCAACTCCGACTTCATTACTTACTGCCGCGAGCAGGCCGGGCAGACCGCCCCCCAGCTGTAGCGGCCCACTGGCTCCTTGGCTCGCCGGCCGCCTCCCCATCCTCCCACTTCATTTAACTAAGTGCATGGTCGTCATCATTATGGGTGTTTCGGGCTGCGGCAAAACTACCGTGGGGCAGCAGCTGGCCCAGCAGTTGAAGCTGCCCTTCTACGATGCCGACGATTTCCACTCGGCCGCCAACATCGCCAAAATGGCCCACGGCACGCCCCTCACCGACGACGACCGCCGCGACTGGCTGGCCACTCTGGCCGCCGGCCTCGGGAAGTGGAACCAAAGCGGCGGGGCCGTGCTGGCCTGCTCGGCCCTAAAAGAAAGCTACCGTACTACCCTGCAAAGCGGCGTGGCCGAACCCATTCACTGGGTGTTTCTTGATGGCCCGCGCGCGCTGCTGCTCGAACGCATGGCCGGCCGGCACGGGCACTTCATGCACCCCGCTATGCTCGACTCGCAGCTGGTCACCCTGGAGCACCCGGCCTACGCCCTGCGCCTCTCTATTGAGGCCCCGCCGGAGGAACTGGTGCAGCAGGTGGTGGCGGCCCAGGCGCAGGATGCAGCTTTCGGTACCAAGCGGCCGACCGTGCCGGCCCGGTAGCGCGGGAGGCCGCACCAAGGCCGCTACTCACTGCGCCGCCACGGCCGGGCGCGTACCGGCGTAGTAATGCAGTTCGGCGCGCGACTTTTCGTAGCCGGCACGCAGGCTTTCCTGTTTGATTTGCAGCTCAATGAGCTTGGTTTCGCACATGTGCCAGCGCTCGATGCGGCCCGGAATATGGTTCTGCACGTTCTGGGGCCGGTCTTGCGGCGTGAGGGCCGTGAACGAGCCGGCCCGTAAATGGTTTGCCGCCAGGGCAGAAACAGGGCCACGGCAAACACCAGGCCCGCTACCAGCAGCCCGCCTGTGAGCAGCGTGCGCAAGGCGGTGGCGTAGCCGAAAATAAACTCTTAATCCTGTTTTAATCTTCTTTCCAGTGGCTCTGGCTGGCCGTCAGGCCTGGCGTATCGGGCCGAGGCGGGCTGAAGCCCGGCGCTGCCTTGCGGCTACGCACGAAAAAGGCTGCCCGTATGAGGCAGCCTTTCCGGGGAGTGGGCTGGCTTAGGCAGCGGCAGCGCCGAGCCGCTAATGCTTGGTCGTATCCTTCGGCGTGGGGTCGGGCGTGGGGTCGGCCGGTTTGGGCTTGGGTTTGGGCTTGTTGAAGAGGCTGTTGAAGCCTTTCGAGAGCTGCTCCTTGGCCTTGTTGGCCGCGTCGATGCGCTGCTGCTTTTTATCCTGCTCGGCCTGAACTGCCGCTTCCTCGGCCGTCTGCCCGGCCCGCCGGATGCTGTCTTCCCGGCTCACGGTGCGCGGCTTCACGCCCAGCAGGTCGAGGGCTTTCTGCTTGGCCACATTTTTCACCAGTGTCTGGCCCTGCGCCTTCATGCTACCGCTGGTCAGCTTCACCACCGGCTTGCTCACCGTGCCGCCAATGTCGAGGCCCAGCGTCACCCGGTCGGTGCCCTGAATGTTCTGCACCCCGGTCAGGCGCGTCAGTTGGCTGTTCAGGGCGTTGCCCAGCTTGCCGGTCGGCGTGTTGATGGCCGTCACGTAGGCCAGCGCCCCGGTCAGGCTGTTCTGCCCGCCCAGCGTCATCTTGATGTCGCCAATGGCCAGGTCGAATGGCTGCACCACGAGGTTACCATTCACGAGGTTGGCCTGAATCTTTTTGTTCAGCACCACGAAGTTCTTCAGGTCGGGCAGTGTGGTCAGGCTGGCAATCTTGTTCAGGGCCTCCGACTGCCCGATGGCCGCCCGCACCACGTCGAACAGGCCCTTACCCGTGAGCGTGGCCAGATTCGGGAACATGTCCGGCCCCATCTCCCCGCTCACGCTGAAAGTGGTGCCAAACACGCCCTCCACCTGGCTGGCCAGCGGCACCAGCGTCTTAATGGTGTTGAAGGCCGCAAACGCCTTCTGAAAATTCATGTCCTTGATGTTCAGTCCCAAATTGAATTTCGGGTGCGCCAGGTTTTTGCTGCTGTAGCTGCCCGTGGTGCCGAAGCTGGCTCCCAGGGTGTTAAAAGTCAGGTTCTTCAGCGTGGCGGTCTGGTCGTTCACCGTCACTAGGCCCTGGGCGTTGCTTAGCTTCAGGTTGTCGTACGTCACGTTGTCAACGTGGCTGTTCACCACCAAATCGAAGAACTTCGGAATCTGGAGCACCCCGTTGGCCTTGGCCGGAGCCGTCCCGCCGGTGGCCGTCGGCTTGGCCGACACCTCGTCCACCATCCACTCGTTCACGTTGAAATTGTGCGAGTTCACCGTCAGGTTGCCGCGCAACGGCTGGCCCGGCGTGAACAAGTAGCCCAGGTAGTTGCTGATGGTGCCCGAGGCCGCGAAGTCGGAGCTGCCAGCCACCCCGTTCAGGCTCTGCACCGCAATCTGGTTGTTGTTGAAGGTAGCCGTGCCGCTGCTGATTTTCACGCCCTGCGGCAGGTCTTTGCTCCGGTAGGTCACGTTGCTGGCCCGCACTGTGCCGCTGGCCACCACGTTCTGGTAGCGGCCGGCTTCCACGTCGGCCATGTTGCCCTTGGCGGCCAAATTGCCGGCCACGCGGCCCGCCACGGTCATGCCCTGCAAGGGAAAAATCTTCGTGATTTTGGTGAGGTCCACCGTGCCGCGCACGTCGGTATCAAACACCGGCTTGTTGAGGTTGTGGGCGCTCAGGCGGCCTTCCAGGGTCTCTCCCTCCAGCACCATCTTAAACTGCGGCAGGTTCAACTGGGTATCGTTCACCTGCCCGGTCGTGTTCACCACGGTGCCATTCAGGCTAATGTTCTCAATCGGAGCCGGGAACTTAGCCGACTTCACGTAGCCATTGGCCAGCCGAATGGCCGCGTTCACCACCGGCATCTGCGTTTTCGAGTAAACGCCCTTCGCCGTGCCGTCCACAAAAAACTGCCCGCGCATGGCCAAATCCTTCACCGGATATACCTTCAGGGCCTCGGCCAGGTTCACGTTGGCCTTCACGCGCGCATCCACCTTCATCGGGTCCAGCCCATCGATGGCCACGCGCCCATCCACCGGGTCGGGGCCGAGGTCGAGGTGAAATTGCGGGATGTTGACTTTCACGTCGTTGGTCACCCCCGTAGCGTTACTCACCTGCATCTTCAGGTTGATGTTTTTGGCCGCCTGGGGCAGTTCGGGGTACTTGAACTGCCCGTTGGTCACGGTCAGGTTCACGCCGTAGCCGGGCAGGTGCTCCGCGTTCTGCACCCCTTTGGCGTAGCCGTCGAAGGCCACCTTGCCGCTGGTCTCAATGTTCTTGAACTTCTCCGTAAACACGCCCGGCACCAAACTCAGCAGGGTTTTGAAATCCGTTTCCAGCGCCTTAAAGGTCACGTCGTAAGTAATATCGGTAGCATTGGGCAGTCCGATAACTCCGGCGAAGCTGAACGGAAAATCATTGAGCTTAAACTTGTTGTCCTTGAAGGTATAGCGGCTTTTGCCCAGGTCCATCTGCATGGTCACGTCGGCATCGAGCTGCTTGTCGGTCACGTAGGCCACGTTGTTGTAGGTCATGTCGAGGTCGGCAGCAGTGGTGTGCGAGGTCAGGTCGAACACGTTGCGGGCAAAGTCGCCGCTGCCGGTGTGGTTCACTCCGTGCGCCTCCATACGGAAGGGCAGGGTCAGGTCCTCGTAGCGCAGGTGCCCGTTGTTCACCTTCCAGCCCTTGATGGCCAGGCTCACCTGGCTGGTATCCTGGCCAGCGGCCCCGGCGGCCGAGTCCGAAATAACCACGTCCCAGTTGGCGCGTCCGCTTTTCAGCACCCGCAGGCTGATGTCGGGCTGCTCCAGCTCCACGGTGTTAATCTTCACCTCCCCGCCGCGCACTACGCTCATCACGTCCAATCCCACGCGCAGGTTGGGAAGGTAAGCCAGCGTGTCGCGGCTGAACGAGTCCAGCCCAATCACCCGCAGGTTTCTGATATCCAATGTCAAATCCGGAAAGGAGTGCAGCACGCTCACATCGATGTCGGCCGGGTTATAGAGCACCCTGGCCCGCACGCGCTGGGCAATCTGCCGGTCGGCCACCGCCCGCAGCTTGTCCTTAAACAGAAATGGCGCGGCCACTATGGCTAGCAGCAGCACCAGTATCACCCCACCAATTCCCAACAGTATTTTCCGCATAATTCAGTTTCTTAGCCGTTGCCGGTCAAATTCTCCTGGTAAAAGTAGCGTCCTGTCGGGCCGCGCCGCACGTCCTGTACGCACGGCAGGCCTCCGACGATTCCCGGCAGTGGTGTAGTTAAGCCAGCAGAATAACATCCCAATCCAGCTATGTATTTGAATAAACAAAACCCAATTACCCGGCTGGTAGCCAGTTGACCATAAGTGGCCCATTGCTGCAAAAACCAATTTTTTGGCTCCCTAATTGCCCCTTCTCAAATTTTCAACTTGTTAAACAACAATTATTACCTTCAATTAAATCACAAGTTTTTATCCAATTTATCATAGCCGCATTTTTGCCTTATATTTGAGCCATCCTGTATTATTATTTTATCTCCGCCCGGTTCGGCTTTTGTTCCCGTGACCCATTACTTCGGAGCTTCCATACCTTTCCTGTTTCCTCGTACCCGATATGAAACGTTTTTTCACCCTCCTCTTTTCTGCACTGGCGTTAGGAAATCAACTTACTCACGCTCAAAACAATAAGCTCAGCACACTCGCCCTCACCGGCAATGTACAGACCGAAACCCAGCAAGCGTTGGCCGGGGCAGCCGTCACGGTCGTCCACGTTCCGTCGGGCATACGCTATTCGGCCGCCTCGAACGCGGCGGGGCATTTTTCCGTCCCCAACCTGCCCGCCGGCGGCCCCTACCTGATGCAGATTGGGGATGGCGGCTACAAGTCACAAACCGTCGAAAATATTTTTCTGGAAAGCGGCAAGCCGTCCAATATCACCGTAACGCTGGCCCGCGTGGGAACGCCGGGCAAGAGTCAGGCTGGACGTACCGTTGCCGCCGCATCCACCGAGCGCCTCGCGACCGAAAGTGAAGTCGGCGGCCCGGTACTATTTGCCGCCAACACTGCCCCGGCCGGCCAAAGCCCTGGCGCCAACGGCCGCCGCTACCAGCCCGTGCCGCAAATCATTTCGGCTCCTGCTACGCCCCCTCCGGCCGGTATGGCCGCTAATTCGCGCCCGGCCCCGGCTCCCGCGCCAGCGGCTGCATCGTCCACAGCGCCAGCGGCCGGCTCGCCCTATCGACATACCGCCTCCGGCTCCCGGCGCATCACCCCACCAGCCCAGGATTTCATCGTACCAGGGCACTACGATGCAAAAAGCGGCAACTACCTCTACGATACCGGGGCCGCTACCACGATGCAGTTGCCGGGCGGCGCAACCATTGGCAACGTCGGGGTCAACTCGACCGAAAGCCTGCTCTACCGATTCCTTGCCGACCCCGCCAAGCAGGTCGATACCCTCGACCTGAGCCGGGGCTGGTACAACTTCGACCGCGTATTCTTCGAAACCGGCAAAGCCACCCTCACGCCCGAATCCATCGGCCAGCTCCGCAACATTGTCACCTTGCTACGGGCCTATCCCAAAGCCCGCATCAAAGTGGGCGGCTACACCGACAGCACTGGTACGTACAAAGTGAACCGGATGCTGAGTGAGGCCCGCGCGCGCACGGCCTGGGCCAGCTTGGTCGAAATGGGCATCAGCCCGTCCCGTATCGATGCCCGGGGCTACGGCCCGCGCTACGGCATCGCGCCCAACACGAGCGAGGAAGGCCGGTCCAAAAATCGCCGCCTCAGCGTAAAGGTGCTGATGAAATAACCACCGCCGGCCGTCCCCTACCTTCGCCCGGCCGCGCACTATTTAGTGCGGCACGCGCGTTACGGGGTCTCCTATGTTCAATGCTCAGTCTTATGTTTGCGCCGGTCGCCGGGGCTGGTCAGTAGGGCGCGCCGCCGGGCTGCTGGCCGTGTTGCTGCTGGCAACCGTGACCAGTAGCCTGGCGCAGGACGTATATTTTTCGCAGCCCTTTGCTTCCCGTCTGCACGCCAACCCTGCCTTCACCGGCCTTTTCGATGATTACAGTGTCACGCTGAGTTTTCGCGACCAGTTTCCCTACCTGCCCGGCTCGTTCATCACCACCCAGCTGGCGGCCGACTTGCGACCCAGCGTGCCCGGGCAGCACCACGCTCTGGGCCTGCTGCTGAACCAGGACCGGTCCGGAACCGGCGGCTACACCCGGCTCGAAATGGGTGCGCTGTACGCCTACCACACCCGCCTCACCGAAAAACTCGCCCTCAGCGGGGGCCTGCGCGTGAGCTACGGTCGGCAGCGGATTGCTTACAACAGCTTCGTGTTCGGCGACCAGATTGCAGCGGATGGCACCCTGAGCGGACCGACGGCCGAAGTGCTGGACTTCACGCCGGTCAACTATCTGAGTCTGGGCACCGGGGCCGTGTTCTATAGTGCTCGCGGCTGGCTCAGCCTGGCGGGTCAGCACCTCAACCAGCCAAGCCTTGGCTTTCAGCAGCAAAGCCAGTTGCCAATGCTGCTTAGCGCGTCGGGGGGCTACAAATTTTTTATTGTCGAGCCCGGAGCAGGGGTATCCACCCGCGAAATCAGCTATACGCCCGTGGCGGGCCTTTTTCATCAGGGCGGCTCATCGCGCTCGGAAGCAGGGCTATATGTAACTACGTCACCAATTACGGCCGGAGCCGTATACCGCAATATTTTGTTACCTGGCAGCGTTGCACACCAGCATTTGCTGGTTGCGGTGCTGGGGCTGCAGGCGGGCGGCCTGCGCCTCGGCTACAGCTACGACATCGGTCTCAGCCGATTGAGTGCCGACTTGGGTGGCGCGCACGAGGTGACGCTGGCCCTGCGCGCGTTTGACCGGCTGGAAAACGCACATCGTCGCCTGAAAAGGCGGGTTTACCCGGTAGTCCCTTGTCCGGTATTTTAATTTTTTGTACTATTGTGTCCTGATTGCCCCCGCTACCCCCTTTGAACACATTCTCATTTTAATTTAACTATGAAATTAATTAATTATCTGTGCCTGGCTGCGACGGGTCTGGCCGTCCTTGGCGGCTGTAGTGGCCAATCGCAGCCTACTGCTACGAAGCCGGGCAAGTATTCTTCCACCACGGGTATCGAATACAATACGGAGAAGGGTATGGCCGTGGCCAACTTCAAAAAAATCCCCGAAGGACCAGGTCTGGTATTCATCGAAGGCGGCCGAACGGTGCTGGGCTCGCAGGAAGAAGATGTGACCATGTCGCACGACAACATCGAGCGCACGGTGACTATCGCGTCTTTCTACATGGACGAAGCCGAAGTGGCCAACATTCACTGGCTCGAATACCTGCACTTCATCCGCACCGACTCGGCCGAGGAGTTTTATAAGTCGGCGTTGCCTGACACCACGGTGTGGGCGCGCGACCTGTCGTTCAACGACCCCTACGTGACTTACTACCTGCGTTATCCCGGCTTCCGCTACTTCCCGGTAGTGGGCGTGAGCTGGCTGCAGGCCGACGACTACTGCACCTGGCGCACGGCTAAGGTGAACGAGCGCCTCGCTTCTGATGGGGGCACCAAGTCGGGTGGCCTGTTCAAGAAGAAAAGCAAGGTGCCAGCTGAAGGTGCTGAAGGCACGACCGGGACCGCCGGTGCGCTAGGCGATGGCAAGAGCAAAACTTCCATCGAAAACGGTAACACGCTGCCCAACTACCGCCTCCCTACCGAAGCCGAATGGGAATACGCCGCGCAGGCTCTCGTCGGCACGCAGGAAGTGGGCAACGAGAACCAGGAAGAGAAGCGCATTTATCCCTGGGACGGCAAGTCGACCCGCAATGCCTATGGCAAGAAGCAGGGCCAGTTCCTGGCTAACTTCAAGCGCGGCCGCGGCGACTACGCCGGTATTGCCGGCAGCCTGAACGACGGTGCCATGATTACCGAGTATATCTACTCGTACCCACCGAATGACTACGGCCTCTACAACATGGCCGGCAACGTGAACGAGTGGGTGCAGGACGTGTATCGCCCCCTGTCGTTTCAGGACGTGGAAGACCTTAACCCCTTCCGTCGCAATGGCGTAGCCGACCCCTCTGACAAATACGACAAAAAAGGCTATCAGTCGCTGATTGACGACCATGTGCGCGTGTACAAAGGCGGCTCGTGGCGCGACGTAGCATACTGGCTCTCGCCCGGCACCCGCCGCTTTATGGCCGAAGATTCGTCGACCGCCACCATCGGCTTCCGCTGCGCCATGATTAATGCCGGCTCGAATAAGTAATCGCAAAGCCGTCAGGCGGAT
>JANXMN010000464.1 GCA_025354605.1 Hymenobacter sp. | reverse complement strand
GTGCGACCACTGGTGCTACAGCCACTGCCGGAGCCGGCGTCGCTACGGCGGTAGGTGCGGGCGTGGCGCGCACCGGCGCGGCGACGTGCGCGTTACCGGCATAAGTGGGTCCCTGAGGCAGCATAGCGTATTCCGAACGTGAGCAGCTGCCCAGCGAAATAACACAGGCAAGTAGGCCGGCCAGCTTGGAAAATGTGGTGAAGCTGTTTTTCATGGTGAAATAAAAAGGTAAATGATTAGTCGGCAATCTACGGTCAATTACAGGAATTAGTCAATGCTGCGGGCTTTTTTTCCTATCATCTTTAATTTCGCTCTGATTATGAACTTGCTTATTTATTCGCCTGACAGCTGGCTTGCCCAGTCGGGTCAGGCCTGAACGCAGCCCCGCTATTTGCTGTTGACCCCAACAAATGTGTTTACTTGCGCCCCGTATGAAGTATGGTTTTTCGGCCTGGCAACGGGCAATTGGCTTTTGGGGAACCGGCGCGGGCTTGAGCCTGCTGGCAGCAGGCTGCACTCAGATGCCCGTCGAATCGCGCACCTCGGCGAGCGCCGAGCGGCTGCTGGTGGCGCAGGTACCGCCAGCCGACACCACCGGTTACGAAACGGCTCCGCCCCGCGACCCCAACGGCATTGGCACCTACTACCTGGGCCGCCAGATTGCCCACGTTATGGGCCACGAGGGGGCCGACTGGCTGGAGCGCAGCGGCCGCCGCCAGGAAGAAGGCACCGACCTGCTGCTACGCGAGCTGAAGCTGAAACCCACCGACGTAGTGGCCGACATTGGCGCGGGCACCGGCTTTTTCACCTTCCAGCTGGCCAAAAAGGTGCCGCGCGGCCAAGTGCTGGCCGTCGATATTCAGCCCGAGATGATTGCGGCCCTTCAGGAAAACAAGGGCCGGCTGAAAGCCAGTAACGTGCGCCCCGTGCTGGGCAGCTCCACCAACCCTGCCTTACCCGCCGATAGCGTCGACTTGGTGCTCATCGTGGATGCCTACCACGAATTTGACCACCCGCGCGAGATGGGCCGCGCCATCCGGCGGGCGCTGCGGCCCGGTACCGGCCGCCTGGCGCTGGTAGAGTACCGGGCCGAAGACCCCCGAGTGCCCATCAAGCGCATTCATAAGATGAGCATTGCCCAGGCCCGCCGGGAAATGGCGGCGGTGGGGCTGATTCTCGCCGACTCCATCGAAACCCTGCCGCAGCAGCACCTGCTGCTGTTCCGAAAGTAGGAAGTAGCATAAGCTGCCCGACCTTTGCCGGATGATTTCCGACCCGCGCGCGCTATCCATTCACGATTTCGCCTATTCCCTGCCCCCGGCGCGCATCGCGCCCGAGCCGCTGCCCGACCGCGCCGCCAGCCGCCTGCTGGTGAGCCGCCGGGGCCGCATCACCGACAAAACCTTCCGCGACCTGCCCGAAGAGCTCCCGGCCGGGGCGCTGCTCATCTTCAACGACACGCGGGTGGTGCGGGCGCGGCTGCTGGCTCGGCGGCCCACCGGCGGGCAGGTCGAGTTGTTCTGCCTGGAGCCCGTGGCTCCGCACCGCAGCCTGGAAATGGCCCTGCAGCAAACCGCTGGCTGCACTTGGCGCTGCCTGGTGGGCAACGGCCGCCGCTGGAAAGATGGCCCCGTCGCGCTGGATTTTACCACCGCCGACGGCCAGCCCGCCACCCTGTACGCCCTGCGCCAGCAGCAGGAAGCCGGCACCGCCCTCATCGCCTTCAGCTGGACTCCGGCCGAACTGCCCTTCGCCGAGGTGCTGCGCGCCGCTGGCCACCTGCCCTTGCCGCCCTACATCGACCGGCCCGATACCGCCGCCGATGCCGTGCGCTACCAGACCGTGTACGCCGCCGCCGAAGGGGCCGTGGCCGCCCCGACCGCCGGCCTGCACTTCACGCCCGAGGTGCTGGCCGAATTAAGCGCCCGGGGTTTCGCCACCGGCCACGTGACACTGCACGTGGGCGCGGGCACCTTCCAGCCCGTGAAGGCCAGCCGCATGGCAGAGCACCCCATGCACACCGAGCCCATTCTGGTAACCGCTGCCCTGCTGCGCCAGCTGCTGGCGCACCGGCCGCGCCCGGTCATCGCCGTGGGCACCACCAGCCTGCGCACCCTCGAAACTCTCTACTGGCTAGGTGCGGGCCTGCTGCTGCCCCCGGCTGCGCCCGCGCCGGCCGAACTGCTCGTGACGCAGTGGCAGCCCTACGAAATGGCCGAAGCCGCCGCCGCCATCAGCCCCGAAGCCGCCCTGACGGCCCTACTGAGGCATTTGGAGGACTGCGCTACCGAAACGCTGGAAGCCAGCACCCGCCTGCTCATTGCGCCGGGCTACCGTTTTCGGCTGGCTGATGGGCTCATCACCAATTTCCACCAGCCCGAAAGCACGCTGCTGCTGCTGGTGGCGGCCCTGCTCGGCCCCGGCTGGCGGGCCGTGTACGACCATGCCCTGGCCCACGACTACCGCTTTCTGAGCTACGGCGACAGCTCGCTGCTGCTGCCGGAAAACGGGCCGTTTTAGCAGAGTGCTACTGGCTGACTTAGCCGGCCTGACTGGCACAACAACTTTTGATAGAACAGCGCGTACAACGCCCAAATTCACCCTTCTGACTTTTCTGTTATCATGAAAAAAGCAACTCTTCTCCTCGCCCTGACCGCTTTCGCCACCACTGCTTTCGCGCAGACCACGCCTTCGACTGAAGTGAAAGTGCGCGACAACGGCACCACTAAAGTGGTAACCAAAACCGGCCGCACCGATGCCGGCGAAGCCATCCACGATACTAAGATGGCCAGCAAAAACGTGGCCCACAAAACCGGCCACGCCATGAAGAGCGGTGCCCACAAAGCCAGCCACGCTATGAAAAAAGGGGCCGCCAAAATGGAAGCCAAAACTGAATAGTCCTTTCCGGACTTTGCCTTTCCGTATTTCCAGAAGGACCCCGGCTGCGGCCGGGGTCTTTTTTTGTTGGGGCCGCTACCGGGGCCGGGGCTTCTCGCGTACCTCGTGCAGCACCTTTTCCACCACGCCCCGGCCAAACAGGCTGATGCCGGCGTTGAAAACCACCAGCGCCACCGTGCCGGCCGCTACCCACCGACTGGTGGGCACGTGTTGGTCTTTGAGGCTGCCGGCCCAGTGAATCAGGCTGGCACCGGCACCGATGGTGGCTAGTCCGGCGGGCGCAAACAACAGCCATTTTGCTTTGTGGGTCATGGGGCGTTAAAAAGAAGTGGCTGCGAATGTAACGCCGGGCCGGCCGCCGCGATTCAGGCCTTGGCTGGTGCCAGCGCGTACCTTGCGCCTTTTCGCCTGAACGCGTTTCCCCAATCTGTTGCGGCCCCGGTGGCCGGTTTGCTCATGAGCCCTTACGAACAGCTGCTGCACCTGGCCTTCACGGCCCCCAACGATATAAAGTATTACCTCACGCCCACGGCCCTACGCGCCTACGACCAACTGCGCACCGCGCCACCGGCTCAGCTCCCCTTCCGCTTCGAGCAGGTTCGCCTGGGCCTGGCCATGAGCCTGCTTAAGCTGGTATCGGAGCTGGGCGACCACGACGCCAGCCGCCAGGTACTCGACGTGCTGCACCGCGCCCTGAGCGAGGCCCGCTCGCCCGAGGACATCGACCGCATCGTGGGCCGCGACGCCCGGCTGTTCGACCGCCTCTACGAAAACCTTTACGTGAACGAGGATGGCGAAGAGCTGCTCAACCTGTTTGGCCGCACCCTGGATGCCGACGCGCCCGCGCTGCTCGAAGAAGTTGCCCACGAAAGCGTGGCTCTGGCCCGCACCATCGATTTCAGCCACGACGACGAGACCGATGAGGACGACACCCATTGAATTCGATTTCCGGCCTGTGGCCCTGTGCCTGGCCGGCTGCCTCGCGCAGGATGCGCTTGGCCCATTGCTCACCCCTAACACTTTGCTGTCATGACCCTTGCCATTCTTGGTTTTATTATTCTCGTCATCGGGCTGAATGCAGCTCGCCTCTCCGACCGCATGGAGCGCCTGCGCGGCGGCCTCATTTTCCTGGGCGGAGCCTTTATCGTGCTGGGCCTGGCCCTGAGCACGGTGGTGCAGATTGGCGTGGGCCAGGTAGGCGTGCAGACGCTGTTCGGGCAGGTGCAAAGCCGCATCCTGCCCCCCGGCCTGAGCGTGGTGAACCCGCTCGTGGACGTGACGCGCTTCGATACCCGCACCCAGAACTACACCATGTCGGCGGTGCACGGCGAGGGCCAGCAAGCCGGCGACGATGCCATCCGGGTGCTCTCGGCCGACGGCCTCGAAGTGATTATCGACCTCACGGTGCTCTACCACGTGTTGCCGGCCCAGGCCCCCAAAATCCTGTCCACCATTGGCGAAGACTACCAGGATAAAATCGTGCGCGCCATTTCGCGCACCCGCATTCGCGACAACGCCGTGTACTACGACGCCGTGGCCCTGTATTCGACGCGCCGTGAGGAATTTCAAACCCGGATTCTCAACGCCATCGAAAAGGATTTCCGCAGCAACGGCCTCCAGCTCGACCAGCTATTGATTCGCAACATCCAGCTGCCCGAGTCGGTGAAGCGCAGCATCGAAAGCAAGATTTCGGCAGAGCAGGACGCGCAGAAGATGCAGTTTGTACTACAAAAGGAGAAGCAGGAGGCCGAACGCAAGCGCGTGGAAGCCCAGGGAATCGCCGACTACCAGCGCATCGTAAACACCGAGCTCAGCGACAAGCTTCTGCAATACGAAACCATCAAGGCCAACCAGGCCATTGCTACTTCGCCCAACGCCAAGGTCATTATCATGGGCGGCGGGCGCGGCGCGGTGCCACAATTGCTCCTGGGCGATAAATAGGCCGGGCTATGGGTCCACTCTAACAAGGGCGGGCTGGACCGGTTAAATGAGGTCCAGGCTAGGCTTAGCTTTATGAATGGCAGCCTACCTTTATGCCCTATTATTCCTGCATGACGCCCACCATTCATTACCTGACCACTGCTGAAGCCATTGCTACGGCCGCCGCGCATTTTGCCACCCTGCCCCGCATTGGCATCGACCTGGAGTTCGACGACATGCGTCACCGCTACGGCCGACACCTGGCGCTGATTCAGGTATTTGACGGGCAGGACGCCTACCTCATCGACCCGCTGCCGCTGCCCGACATGGCCGCCGACCTGGAGCCCCTGTTCCGGGTGCTGCGCGACCCGGCCGTGGCCAAAGTGTTCCATTCCTGCAAGTCCGATATTCTGCTGCTCGACGAAGTGTTCAGCGTGAACTGCCGCAACATTGTCGACACTAGTGTGCAGTTTACTTTGCTGGCCGCCGAGGACAATAATATTTCGCTGGGCCGTCTCATTCAGGCCGAGATGGGCCTTGAAGTCGACAAGGGCGAGCAGAAATCGAACTGGCTGAAGCGCCCCCTCACCGAGGCGCAGAAGGAATACGCCGCCAACGACGTGCTCTACCTGTTCGAGCTGACCGACCGCCTCCGCGCCCGCCTCGAAGAGCTAGGCCGCGCCGACTGGGCCGCCCAGGAAAACGAGGCCCTTGAAGCCGTGCGCTACGGCCGCGACGACCCCCGCCCGTGGTCGCGCAACGCAACCAAGTATAAAATCACGCCGCAGGAAATGCCCGCTTTCCGGGAGCTGTACCTGTTGCGCGACACCGTGGCCCGGCAGCTCGACCGCCCGCCCTACCACGTGCTCAGCAACGACCG
>JANXMN010000457.1 GCA_025354605.1 Hymenobacter sp. | reverse complement strand
GCAGCAGGGTGCGGCTGTTCAGGTTCTGAATCGGGCCGTTGTCTTTCGAGAAGTATTCGGTTTTGATGGTGCGGTAGCCCCCGTAAGGATAGCCGAAGCCGCCCATGCCCATGCCGTAGCCACCGTAACCGCCGTAGCCCGGGTACCCAAAGCCCCCGGGGTTGGCATACTGGGTGGTCGTGATGGAATACAGGCTGATGCGCCCGGTTTTCTCGCGGCGCAGCGTGGCCTCCCGCGACGAGCCCGGCAGCGTGGTGCGAACGTAGTGGCCACTCTCATCCTCGTAAAAGCCCACTTCGGCCAACTCAAACCGGCGCTGGCCATCGAGCAGCAGGTAGGAGTGGCCGAAAAGCGGGTTCTTGGTTTCTACATCGTTGGCGCTGTACACAAGGCCATTCTTTAGCCCTACCTGGAAGCGTTGGGTCCGCATGTTGCTGCCCGGTAGCTGGCCGGCCGGCGTAGGCGCGTAGATGGTCGGGCCCGGGGCCGGGCTGGGCATGGGGGCCGTCAGCGGGGCGGTTACCGTTAGGCGGTGGGTGCTGTCGGGCGGGGCTACGGGCGTGCTGTCGAGCTGGCGCGGGGCCGGCACCGGGCGCGGGCGCGGGGCCGCCGGCACGTTGGGGGCCCCGCCCAGCTGGCGGGGGCCGTCGGGCTGGGCCTGCGCGGCGGCACCACCCAGCAGCAGCACGGCCAGCGCCGTTGATAAAATGGGGATTTTCATGGGAGTGGAGAACGGCAGGATAAGCGGTGAAAGGGCCCGGTAAGGTACTGCACTGCGGGCTAAGCCCGGCCGCCGTAGGCCAGCCCCTTCAAACGCGAGCCATTCCCCGCAAATTCCGTGCGCTATCCGTGAATATCCGGTGAATGCCGCCGGGTGCGGGCTTACTTCAGCAGCTGCTCCAGCAGGCTGAGGCTGTCGGCTAGGTCGCCGCCGGTCTCGAAGTCGAGAGGCTTCAAGATGTAGCCGCTCACGCCCAGGCGCTGCACCTCCTCGCGGTCCACGTCCATGGCGGAGGTGGTGGTGATGAACACCGGAATGTGGTGCAGCTCGGCGTTGGCCCGCAGCTCTGTCAGGAACTCGATGCCATTCATCCGGGGCATGTTCAAATCGAGCAGAATGACTTCGGGCAGGGGGCGCAGGGGCTCGCTGCCGTTGCGGCCCAGCAGCAAGTCGAGGGCCTCTTCGCCGTTGAACGCCGTGCGCAGCTCGTGCGGCACGCTGAATTTGGCGAAAGACTTTTCGGCCGTCATCGTATCAAATACATCGTCTTCAACCAGCAAAACAGAGCGCATAACTTTGGGGAGTACTATCGGAGATAAGAGAAAGCGGACATACGCAACGCGGCGGCGGTCCGGGTTGCGCAAGGCAGGCTATTTGGGCCAGGTAAAGATAAAAGCTGCCCCCTGGCCCGCCGCCGATTCTACCCGGATACTGCCCTGCTGCTCGTTGATAATTTTCTGCACGATGCTGAGGCCGATGCCGGTGCTTTCGGCCGTGTGCCGGTCGCGCAAAGTCTGAAAGAGCAGAAAAATCTTCTGATGATATTCGGGGGCGATGCCGGGTCCGTCGTCCTGCACCCGGAATTCGTAGCAGCTGTCTACGTCGCGGCTGCTTATTTCGAGGCGGCCCGCGCCGCGGTGGTGATATTTCACGGCGTTGGACAGTAGGTTGGTGAACACCTGCTGCAGGCCCAGGCGGTCGGTGTTGGGCAGGGTGGGCAGGTCGGGGGCCAAGTACAGCTCGAAGCCGGGCGGCACCACCAGCTCGGCCACTTCGGTCAGGAGCTGGTGCACGTCCACCGCTTCGCGGGTCTGGGCGGTGCGGCCCACGCGGGCGTAGGCCAGCAGGCCGTTTATCAGGTCTTCGAGGCGGCTGAGGCGGCCCTTCATCTGGGCGAGGTAGGTGCGCATTTGGGGCGAGAGCTCAGCCGCCATTTCCTCCTCAATCCACTTCACAATGGTGGTTACGCCCCGCAGCGGGGCTTTGAGGTCGTGCGAGGCCACGTAGGCAAACTGGTCGAGCTCGCGGTTGCGCTTTTCGAGGGCACTGAAGCTGGCGTCCAGGGTCTGCGTCATGCGGTTGAGCGAGGTAGCCAAGCCGCTGAGGTTGTCCGCGGCCGAGTCAGTAATTTTCACGGTGTAGTCGCCCTGCACCACTTGCTCGGCCAGGCTACGAATCTGGGTGATGCGGTGGGCAACACTCGTATTCACTGTAGTGAGCTCCGTTTGCAGACGGCGGTTATCGTCGAGCTCC
The DNA here is from genome assembly GCA_025354605.1 of Hymenobacter sp. GTDB lineage: Bacteria > Bacteroidota > Bacteroidia > Cytophagales > Hymenobacteraceae > Hymenobacter. Next base: position 4,455 of record JANXMN010000457.1, on the reverse strand, counting down.
TGCACCAGCTTGGTTACCAGCCATACCACGATGATAATGGCCAGCACTGCCGACAGCAACATGACCAGCGGCGTGGCCTTTTCGAACACGGCCTGCAGCGCGCTACGCTCGGCCAACAAGCTAAGCTCGGCGCGCTTGATGCGGGTGTAGAGCAGGCGCACCTGGCGCAGGGTCTGGCGGTCAGTGTCGAGCAGAGTCTGCATCTCGGAATGGCTGCGGCTGCGGGTAATTTCGGTGAGCGGGCGCAGAATGCGGAACTCCTGCTCCACCAACTGGCGCAGCGAATCGAGGCGGGCGCGCTGCCAGGAGTTGTCCACGGTCAGGGCCATTACCCGCTCCAGGCTGGTGGGCAGCTGGTTGGTGGCCATACTGTAGGGCCGCAGGTACACGGTGTCGCCCGTGAGCAGGTAGCCCCGGGTGCCAGCCTGGGCATCCTTGAGCACGGCCGTAATGGTTTCCACTTCCTGCATCACCTGGTAGGAGTGCTCCACGCGGTTGGTCTGCACGCTCAGGCCCCGAATGCTCCAGAATGAGGCCGAAGCCGTGAGCAGCAGAATGCCGACGGCCACGGCCAGGGCAATGGTAATTTTTCGGTCGATTTTGTATTTCATGCACGGCGAAGGTAACGGCCCGGCTTACGGCTGCCGCACCGGTCCAGTTGGCCTGGGTCGCCGGGTCGGCAACTTTTTCCCCTGGCTTTTGCCTACACGACGAAGTAAGAACGGCGTGCTACTTCGACGTGCCGGTATCTTTGCCCCATGCCCTTTGCCCCCCTCGACCGCCTCAGCAGCCCCCAGAACCCCCGCATCAAGCAGCTGCTGAAGCTGCAGCAGAAGTCGGCCGAGCGCCGCGCCCAGGGCCTCACGCTAGTGGAGGGCCTGCGCGAGCTCACGGTAGCCGTGGAGGCCGGGGTGGCCGTGGCCACCCTCTACACCTGCCCCGAGTTGGGCGGTGAGGCCGGCACGGCGGCCGTGCATCAGCTCTTCGCCAGCCAGCCTCACGCGCCCGAGTGGTTCGAGGTTACGCGCCCGGTGTTCGAGAAAGTGGCCTACCGCGAAGGCTCCGACGGCCTGCTAGCCGTGCTGCGCACGCCGGCCCGCACCCTGGCCAGCCTGCAATTGCCTGCCAACCCGCTGCTGCTGGTGCTCGAAGCCGTAGAGAAGCCTGGCAACCTCGGCGCCATTCTGCGCACCGCCGACGCGGCCCCGGTCGATGCCGTGCTCATCGGCGACCCGCGCACCGACCTCTACAACCCCAACACGATTCGGTCCAGCATCGGCTGCGTGTTTTCGGTGCCGGTAGTGGCCGCGCCCATGCCCGACATCATGGCCTTTCTGCGCGAAAACGGCATTCGCAGCTACGCGGCAGCGCTCACCCCGCAAGCTCATTCCTACCTGGCATGCGACTTCCGCCCCGCCACCGCGCTGGTCCTCGGCACCGAAGCCGACGGCCTCACCCCCGCCGCTCTGGCTGCCTGCGACGAAACCATTATTATCCCCATGATGGGCCGCATCGACTCGCTGAACGTGAGCGTGGCCGGAGCTGTGCTGGCTTTCGAAGCGGTGCGCCAGCGGCAGTAAAGGCCAGTAATGTTATGATTGCGAGGCCGGCCCGGCTACTGCTCAACGGTCGTATCCGGACTTAGCGCATGGGCGGTCGGTGCCAGGCGATAAATGAGCAGGTTGTCGTGCTCGTAAACCAGATGGAAGGGCGGGCGCACCCAGTCCGGAAGGGTGCGCCCGCGCATCAGCAGGAAGTAGTCGGTGGGAGTGGTTGTCGGAGTTTCGCGCAGCAGCTGCACTGGCAGCATCGGCAGCAAAGGCAGCCGTGGCAGCCGCCGAACCAGGGCCAGGTGCGCTAGGTAGAGGTTGTAGCCGTTCGACTCGGTGAGTATCCGGCCGGGAGGCTGGCCCCGGAGCCACTGGTCGGTATGCAGGGCCTGGGTGCGGAATGCCTGGTCGGGCACCAGCGTGCGGGCCTGGCGCGGCAGCCGATAGCCGGCGTAAGCCGTCAGCAACAGTCCCAACCCTAACCAGGCCAGCCCCCCGGCCAGCCGCACCCGCCGCATTGCTGCTTCCACAAGCAGTACGAACAGCAGGAGCACAAAAAAGACAGCGTAGTGCAGCGTGCGCGGCGGGGCAAATACCTGTTGAAGCATCATCAGGGGCAACGGGGTCAGCACGGTGGTCCAGGCCAGGGCCGCGGCGGGCCACCAGGCGAAGGGGGCCCAGCGACGAATCAGCCACAGGCCGCCACTGCCGAGCAGCAGCAAGGCCGGCACCATAAGCAGCTGGTTGCCCAGCAGCACGCCTACCGTGCTCCACAGGTAATACGGCCCGAAGTTCGCCCAAAAGTGGGCGGCCGTCAGCCGCTCCACGTAGGGGTTGGCCAGCAGCGTTGGCCAGCCCGAAAGCAGGCCCACAGGCAGGTATAACAGCCCGGTCAGGAGCAGAATTAGGCTGCCGCCCAGCAGCCCATGCGCCGCCCGCCGCCGGGCATGCGGCTGGCCAGCTACCCCGCCCAGCAGGCCCAGGCCCAGCCCCAGAAAGGGGTAAATAAAGGTGGGAATGAAGTAAAACCCGGCTACGCTCGCGGTCACGGCCACCGTCCAGGCCAGCCGGTGCCGGGCCGGCCCCCGCCACAGCACCAGCGCCGCCAGAAACAACGCGTACACGCAGACCGTCTGCAAGCCGTAGCCGCGGGCGGCAATGTTGTACCCCGCCGTTTCCGGAGCCAGCTCCATTAAGCACAGCGAAAATGTAGCGACCCGAAACGAAGTCAGGCGGGCCAGCACCGCATATACTGCCCCCGTGCCCACAAAGCCGAGCAGCAGCGAAGGCAGCCGCAGCAGCAATTCCGGGCTGAGCGTGGCGGGCGCCAGCCGTAGCAGGCTGCCACCCATCAGGTTGTACAGAATGTGGTTGTTTGGCAGGGCATACAGGCTGGCCGTCACGCGCGGGCCCGGCCAAACGAAATAGTCACAGCTCACCACCTCATCGGCGTTGAACGCGCTATGAGCCTGAAACCAGCAGCGTAGCCCCAGCATGAGCACCAGCACCAGCCCGGCAGTCCAGCGCTCGCCCTGGCGCAGGCTACGCCAGAAAGCCCGCAAGGCCAGCGCCACCAGCCGGATGTCGTGCCCCAGGCTGCGCGCCTCCCACCTGATGCGGCGCCGGCCCAGCGCTAGCAGGCCCGCTATGGCTCCGCCCAGCACCAACCCAATGGTGCCGCGCAGCAGCGCATAGCGCATGGCCGTATGCGCCAGCCGGGGCAAGGGGAGCGGTGCCATCGCAGCCCACCCCAATTGATTGGCAGTTTCCAGCTCGGCACGCATGGTCGCATACGGCGTGAAAGCATAGAGCCCAGCCAGCCAAAGCGTTGCCAGCAGAGCCATGGCAGTGAAAAGCAGCAGCAGGTAGCGCATAGAATGGCCCCAGTGGGCTCAAAGCACAATATCGCGCAAAAAGAAACAGGCGGTAGCGGTAGCGGCCAGCGACACGACGTGGCCTCAGTATACCGTCACCCCAAAGCCCAGTTCCTGCGCCAGCGTGCGGGCTTCCCCGGCCTGGGCCTCGGCCACCACGCTCAGCGGAAAGGCGTCGCTATCGAACGCAAACAGCACCAGCGCCAATCCCAACGGTTCCAGGGCTTCCTGCACCGCGTCGAGCTGTTCGGGGCCGGGGTCGCGGCGGTTGCGCAGGGCCTCGGGGTGCAGGCGCTCGGGGCGTTGCTGCCGCGCCAGTACCTCGTTCAGGGGGCATCGGCCAGGTCGTCGGCTTTGTCCTGGTCATCGCATTCCCAGGCCAGGTCTTCGGCTAGCAGGGCATCAAGCAAGGCCAGGTCGCGCAATTCCTGGGCCGGCAGCGCGGCCTCAATGCCGCGCTCGGCCAGCTCGTCGGCAAACTGGGTTTGGTAGGCCGCCGGGTCGTGCAGGACCAGGGCCAATCGCCCGGCTACGCGGGCGGCGGCGGCCGGGTGGGCAAGGGTGAAAAGCTGCGCGAAGCGGCCGATAATATCTGGAGTCATTGGGAATAAGAACACGTTTCAATCAAAGAAAAAGGGCGCGACCAAAGTCGCGCCCTTCTCAAAATCAATCTCTTAAGCCAAAATTAATCGGCCTGCTTGGCGTAGCGCAGGCGCTCGTTCTCGTCGAGCAGAATCTTGCGCATCCGTACCGATTTCGGTGTCACTTCCAGGTACTCATCCTTCTGGATGTATTCCATGGCTTCTTCGAGCGAGAACTGACGCTTCGGAACAATCTTCGCGTTATCGTCGGTGCCCGACGCGCGCATGTTGGTCAGCTTCTTGCCTTTTTGAATATTCACGGTGAGGTCGTTCGGGCGGGTGTGCTCGCCGATAACCTGGCCGCCGTACACTTCCTCGCCTGGGTCCACGAAGAACGAGCCCCGGTCCTGCAGCTTGTCGATGGTGTACGCGGTGCCGGCACCGGTTTCC
>JANXMN010000437.1 GCA_025354605.1 Hymenobacter sp. | reverse complement strand
GCTGAGGACGGCCAGCGGAGCGGGCAGCTGATTCTCGATGTGCGTGTAGTAGCGCGGGTCGTTTTTATCCGACAGGCCGGCGCTGCTGAAGGCCGGGCCAAAGAAAACCGAGTACGTGCGCCGCAGGGTGTCCTCGTGGTTACGAGGATTTAGGGCATTTGGTCCCGATACAAAGGCCGAGACGCTATGGAAATACAGCTGCATGCGCTGCACCAGCGGCCGGCCGAAGCTGACAATTGCCCCTTTGTAGGTATCGGCGGGCCGGATGGCCAGGCCTTTCAACAGCACATCCAGCTGGGGCTGAGAAAACCCGGGGTGCTTGAGCCGGGTAAACAAGCTGGTAATGACGGGCTGCAGTACTTCAGCCTGCGCTTGCTGGGTGGGCGTAGCCGCTACGCTGCGGCGCTGCAGCAGCAGCCGCACGGTGGCGTCACTCACCGTCGAGGTATAGGCGGGTACGGTAGCCGTGGCAGCCACCGGAATCGTCTGGGTACGGTCGAGGCGACTTGCCACATTTGTCCGAAGCGTGATAAGCGATGCCGTCGGCTCCTGCGAGTTGGCATCGTACACCTGCCGGTCGTCGAGCGGTGCGCTCAGGGCATACACATTAAACCGGGCGGGGGTGGCGCTACTGCCGTACACGCGGTCGAAGCCCATCACCAGCACGGCCGAGTCGAGAATGACGTTGCTGAGCCGTGGGTCGTTGACGAATTTCGAGGGCAGCGAGTCGGCGATACTCACATCGACCACGTTGAGGTAGGCGCTGGCCGAGGTAGTGCCCGCGACATTGTCGTCGAGGGCACCCACCAGGAAATGGTTGGTTTTAAGGGTTTGGACCGGGGCCAGCCGCACGGTACCGGCGGTGACGTCAAAGTCCTGGTATTGCGTGTTGATGCTGGCCGTATCGGGCAGGTCCACGTTGAGGGCCGTGCCGGTGTCGCAGCCGGCGAGGGCGAGGGCAGCCAGGGCCACCAAAGGGGCACAGCGGCTAGTTAGCCAATTCATTATAAAGCGCTAGGTAGGAAGAGTGCAGGTTTTCATCAGTAGCTACCTGGCTAAGCTTATTGTGGAGGGCGTATTCGTGAAACAGGCCGTTCATGTTTTCCGAGAAGTCCTCGTCGGAGCGCACCACGGTATCGGCATACTCCATACCCATCTTCACGAAACCGCTGAAATCAGCGCTTTTCAGCGAAGCCAGCATGTCGTCGTCGATGTCGAGCATCCGGGCTTTGTCCAGAATGTTGCCCTCAAATTTGTCCGTAAACTCGTTGCTGTAAATTGAAAACACCGACTTGGCATCCTTGAACACCGGGTCTTTCTTGTAGGTAGTTTTCAGGTAGAGCGGAATCAAGCCGGTCATCCAGTCGGAGCAGTGCACGATGTTGGGCGACCAGCCCAGCTTCTTCACCGTTTCGAGCACGCCCTTGCAGAAGAAGATGGCCCGCTCGTCGTTGTCGGCGTAAAATTTATCGTTCTTGTCGACCAGGGCCGACTTGCGGTGGAAATAGTCTTCGTTGTCGATGAAGTAGACCTGCAGCTTCGCCGTTGGAATGGAAGCAACCTTGATGACCAGCGGCTTCTCGTCGTCGCCCACCGCAATGTTGATGCCGGACAGGCGCACGACCTCGTGGAGGCGGTTTTTGCGTTCGTTGATGATGCCAAAGCGCGGCACGAAAATGCGAATCTCGCAGCCCATCTCCTGCATGCTGGCCGGTAGGCGGCGCAGCATTTCTGCCACTTTCGTGGTCTGCAGAAACGGGTCAATTTCGGTGGCCGCGTAGAGGATTCTTAGCTTCGACATACAGGGTTTTTTGAAGACAATGGAACAAGGCCATACTATGGGTGCACAAAATTACACAATTTTGAGCGGAAATTCAACATAATAAGCCAGGGCTGTCCTGCCAGGCTCCCATTTCTTCTTCATGCAGATACTCACAACGGCCGCCGGGTTGCACGCCTATACCGAAACTGCCCGCCGGGCCGGGCGCCGCCTCGGGCTGGTGCCCACCATGGGGGCCTTGCACGCCGGCCACCTGCAGCTCGTGGCCGCCGCCCGCGCCCAGTGCGACGAGGTGATTGCCACCATCTTCGTCAACCCCACCCAGTTTAATAACCCCGACGATTTCCGCCTCTACCCGCGCGTGCCCGAGGCCGATGCCGACCTGCTGCGGCCGGCCGGCTGCACCGCCCTGTTCGTGCCCGCAGTGGAAGAGATGTACCCGCAGCCCACCGTGCTGCGCTTCGATTTCGGCCCGCTGGAGCGGGTGATGGAGGGCGCGCACCGGCCCGGGCACTTCAACGGCGTGGCCACGGTGGTGAGCAAGCTGTTTCATCTGGCGCGGCCGCACCAGGCCTTTTTTGGGCAGAAGGACTGGCAGCAGGTAGCCGTGGTGCGGCAGCTGGTGGCCGACCTCTCGTTCGATCTGGAGATTGTGGCCTGCCCCACCATGCGGGAGGCCGACGGGCTGGCCATGTCGTCGCGCAACCGCCGGCTCGACGCCGAAGCCCGCACCAGCGCGCCCCTGCTGTACCGGGTGCTGACGGCCGCTGCCGCCCAGGTGCGGCAGGGGGTGCTGCCTGCCCGGGTGCAGGCCGCCGCCGAGGCTGCCCTGGCCGCCGAGCCCCGCTGCACGCCCGAGTACTTCGCCGTGGCCGATGCCCAAACGCTGCAGCCGTTGCGCGCCTACGAGCCGGGCCGGGCCGTGGTGCTGTGCCTGGCCGTGCACCTGGGCGGCGTGCGCCTGATTGACAACGTGGTGGTGGGGTAGCGGCCGGCACCAGCCCCGCCGGGCTGTGGGTAGCGTTGCCAGTGGGGGCTACCTTTGCGACTTCCTGGTTTATTAATCGATTGCTTTGAAGACTTTTCTGACGATTCTCAAATACGTGCTGCTGCTGAGTATTTCGGCGGCGCTGATGTGGTACGCCATGCGTGGCCTGAAGTGGGATGCCATTGGGCAGGCCATTCGCTCGGCGAGCTACGGGTGGCTGGCCTTCACGATGGCGCTGTCGGTGCTGGGCTACCTCAGCCGGGCCTACCGCTGGCAGATGCAGCTCAACGCCTCCCAGACGCCCGCGCCCTACTGGGCCGTATACCACGCCATGATGGTGGGCTACCTGGCTAACATCGTGCTGCCGCGCATGGGCGAGGTTATTCGCTGTTCGGTGCTGCGGCGCACCAGCGGCGTGCCGGTGCAGGTGGCATTGGGCACGGTCGTGACGGAGCGCGTCATCGACGTGCTGGTGCTGCTGGGGCTGATTGGCAGCGTACTGCTGCTCGATTTCAACACCTTCTGGAATTTCGTGACGGTGCAGGTGCTGGGCGGGCGCTACGATGCGCTGGCCCGCAACCGCACCCCCTTGCTCATTGCCGCCCTCATTGGCGCGGGGCTGCTGCTCACGGTGGCCGTGGCGCTGTTTCGCAACCTGGAGCGGCTGCGCCAGAATGCGTTTTTCAACAAGGGCGTGCTATTTGTGAAGGGCCTGCTGGCGGGCGTGTTCAGCATTCTCAAGCTAGAGAAGAAGGGCCTGTTTCTGCTCCATACCCTATTTACCTGGACGGTGTACTACCTGATGGATTACCTGGCCTTTCGCTGCTTCCCCCAAACCTACGGGCTGGATATGAAGGCCGGCCTGGCCGTGCTCACGTTCGGTGCGTTTGGCATGGCGGCCCCGGTGGCGGGCGGCATCGGCCCTTTCCACGTCATGGTGCAGGGCATTCTGCTGGTGTACGGCATCAGCAAGGAGGCCGGCATTGCTTACGCCCTGGTGGTGCACGGTGCCCAAACCCTGCTGGTGGTGCTGATGGGCGCCATCAGCTTCATCGCCGTGGCCGCCGCCGACAAAGGCACCGTGGCCGCCGAAGCCGAAGCCTTGGCCCACGAGCCGCTTACGACCGAATTATGAGTTATAAATTATGAATTATGAGTTGTGCAAAAGTCCACTCCAGTGCTGAAAAGAGCATCCAAGCCAACTCATAATTCAAAACTCATAATTCATAACTCACTCCGCATGTGGACGAAAGATAAAATCCTGACCCGGGAGCAGCTGCCAGCGGTGGTGGCTGCCTGGCGGGCCGCCGGCCGCGAAGTGGTGTTCACCAACGGCTGCTTCGATTTGCTGCACCTCGGGCACGTCGACTACCTGGAGCAGGCCCGGCATCTGGGCGGTGCGCTGGTGGTGGGCCTGAATACCGACGCCTCGGTAAGCTGCCTGAAGCCGGGCCGGCCCATTCAGGACGAGGAGGCGCGGGCCCGCATTCTGGCCGCGCTGGCCTTCGTCGATGCCGTGGTGCTGTTTGGCGAGCCCACGCCGCTGGCCCTCATCGAGCTGGTGCAGCCCGACGTGCTGGTGAAGGGCGACGACTACGCCCCGGAAAGCATTGTGGGCTACGACGTGGTGATGGCGCGCGGCGGACAAGTGCGCACGGTGCCGCTGGTGGCCGGCTACAGCACTTCGCGTATCGTGGCAAAAATACGGGCCGAACAATAGCTGATGCCGGCCCACGGATAATTCCCCCTCACCTCGTTACACGTAGTTCTACCTGATTTAAGGAGTTATGCCCCTTGTGCGGCATATATATGCTTATAGTTTCGATTGCGTCAGTAAATTAGAGCGTCTTTCGGGAAGTTGATGAGCCCAGGGCCTGGCAGCAGGCCGGCGCTGTCAGCCAGCGGAAGCTCTTCCAACTTTCTGCCAATCGATATGATGCTTTCTACCCCAACGGCGCTGGTGGCGGCCGCGCCCTCTCTGCTGCGGCAAGGGCTGGTGGCTACCCTGCACACGCACTGGCCCCGGCTGCACCTCACCCTCAGCGCCGATGCTGCGCAAGTGGCGCAGCTGCTCAGCCACACCGCTTTCGGGTTGCTGGTGCTGGATGCCGCGTTGGCCGGTCCGGCGCTGCCGCAGCTGCTGGCCCAGGTGCACCACCACCGCCCAGACCAGCCCGTGCTGCTGCTGGCCGACCCGCCAGCGACCACGCACCCGAGCCGGAGCAACGCCCCGGCGCAGGCCTTGCGGCTGTCGCGCCAGGTGGGGCCGCAAACCCTGGTAGTGGCCTTGTCGGCCTGGCTCACGCCTGCGGCGGCGGCGGGCGGCGGTTACTGCCAGGCGGGGCAAACCGAGCTATTCAGCCGGCGCGAGCTGCAGGTACTGCGTCTGATGGTTGACGACCAATGCAATGAGGAAATTGCCGACCACCTCTGCCTGAGCGTGCGCACCGTGGAAAGCCACCGGCGCACCCTCATACGCAAGGCTGGCACCCGCACGCTGGTGGGGCTGGCGGTGCGGGCCGTGCGCGAAGGCTGGGTAGCCTGAGCCGGCCGGATTTCACTGATTACAGAATTAAGGATTGGGTTTAAGGTTTTTGAGATAGGGCCGCTTGGCCGATACAAAACCGGACAAAAAATTGAGGCTTAAAAAGAAGCGCGCAAGCAGCGTAGCGCTTTGACAACAGAAGGTAACCGGAAGCAGCGCGGTGGCATTGAAACGGCAGCGGCGGGAGTGGATTTGGCAGCAAGGGGGGCGCGATTTTTGCGCTCTATTTGCTGCTTGCTGCCAAATCCATTCTTTCCAGACAGCTACTTTGAGGCTTATGCGTTCAACGGCTACCCTGTTGCTGCTTCTGCTTGCTTTTTGTCATCCGGTGGCCCGGGCGCAGGAATCAACCCGCACGCTTGAATTTGTGGAAAACCGGGGCCAGTGGGATGCCCACGCCCGCTACGCCGCCGCCGTGGCCACCGGCGCGCGCCTGTTTGCCGAGCCCACCGGCCTCACCTATGCCCTGTGCAGCGGCCTGCCCGGCCACGGCCCGGCCGGTGAGCATACCGCCGGGCCGCCACCCCCGCTGAAGGCTCACGCCCTGCGGCTGGAATTTGTGCGGCCCGATGCCCACGCCACGCTGCTGGCCGAAGAGGAAGCCCCCGGCCGCCGCCACTACCTGCGCGGGGCCGACCCTACCCGCTGGGCCAGCAACGTGCCCGCTTTCCGGCAGCTGCGCTACTGCGGGCTGTGGCCCGGCACCGATTTGGTGCTGCAAGAAAATGCCGCTCATCAACTGGAATACGACTTGCTGCTGGCCGCCGGGGCCGACCCGGCCCGGGTGCGCCTGCGCTACGCCGGGGCTACCGCCCTGCGCCTCGACCCCACCACCGGCCAACTGGTGGTGGAAACCACGGTCGGCCCGCTCACCGAGCAGCGCCCTCGTGCCTGGCAGGACGACCCCGCGACTGGCCGGCGCGCGGCCGTGGCCTGCGCCTTCCGGCTGCGCGGCACCGAGGTATCGTTTGCGTTGGGGGCCTACGACCGGCACCGGCCGCTGGTGATTGACCCGGTGGTGCAGTTTGCCAGCTACACCGGCTCGCCAGTCGAGAACTGGGGCTTTGCCGCTACGCCCGACGCGGCCGGCAACCTCTACACCGCCGGCGTGGTGTTCGAGCCGGGCTACCCGACTACCACCGGCGCGTACCAGCCCAGCTTCAATGGCAGCACCGATATGGCCATTATGAAGTTCAACGCCAGCACGTCGGGGCCGGGGGCGCGGGCCTGGGCAACGTACCTGGGCGGCAACAACCTGGAGTTTCCGCACAGCCTGTTGGTGAACACACGGGGCGAGCTGCTGCTGCTGGGCACTACTTCATCGACCGATTTTCCGACCACAGCGGCGGCGGCCAGCCGGGCGTTTGGGGGCGGCACCAGCATTGCGCCCTACGGCCTCAGCTCGCCCTTCGTGCTGGCCAACGGCTCCGACCTAGTGCTGTGCCGACTGAGCGCGGGAGGCGGACAGCTGCGTGCCAGCACCTACCTGGGCGGCAGCGCCAACGACGGCCTGCTCGACCCCGCCGCCACCGGCCCCAGCCCCAACCTGCGCTACAATTACGGCGACGCGTTCCGGGGCGACCTGGCCCTCGACGGGCAGGGCAACGTGTACCTGGCCAGCGTGACGCGCTCGGCTGACTTCCCGGGCTTTCGTACCGGGGCGGGCTACCGCGGCGGTTTCACCGATGGCTTGGTGGCCAGCCTCGATTCGAGCTTCAGCCAGATACGCTGGGTGACGGCCCTGGGCGGCACCGGGGCCGACGCGGCTTATTCGCTGCAGCGCGACGACGCCACCGGCGACCTGTGGGCGGCGGGCGGTACCACCAGCGGCAATCTGGCCGGCACCCTTGGCGGCTACCAGCCTTCGCTGGCCGGCGGCATCGATGGCTTTGTGACGCGCCTCACGGCCGCTGGCGGCATCATCCAGAGCACTTACCTGGGCACCAGCTCGTACGACCAGGCCTACTTCGTGCGGCGGGTGCCGGGTGGGCAGCTCTACGTAATGGGCCAGACGCTTTCGGGGGCCTGGCCGGGCGTGAGTGCCAGCCGCTACATGCAGCCCAACGGCCACCAGTTCATCCAGCAGCTCGCGCCCGATTTGCGCTCGGTGGGCTTTGCCACCGTGTTCGGTACGGGGCGGGCGGTGCCCGACATTTCGCCCACGGCTTTCGACGTGGACTGCTACGGCCGCCTGTTTCTGGCCGGCTGGGGCGGGGGGCTCGACCCGCACAACGGCTCGACGACGGGCCTCGACGTGACACCCAACGCCCTGCAAACGACCACCGACGGTATGGACTTCTACCTGATGCAGCTGTCGGATGGGGCGCAGACGTTGGAGTACGCCACCTTCTTCGGCACCTCGGCCGACGACCACGTGGACGGCGGCACCTCCCGCTTCGGGCCGCAGGGGCTGCTCTACCAGGCGGTGTGCGCCTGCAACCAGGGCAGCGGGGGCAGCCTGCCCATTCCGGTGGGGGCCAGCACCTACGCCCCACAAAATGGCTCGGCCCACTGCAACAACGCCGCCTTCAAGTTTGCCTTTACCGCCGGGGCCTCGCCGGCCGGGCCGGATACGCTCACGGTGTGCGCGCGCAGCAGCATTATCCGGCTGGGCGGCTCGCCGGCCGGCGGCACCTGGACGGGCACCGGTGTGACGGGCTCGGTG
>JANXMN010000435.1 GCA_025354605.1 Hymenobacter sp. | reverse complement strand
GGGTCGCCCCTCCGGGGCTTTATCGGTTGATTGCAGCAAATGACTACCGACGGGTCGCCCCTCCGGGGCTAAAAAAACGGACGTTTGCGTAAGTCCCAAATTCATAATTTCCCCATGCAAGAAGACATTCGCCTCTACGTTGAAGAATCGCCCGGCCAGCGCCGCGAAATCATTGCCCCTACCGACATGGGACTGAGCCTGATGGAAGTGCTCAAGGCCGACGGCTACGACATTCAGGCCACCTGCGGGGGCATGGCCCTGTGCGCTACCTGCCACGTGGAGGTGCTGGCCGGCCCGGCCCTGCCCGAGCCCGAAGATGCCGAGCTCGACATGCTCGAAACCCTGCCCGTGGTGCTCGAAGGCTCGCGCTTGAGCTGCCAGATTCGCCTCACGCCCCGCACCGACGGGCTGGTGGTGCGCCTGGCTCCCACGGGCGCGTAGCCCGTTTTTTTAACCGGCGAGCGAGCCCGCTTTTGGCGTATTCCGCAGTACCTATTTATTCCGGGCGGCACGCTGGCACCATTTTTCGTGGGCGCGGCGCAGTCTGTTCATCCATCGAAAATCCCTGCCTCTTATGCATTATCTACGGATTACCACCCTCCTGCTGCTCCTGCTGCCCGTGTTGGCGGCTAACGCGCAATCGAAAAAGAAGAACAACGGCGGCGGCTCGGGTGGGGGCTCAGGTAGCAGCGGCTACAGCACGGGCATCGGCCTGCGCGGCGGCGGCTACTCGTCGGGCCTCACCATCAAGCACTTTCTGAGCGGGAAGAACGGCGTGGCCATCGAAGGCCTGCTCACGACTGAATACGCTGCCCACGGCGGGCGGCTGACCATTCTAGGCGAAAAGCACCACAATCTGGCCGACGTGAAGGGCCTGCAGTTCTACTACGGCGCGGGCTTCCACGCCGGCTCTTACCAGGCCCGCTATTACTTCGCCGACGACCGTTTTTACTACAGCGGGCGCAACGGCAACGTCTACTTCGTGAAAGGCAACAAGTACGGGTACTACTACGACGAGACTTCCTACATCGCCGTGGGCGCCGACCTGATTCTGGGCCTGGAGTACAAGCTGCCCGACCTGCCCTTCGTAGTGGGCGTGGACTACAAGCCTTTCTTTGAGGTTTTCCACGGCTACAATGGCTTCTACAACGACGCGGCCATCAGCCTGCGCGTGACGTTCTAGCGGTTCGTCCATTTCGGCCCGCCGACAAGGCCCTGCCAGTTGCTGGTGGGGTCTTTTTTGGCCGAACCCGGAGCTCGACCCGGCACCTCCGTTGGCGAACAGCCATATTTGCAGCCTCACTCTTCCCCACCGCGTCATGAGTTCCCTGATTCAATTTGTAGCCAACTACGACGACCTGTCGACCGATAAGGGCTACCAGTTCAAGTTTCACTGCGACAAGTGCCGCAACGGCTACATGTCGCGCTACCAGCCCAACGCCATCGGCATCGCGGGCAGCCTGCTGCAGGCGGCCAGCAGCCTGTTTGGCAGCCTCGGCGGGGCCGAAAACGCAGCCTATCAAATCCAGCGGGCCGTGGGCGGCAAGGCCCACGACGAAGCCTTCGAGAAAGCCGTGGCCGAGGGCAAGGAGCAGTTCAAGCAGTGCACCCGCTGCGGCCACTGGGTGTGCCCCGATGCCTGCTGGAACCACCGCGCCGGCCTCTGCGAAGACTGCGCCCCCGACGAGCAGGAAGAATTGCGCGCCCAGCAGGCCCAGGCCACCAGCGAGCAGATTCAAACCAAAACCCGCGCCCAGGACTACACCCAGCACATTGATTTCCTGAGCCGCGACGCCGTATTGCAGTGCCAGAGCTGCCAGGCCAAGCTCGCGCCCGGCCAGAAGTTCTGCGCCAGCTGCGGCACGCCCGCCGCCGCCCAGACCCAGCCCCGCCACTGCCCCAACTGCGGCGAAGCCCTCACGCCCGAGCAGAAATTCTGCCCCGGCTGTGGCACCAAGAGCTGAGGAAGGAGCAAAGCAGCGTAAAAGCCCTGGGGTGCGGCCCGCCTTCAGCTGAACCCCGGGCCACCGGCTTACGTAGGCCGGGACTATGCCGAAGTTGAGCTGTGTGCTGCTGGTCGACGACGACCCGACCAATAATTTCCTGAATCAGCGGCTGCTCAAGCGCCTCGATGTGGCCCAGCAGGTGCTGGTAGCCGAAAACGGCCAGCAGGCCCTCGACCTGCTGAACGCCGCCAGTACCCTGCCCAATCCGCCGTTTCCGGCCCTCATTCTGCTCGACGTGCAAATGCCCGTCATGAACGGCTTCGAATTTTTGCATGCCTACCAGCAGCTGCCCGCCAACCAGCGCCGCGCCACGACCGTAGTCATGCTCACCACTTCCAGCGACGCCCGCGACCTGGCCCAGATTAAGAGTCTGCTCGATACTACTCACATCAATAAGCCCCTGACTCCCGACAAGCTCAGCAGTGTGCTGGAACTGCACTACCAGCACCACCCGCCGGGCCACTGAGTTGCCGGCTACCGCCATTCACGGCCCCTAGCGGCGTGGCGGCGGGCTAATTTTTGCCGTTCTTTACCTCATGATTGAAGAACTGCAAAGCCCCACCGGCCGGGTGTATCTCACCATCGATACGGATACCACCAACCGCTGGGTATTCGTCGACTGGATGGGCTACCTCACGGCCGAGAGCATCAAGGCGGGCGCAGCGGCCTACACCGCGGCCCTCGCCAAGTCGAAACTCAACTGCGTGCTCAACGACACCCGCTCGGTGCGGGGTCCCTGGGACCATTCCATGGACTGGGTTATCAACGTGTGGGCCCCCAACGCTGCCGCCGCCGGCCTCAAATATTTCGCGATGGTATCTACGCCCGAGTCGTTGGCCGACGGCTCGGCCGCTAACTTCTACGCCCAGCTGACCTCTTTTCACGCCGAAGTGTTCGACAACCTGAGCACCGCCCGCGCCTGGCTGCACCGCATGCAGGCCCAGGGCTGAGCCCGCGCCAGCAGCACCACGAGAGCCTATACTCGTTCCGAGGTGGATTGCGAAATCGAACGGGATGGACGGCCCTAAACAACTTTACCCTAAACAATTTCAAATTGTTTAGGGTAAAGTTGTTTAGGGCCGTCGCGAAGTAGCTTGCGCGAACGGGGGTAGAGAAGCCGAATTGTTGCCCCGCCTTCGCGCCGGTATCAGTGAAAGGGCCGGCAATCTGCCGGCCCTTTTTGGGGGCCTTACGCCACCAGCGCTAGCGGCGTTTTGCGGCTATACCGGTCGCGGTAAGCCAGCGGCGACACGCCCGTAATGCGCTTGAAGAGCGTGCGAAAAGCCTTGGTATCGGCGTAGCCCACCGAGTACATCACCTCGCTCACGTTGTCGCGCGATGATTCCAGGCTCATTTTAGCGGCTTCGATTTTCACGCGCTGCACGTATTCGGCCACGGTGTTGCTGGTGGCTTTTTTGAAGCGGCGCTCGAAGTTGCGGCGGCTCAGGCAGCTTTGCGCGGCCAGCTCGTCGACGGCCAGCTTATCGGCGAAGTGCTGCTCGATAAATTCCTGGGCCTTTTTAATGGGTTCGTCGTCGTGGTCCTTCTGCCCCCGAAAAATGACGAAGGGCGACTGGCTACGGCGGCCAATGTCAATCTGAAACACTTTGGCGCAGGCCACGGCCATGTCGCGGCTCACGTACTTCTCCACCAGGTACAGCACTAGGTTGAGGTAGGAATAGGCCCCGCCGCTGCTGTAAAGGCCCTGCTCGTCGGTGATGACCTGCTCGGCCACCAGGTGCACGGCCGGATACAGAGCCGCGAACTGCGCCGCGCCCAGCCAGTGCGTAGCGCACTGCCGGCCGTCGAGCAGGCCGGTGGCGGCCAGCAGAAACGCGCCCAGGCACAGGCTGGCCACCTCGGCCCCGGCCGCGTGCTGCGCCCGGAGCCAGGGCAGGAAGGGCTGATTGAGGGCGACGGCTTCGGCCAGGTCGCCGTGCGGGGCCGGAATCAGAATGAGGTCGGGGCGGAAATTGTCGGCAATGGTGCGGTGGGCGTGCAGCGTGAACAGGCCGCCGTTGAAGGTGCTTTCGCGGGTGAGCCCCACCAGCTCGATGCAGAACGCCGGCGGCTGGCCCGCGGCGGCCAGAAACGCATTCACCTGGCTCAGCACCTTGTGCGGGCCTTCGATACTGCCCACCACCGCATCGCCGGCCGGCACCAGAATAGCAACGTGTTTCATGATTCAAATATAAGTGGCGGCCGTGGCGCATCCGGCCCCTTATTTCGCCGCAATTGCCCCCGTTGGCGCAAAGATTCTGCTAATACCTTTGCTAAACAAGTTAGGAGTCAAAATTTTTAGCATTGACTTCGCCGCCACCGGCCGACAGCCCCGGCTACCTCCCCAAATTTTCGTTTCACTCCTCCCCTTCAAGCCATGAAACCCCGCACCACCACGATTCTGTACTGGGTCCTGACCACTCTATTCTGCCTGCTGATGCTGGCCGACGGCCTGGCCGGGCTGGCCGGCGAAACGCACGGCCAAGACGCCATGCGCCAGCTCGGCTACCCGCTCTACATCATGACCATCACGGGCGCGGCCAAAATTCTGGGCGCGCTGGCCCTGCTCCAGAACAAGTACCGCACCCTCAAGGAATGGGCCTTTGCCGGCTTTGCCATCGACTTCATCGGGGCCGCCGCCTCCGTCGCGTTGGCCGGCCTGGGTTTCGTGGCCACGCTGCCGGCGCTGGTGATGACGGCCGTGCTCTTCGGCCTCTACTTCCTCTGGAAGCGCTACCTGGCCAGCCGCGCCCAACTGGCAGAAGCGGAAGCCGCTTCCGAAACTTTTACGACGGCCGCCGTGGCGACGCTGTAGCGGCTGGCTGAACTGTAGTAATTCGTAGGCTCTGCATCACGTTTTTTCATTTCACCCCCCCCCCAAAAACCCTCTCCAACGCCATGATGCATCTCAGTCCTTACATTTTCTTCAATGGCAACTGCCGCGAAGTACTCTCCTTCTATCAGCGCTGCCTGGGTGGCGAGCTCGACCTTCAGCGGTTTGGTGATTCGCCCGCGGCGGCGCATATGCCGGCCGAGGCCCAGGATAGAATCATGCACGGCACCCTCACCACCCACGGCTTTATCATCATGGCCGCCGATACCGGCCGGCTGGGCGAGCTTACCCCGGGCAACCAAGTGCGGATGAGTCTGCACTTCGATAACGATGTTGAAATCGAGGACATCTTTGCCCGGCTGAGCGAGGGCGGCACCGTGGTCGACCCGCTGGCAGAGATGTTCTGGGGTGGCAAATTCGGCATGCTCACCGACCAGTTCGGTATTCACTGGCTATTCAACCTGCAGCGCCCTGCTGGCGAATAACCATCCTCCAACTCCCTTCCGAATGAGCAAAATAATTGCCGCCGAATACCTCACCCTGGACGGCGTGATGGAAAACCCGGCCTGGACGGCCCCTTACTTCAACGACGAGCTGGGCGAGTTCCAGAGCGAGCTGATGACGACCTGCGACGCCCTGCTGCTGGGCCGCGTGACTTACGAGGCCTTTGCCGCCGCCTGGCCCAGCATGCCCGACGCTCCCGGCGCCGACCGCATGAACGGCATGCCCAAATACGTGGCCTCGCGCACGCTGACCACCGCCGGCTGGAACGCCCAAGTCATTGAGGGCGACGTAGCCGCCGCCGTGGCCCGCCTCAAGCAGGAGCCCGGCCAGAACCTGCTCATCTACGGCAGCGGGCAGCTGGTGGAATACCTGCGCCAGCACGACCTGATTGACGAATACCGCCTCATGGTGTTTCCGGTGGTGCTGGGCAGCGGGCAGCGACTATTTGCCACCGCGCCCACCGATTTCAAGCTGAAATCGTCGCACACCACCAGCACGGGCGTGCTAGTGCTTACCTACCTTCCCGCTAACGGCTGAATATGATGGATTTGAAACTCGAACTCATTCCCGTGCCTGTCGCCGATATCGACCGCGCCAAAGCCTTTTACACGGAGCAGGTCGGCTTTCGGCTCGACCATGACGTGCGGCCCAGCGCCACGGTGCGCGTGGTGCAGCTCACACCGCCCGGCTCGGGCTGCTCCATCGTGCTGGGCGCGGGCCTGGCCGGCCTGGCCATGCCGGCCGGCTCGC
>JANXMN010000402.1 GCA_025354605.1 Hymenobacter sp. | reverse complement strand
GTCCGCGCGGGTGAACGAACGCCGAACGATACCACGCGCGGACTCGCAGAGTCCACGCTACAGGGCTTTATTGAGCGCAATGATAGCGGGCTTGTACTCTTCGCGGCCCACGATGAACTGCAGGTTGACCTTGCGCAGGGCCACGCCGGCGCTGCGGATGTTGATGCCGGCCTCGGCCAGGGCGCCGGCCGCGCGGGCCAGCAGGCCGGGCTCGTCGAGGTTGGAGCCGATGAGGCAGACCAGGGCCGCGTTTTCGATGGTCACGTTCTCGTAGCGGGCCCGGAGCACTTCGGTCAGCTCGGAGCGTAGGTCTTTTTCCCAAATCAGCAGTGAAATGCTGTTGGCGCTGGTGGCCTTGAAGATGTAGCTCACGCCCAGGTCGAAAAACACCTGCATCAGGTGCAGGTCGAAGCCGGCCGCGCCCACCATCAGCGGGTCGTGGATGTCGATGATGACCACCTTATCGGTGCCGGTGATGACTTCGATGCGGCGGGTGGGCGACACGTAGTCGCGGGTGATGAGCGTGCCGGGGTGGGCCGGCTCGAAGGTATTTTTGATGCGCAGGTCGATGGCGTGTATCTCCAGCGGCTTCGAGGCCTTGGGGTGGATGGCCTCCATGCCCACGTCGGCGAGCTGGTCGGCCACGTCGTAGTTGGTGAAGCCGATGGGCTGGCAGTGGTCCACGCCCACCAGGTTGGGGTCGGCCGAGCTGAGGTGGTATTCCTTGTGAATAATGGCTTCCTGGGGCCGCACGGCCACGGCAATCTTGCTGAAGGTGACTTCCGAATAGCCCCTATCGAACTCGCGCATGATGCCCTCGGTGCCCTTGGCGTAGCCGGTAGCCACGCAGATGGTGCCGGCAAAGTCGATGCCGGCAAACGCCTGCCGGATGCGCTCGTCGATGGTCAGCGGCTGGGCGTCGTCGAAGCCGCTTAGGTCGACCAGGGTGGCGTGCACGCCCCGGCTTTGCAGAATGTTGACGGAGTTGAAGGCCGAGTGGGCCTCCCCTATCGAGGCCAGAATTTCGCGGACCGCCTGCAGGATGTTGGCGCTGTTCACGTAGCCCGAGGCCAGCACGTTCACGAGGCTATCGAGGTACACCTGGGCCTGGGCAATGCGCTGCTGAATGAAGGCATCGGCCACGGCCAGGTTCAGTCCCAGCGGCGCATAGGCCTTGTTCAGCTCCTTGAGCTGCTCGGCTACTTCCTGCAGCGCCCCGCGAAACGCTTGCTGCTGGGTGATGCGGTGGTACACGCCCGGCGCGCCGGTTTTTTTGTTCTCCAGCAGCCAGTTGGTAACGTTGGCGTAGGCCGACACTACGAAAATGCGGTTGTACAGCGCTTCGCCCTGGCGGCCGTGAAAGATGATGTTGTCGAGCACATCGGCGAAGGCGGTCATCGAGGTGCCGCCGATTTTTTCTACTGTGAGCACGATATTTAAGCGCGGGGCGAAGAGCCCAAGGGTGATTTTAACGCAAAAGAACGTCATGCAGAGCGCAGCGAAGCATCTTTACCGCAATAAGTAACTCAATCGAGTTGATTGCGCTGCGCGGTAAAGATGCTTCGCTGCGCTCTGCATGACGTTCCAATTATCCGCTTCTACTGCGCCGGCTCTTTGCCGTAGGAAATCATGTTCGTGATAATCCGATAAGCGCCGGGCACGCCGGCCGGCAGCTCGCGAAACAGCGAGAGGCCCGTGTAGATGTAGTGGCCTTTGCCGTAGTCCGTCACCAGAATGGCGCTTTCCTTGGCCGGCTCGCCGGGGTCGCTGCTGCTGATGACGGTCTGGTACTTCGGGTCCCATTTCGAGGGGTAGTACAGGCCCTGCTCCTGCACCCAGCCTTTGAAATCGTCGGCCGTAATCTTGTTCGGGGCGGCCAGCAGCGGGTGCTTCGTCAGCGTCACGGGGGCGTCTTCCACCGTCACCCGGTCGTTGCTGAGCGTCATCGGGTAGGGGCCGATTTCGGGCAGCACGGTACCGCGCGTCACCACGTATTGCACCACCACGTTGCCGCCGGCTTCGATGTAGCGCAGGATTTCGGGCTGCTTGGTTTTCAGCGCGTCCACCGTGTTGTAGGCGCGGATGCCGACGACCAGGGCGTCGTATTTTTGGAGGTTAGCGGCGGTGAGGTCCTCGGGTTTCACCAGCGTGACGGTGTAGCCGATTTGGCGCAGGGCGTCGGGCACTTCGTCGCCAGCGCCCATGAGGTAGGCCACGTGCTGGCCGCGCCGCTTCAGGTCGAGCTTCACCAGCGGGGCCACGGCTTCGGGGAAGAGGAACTGCGTGGGGATGTGCGGGTACTCAATCTTCTGGAG
>JANXMN010000346.1 GCA_025354605.1 Hymenobacter sp. | reverse complement strand
GCCATCCATGCGCAAGCTCCGCAATTTTTACCGCCAGTACCGCCAATACATTGGCACCGACGTGCTCATGTACGGCGTATTCGCGCTGGCCCTGGCGCTAATGTTCGTATTCTTTGGGTAAGTCCTACTGCACCCCGTCGCCGCGCAGCTTGCGGAAGCGCTTGCGGGCCTCGGCCACGTAGATGCTGCCGGGAAACTTGGTGATGACCTGGTTGTAGAGGGCTTGGGCCTGGGCCTTGTCCTTCACGTCTTCTTCCTGAATACGGGCCAGCAGAAACAGCGCGTCGTCGCTCAGCACATCGGGCTTGGGGTTGTTGGTGATGCGCTCCAGCGTGGCAATGGCCCCGGGAAAGTCGCCGGTGCGGCGCAGCAGCTGGGCTTTGAGGTAGTAGGTGTCGTCGGCCAGGGAGTGGCCGGGGAAGCGCTCCAGCAGCGCATCGAGGCCCTTGATGGCCTCGGGAACCTTGTTCTGAAACACGAGCTGCTCCACGGCAGCGTAGGCTTTCAGGCCCAGGCCGAGGGTGTCCTCCACCGTGTTGTCCTGAATCAGCAGCGAGAGCTGCATGGCATCGTTGGCAATTTCGCGGGTGGTGGCTTCTTTCAGAATATCCAGGTGGCTCTGAGCCAGTTTGAAGTCGCCGGCGTAGTAGCTCAGGCGGGCGTTGCGTAGCTTGGCCTCGTAGCCCAGGGGCGAGTCCTTGTGCGACTTCTCCACCTGCGAGTACAGCAGCGTGGCCTCCCAGGGCTCCCCTTTCAGCAGGTACAGGTCGGCCTGGGTCACTTTGGCCTCGTCCACCACTTCGTCGCTGGCGCGGGGCATGTCGATAACTTCCTGGAGCAGCATCATGGCCTTGGCGCGGTCGTTCAGCTGGAAGGCGTAGAGGTTGGCCAGGCTGCGGATAATGGCGGCCGTGGCGGGCGTGCGGCCCAGCTCGGCCAGCAACTGGTCGTACTCCGTCACGAGGGCGCGCACTTTGGCGGGGTCCACCGGGTAGGTTTCGCGCACCTGGGCCTCGCGGGCCTGCAGCAGGCGCTGGCGGGCGGCGGTGTAGTACGGGCCATTGCGGTACTCCTTGGCCACGTAGTCGAAGCCCTCGATGGCCGTTTCATAATCCTTGTTCTGCTGGGCAATGGCGGCCAGCTCCAGCACGCGCACGCCGTCGGCGTGGCTGCGGCGGTCGAGGGCGCGGGCCTGCACCAGCGCCCCGGTGAAGTCGTGGCGCTGCACCTGCAGCCACAGCAGCAGCTCGCTGTAGGCGTTCTGGTCGGGGTGCTCCTGGGTGGCGGTGAGCAGCAATTTTTCCAGGGCGTCGAAGTCTTTCTCCTCGCGCAGGGCGTTTTGCAGCATGTTGCGCACAAAGGGCAGCTGCTGCTCGTCCCGGGCCACGAGGCGCAGGGTTTCGGCCAGCACTTTGGGCTGGTTCTGGGTCTGGGTATAAAGCTGAATGAGCTGGGGGGCGTACTCGGTGTCGTTGTGGGCCAGGGCGCGGCCGCGCAGCCAGGTGCGCTCGGTCCAGGCCGGCAGCTCGCGGCGGGCAAACTCAGTGGCCACCGGTACCACCTGCACGGGGGCCAGCTGGCCCACCACTTTCTGCCACTGCTTGTCGGCGGCCGGCTGGTCGCCGGCGGCCTGGTACACGCCGCCCAGCGCCACCCCCAGGGTGGCATCGTCCGGATACAGCTTCTGGGCTTTTTTCAGCAGCTTCTCGGCCTCCTTATACTTTTTCAGCGCCAGCAGCGAGCTCACGTAGGTGGGCAGCACGGCCGGCCCGGCCTGCTCGGGCAGGGGCATCTTCTCGAACAGAAACACGGCCTTTTCGTGCTCGCCCCGGCGGGCGTAGTCCTGGGCCAGGTTGCTGCTGCTGGTGGGCACCCAGCCCCCATTCCGGCCGGGCTGGGCCAGAGCGGGAGTAGCAAGCCCAAGGGCCAGCGCGAGCAAAAGAAACGAAGGACGCATAAGCTTCAGGTGTCAGGTTCCATTCTATCAACCACCGGCCGGCCAATGGGTTGCAGGGAGGTAAACGTACGGCTTCGCCCGCTTCGTTCAATGGCTTGGCCGGGGCGGGGCGGCGGGGTTCCGAGCCACGCGCGGACTCGCAGCGTGCACTCTACGGGCAAATAAAAAGGGCCGCCCCCGAAGGTACGGCCCTTTTTAAACTCCGGGTTGCGCGGCCTAGAAGAACTTGGCGCGGTTGTCTTTCACGTTGGCGTGGGCCTTGATGGCCTCGTAAATCTTGCCGTCCTGCTGCTGGGCGCGCTGCAGGGCCAGCTGCGTCCGTACGGCCTTCAGGTCGGCGTTGGCGGGGGCCGGGGTCAGGCTCACCGGCTCCACTACCAGCACGCCCTGCTCGCCCCGGAGGGCGGCCGAGTGCTGGCCGGGCTTCAGCGCGAAGGCTTTGCCCACGGCCAGGGGCTCGAAGCCCACATTGGTGAGGCTGCCCTGGCCGAGCATGACGTCGGTAGCAGTGCCTACCTGGGCGGTGGGGCCGTACTTCGACGCCATTTCCTCCAGGGTGCCGGCCTTGGGCAGCTTGTCCATGATGAGCTTGGCTTTCTCCTCGTTGCGCACCAGCGCCGACAGCTCGGGGCGCAGGCTGGCCACGGTGGCGGTGCCCTTGGCACGCTCGTCGGTGAGGGCGGCAATCACAAACTGGTCGCCGACGGTGAACACGTCCGACACGTCGCCCACTTTGGACGTGCTGCCGGCCGGGCCGTGGCCGAAGGCCCAGCGCACGACCTCCCGGGCATTCTGCAGGGCATTCACGGCGTTGGCATTGGCATCGAGGTTCTTGGCTTCCTGCTTTTGCAGGGTCTTATCCTTGGCTACTTCGGCACGGAAGGTTTCGAGGTTGGTGAGCTTGGCGCGCAGCTCGTTGGCGCGGGTATTGGCCGCGTCGTAGGTGGCTTCGCTCGGGGCAATGGTCTTCTTCACCTCGGCCACCTGGTAGGTTTGCTTGGTGGGCAGGGCCGTAATTTTAATGATGTGGTAGCCGAACGAAGTTTCCACTACGCTGGGCAGCAGGCCGGTGTTCGAAGCGCCGAAAATAGCCTTCTCAAACTCGGGCACCATGCGGCCCTGGCCAAACCAGCCGAGGTCGCCGCCCTGCTCCTTGGTACCGTCGGTGCCAAACTGCCGGGCCATGGCCGCGAAGTCCGCGCCGTTCTTGATTTTGCTCAGCAGGTCCTGGGCCTTGGCTTTGGCGGCGGCTTTGGCTTCGGGCGTAGTGCCTTCGGCCTTGATGAGAATATGGCTGGCGCGGGCGGCGGCCTGTTTGCCAGTGCCGGTGCCCGTTACCTTGTACAGCGTGTAGGTGCCGGCTTCGGCGTAGGGGCCGTACACTTTGCCGGCCGTCAGGGGCAGCTGCTTGCGCAGCTCCTCGGGCAGGTCGGCCGGCGAGCGGAAGTTTTTGTTCCAGGGCTGCTCCGAGTTGGCCGATACGAACAGCGAATCGACCGGAGCCGTGGCAAACTGAGTGGTCAGGTCGGCCATCGTGCCCTTCACGTTGGTGCTGTCCTCCTTCGAGGCCACCACCGGAATGGTCACGTACTCAATCGAGCGGCCGGCTTCGACCTTGTACTTGCTCTGGTTCTTGTCGAGGTAGGCCTGCAGCTGGGCATCGGTCACTTTCACGGCCGAGTCGGAGATGCTGCCGTAGGGCACGAACAGGTACTTCACCGTGGCTTTGGCGTTCTGGTTGTCGTTGAAGCGCTTGGCTTCGGCCGTGGTCACGTACACCGAATTTTTCAGCAGGGCGTTGTACTTGTTGGCGAGGCGCTCGGCGGGCAGGTTGGCTTCGAAGTTGCGCCAGGCCATTTGGTTTTCGGGCGGCAGCTTGTCGAGGTTTTTCAAGTAGTCAATCAGCCGGGCGCGGTCGAACTGCCCGGTGGCCTTGTCGGTGAAGGCCTGCTTGATGCCGGCGGCCACGTTGTCGCCCTGCACCATGTCGACCAGTTCGTCGTCGCTCACGCTCAGGCCCAGCTTTTCCCACTCGGGCTGGAAGGCTAGCTTGTAGAGAGTCTGGTTCCAGGCCTGGTCGCGCAGGTAGGTCATGGCCTGGTCGTCGGGCTGACGGCCCTGCTGGGCCGCAAACGCCTGCTTGGCCTGCTCGAGCGCAGCGTTGTAGTCGTTCAGGTCGACTTTCTGGCCGGCTACCTCGCCCACCACGGTGTCGTTGCGGCCGAAGAGGCGGTTTTTGCCGCCCACCAGGTCGCCGCCCACAATGAAGAGCAGCATCCCGACGGCCACGGTACCTACCGCCCAGCCTGATTTTTCCCGAATCGTGTTAATTAAAGCCATTTACTTGTGGTGGAGAATCGAATCCGTGTTGGTCAAAAGAGGCGCAAAATAACCAGAATTTGGCCGGCAATCAAAGTCTTGCCCGATTTTAAGTCACCCGGCCACCGCATTCACTGCTAATAAGAACGTCATGCAGAGCGAAGCGAAGCATCTTTACCGCAGTAGTAAATTAAATTACTTGCGTGGTAAAAATGCTTCGCTTCGCTCTGCATGACGTTCAGGAAATAGACAAGGCAGCCCCCCTACCGGCGCTTCTTGGTCGATTTGGCCGGGGTTTTGGCGCGGTTCTGCCGGGCCAGCTTGGCTTCCTGCTCGGCAATTTTGGCGGCTAGGCGCTCCTGCTGCCGCCAGTAGAGCAGGGGCATCCAGCAGGTCATCGAAATCATGAACAACCAGTAGTTGCGGCCCAGGTCGTTGAAGAGCAAGGTTTGGTAGATACCGATGACCGTGGCCACCACGCCCACGGCAAACAGCACGGTGCGCAGGAGGTCTTTGTCGAATTTCATTGCAGAAGAAAATAGAACGCGGCTAGAGCCCGGCCCCGGTTTTGGCCAGAATGCCGGTGGGCCGCTTGATGCTGTAGCGCGAAAAATTCTGGTTGGCCGTCAGGCCGTAGCCATCGATGTATTCGGTGGGCGTTTCTACCTTCACGAACATGGCCGTATCGGTATAAATCACCTGCTTGGCCTTGTCGTAAAACATTTCCTCGGTGTGCAGGCGCTGCTGCTCGGGCACGTTGTTCACCTGCACGTCGCCGCGCATGGTGTAGAGGTTTTTGGCCTTCTCGTACTTGGCGTACTTGGCCGTGATGGTATTGACGACGGTTTTCCGGCCATCGGCCGAATAAAATATCACCTTCGCCCCGTGGGGGTACACCATGTCGCTGTTGTCGAATTGCTGCTCCAGCGGCGCGGTCAGCTCGAACTTCAGTTTGGCCGAGTCGCTCACCAGCGTGCGCACGTTGCTGGTTTCCATCAGCGGACCGGTGTACACCACGATGGGGCCGGTGGCGGCTTGCTTCTCGCAGCCAGCCAGCATCAGCGCCAGTAGCAGCAGGCCCGGGCCGGTTTCGTAGCAATGCGGCACGCGGAAGAAAGGCACGGCGGAGGTTTAGAAATCGGGAAAGCCCACCCGGCTACTGCAGGCGGCGCTTGATAAACCAGCGGTTGTTGAGCGTGACGCCCAGCTGCCCGCGAATGTAGCTTTCCTGCACGTTGCTGGCCCCACTGCTCAGCAGGTCGGTGTTGCCGCGCATGCCGTAGGTGAAGCCCAAACTAATGGTCGTCGATTCCAGCGGGCTCGCCGTGGGCAACGGAAAGCCGAAGCCCCAACTCACCGACCGGTCGTAGAGGGTTTTGCCGCCCGGCTGATAGGGCAGCTGCGCCAGACTGATGCCGGCGCGGTAAGCCACGCGCTGGAAATAATGCTCAATCGAGCCCGGGTCGGGCGTCAGCTCGCCGCCCAGGCCTACGCGTAGGGTATTGCTCAGCGGCAGGCCGTCGTGGTTGAAGCTGGTGAACTTCGACCATTGCTGGTGCGCCACGTCGAGGTTCACGCTCCAGTTCTTATCGTTGTCGAGGCTGAGGCCCGCCTGGGCCAGGCCCGGCACGTAGGTGCTGCCGTGGCCCTCGCCCACCAGGATAGCCGCTGCAACGAGGGCCCCGTTGGCATTCTCCCGCTCCTGGGTATTGGTTTGCGAGCCGTGCAGATTGTGGCCGAAGCTATAGACGCCGGCCAGATTCAGATTCAGGCTTTTAGCAATGGAGTGGCGGTAGTGCGCCCCCGCCCGGAAGGCGAAATCCGAATAGCGGGTGTGCTGGCGGCTCACCGATTTTAGCAGTGGGTCGAGGCTATTGGTTTCCTGCACGGTGGTGGCAACAGTTTCGTCCACTACTCCAAACAGATAGGAGGCGGTGAAACCTACCGTAAAGCCCTTGGCCAAGCGCACGCCCTGCGCCAGGTAGGCTTCGGAGATGCCCCCGGTGCCCTTGTACTGCTTCAGCGACTGGGCAATAACCACGTTCGACGTGTTCCGCACATCCTGCAGAATGTTCGCTTCGTAGTCGACGGCACTCAGCGGCTTCAGCCCCGCGGCCGCGGCCCAGCGCGAAGCCAGTGGCACCGACATGGCCAGGTAGCCCAGCGTGCCGTTGCCGCTGCGGCTCGAAGCCACCGCATTTTTCACCGTCTTGTACTGCCCGCTGTAGCCGGCCTCAAACGTGGTGCGGCTCGTGTAGTACAGCAGGGCCGGGTTCAGGTCGTTCACGTTGACGGAGTTTGGAGCCGCCAGGCCCACGCCGCCCATTCCCATCTGGCGCACGCCGCCGGTATTGCCATAGTATTCGCCCAGGCCAACGCGCGAGTAGGGCGAGTTGCCCAGGCTCTGCGCCTGCACCCCGCTGGTAGCCAGCGCGGCCAGTCCCGTCAGCATCATCCCCAGCACGTGGCCATCCATCCCTTTACTTCTCAACATGATACGCTAAAATCCGATTTAGCCCGAGCAGTACCAGCTCGGGGACGACAAAGATACACTTCGGGAGCCGGGCCGCCAGAAAGGCCGCGTCGCCCCCGGTCAGCACCACCCCCAACTCGGGGTACTGCTGCCGATACTGTTCAACTAACCCGTTGATTTCGGCCACGGTACCGTTCACCACGCCGCTCAACAGGCTCTGCGTAGTGGAGTCGCCTACCAGCTCAACGGTTGCATCCGGGGCTGGCAGCGCCAGCAGCGGCAACCGCCCCGTGAAGGCGTGGAGCGCCCGCAGCCGCATGGCCAGCCCCGGCCCGATGCTGCCACCGTGGTAGGTGCCGTCGGCCGTCACCAGGTCCAGCTTCAGGGCCGTGCCCGCGTCGATGATGAGCGTGTCGCGGCCCGGGCGCAGGCCCGCCGCCCCCACGGCCCCGGCCAGCCGGTCGGCCCCCAGAGTAAGCGGCGTGGCATAGGCATTGCGCAACGGCACAGCCGTAGTGCCCGGGCTAAAGGCTAGCAGCTGGCCCGGTACCACATCCCGCAGCTCTTCTACGGCCAGCACCGCCGCTTCCGCCACCGAGGCCACGATAACGTGCTGCGGTGCCCAGCGCCGCACCAGCGCGCGCACCTCGCCCGCCGGGAGGCCGGCGTGCATTTCGCGCAACGTTGGCCCATCGAAACAGCCGGCTTTCACGGCCGTGTTGCCAATGTCGAGGGCGAGCGTATGCATGTCAAAAATGAGAGATGAAGAATGAGAAATGAGGAATGGAAAACCGACCGCTATAGCCAATTCCTCATTCCTCACTCTTCATTTTTTACAGGAAATACTTCATGCGAATCACCTCCTGCTCACTTAGAAAGCGCCATTTGCCGCGGGGCAGGTCCTTCTTGGTGAGGCCGGCGTACTGCACGCGGTCCAGAGCCACCACCTCGTAGCCGAGGTGCTCGAAGATGCGGCGCACGATGCGATTGCGCCCGATGTGGATTTCAATGCCCACGAAATGCGCGTTGCCCGCTACCACAGCCACGTCGTCGACCACGGCCTTACCGTCTTCCAACTCCAGGCCTTCGGCAATCTTGCCCAGGTCTTCCTCCGACAGCGGCTGGCTCAGCTCCACTTGGTAAATTTTCTTGTTCTTGTGCGAGGGGTGCGACAGCTTCTGCGCCACTTCGCCATCGTTGGTGAAGAGTAGCAGGCCGGTAGTGTTGCGGTCAAGCCGGCCCACCGGGAAGATGCGCTCCTTCGATGCCCCGGCTACCAGGTCCATCACCGTGCGGCGGCCCTCGGGGTCTTCCGTGGTTGTGATGAAATCCTTAGGCTTATTCAGCAGCACATATACTGACTTCTCGCGGTTGAGGTTGGTTTTGCCGTACTGCACGGTGTCTTCGGGCTGCACTTTGTAGCCCATCTCCGTCACCACTTCGCCGTTCACCTTAATTTCGCCGGCCGCAATCAGCGCATCGGCCTCGCGGCGCGAGCAGATGCCCGCGTTGGCGATGTAGCGGTTCAAACGCGTCTCGTCAGCCCCAAACTCTTCGAGCTCATCGCGGCGGCGCTTGTTGCCGCGG
>JANXMN010000341.1 GCA_025354605.1 Hymenobacter sp. | reverse complement strand
CTGCGAGTCCGCGCGTGGTATCGTTTGAGTATCGTTCATCCGCGCGGACTCGCAGAGTCCACGCTACACTCCCTTGCCAATGTTCGCAACCCCCAACCTCTCCGAAGTCGAGCACGTCAAAACCGCCAGCCGCTACCTGCGCGGCACCATCGTCGAGAGCCTGCGCAACCGCCTCACCGGCGCGCTCAACCCCAATGATACCCACCTTATCAAGTTTCACGGCTCCTACCAGCAAACCGACCGCGACCTCGATTCCGAGCGTAAGCGCCAGAAGCTGGAGCTGCTGTTTTCCTTCATGATTCGGGTGCGGGTGCCCGGTGGCGTGGCCACCGCCGCCCAGTGGCAGCGCCTCGATGCCCTGGCGGATGCCTACGGCAACGGCACCCTCAAGCTTACCACCCGCCAGACCTTCCAGCTGCACGGCGTGCTCAAGCGCGACCTCCGGCCCAGCATCCAGGGCTTCAACGACGCGCTGCTCGATAGCATTGCGGGCTGCGGCGACGTGAACCGCAACGTGATGTGCAACGTGAACCCGCACGAGTCGGCGGTGCACCGCCAGGTGCAGGCCACGGCCCGCGCCATCAGCGCCCACCTCACGCCGCACACCACGGCCTACCACGAAATCTGGCTCGACGGCGAGCTGCAGAACACCACCGAGGCCCCCGACGACGCGGAGCCCATCTACGGTCAGACCTACCTGCCGCGCAAGTTCAAAATTGCCCTGGCCCTGCCGCCCTACAACGATTCCGACATTTTCTCGAACGACATCGGCCTCATCGCCATCGAAGAGAATGGCCGCCTGCTGGGCTACAACGTGGCCGTGGGCGGCGGATTGGGCATGACGTTTGGCCTGCCCGAAACCTACCCGCGCCTGGCCGACCTCATCGGCTTCGTGCCCGCCGAAAACGTGGTGGCCGTGTGCGAGCAAATCGTGACCATCCAGCGCGACTGGGGCAACCGCGCCAACCGCAAGCTCTCGCGCCTCAAGTACACTATCGACCGCGCCGGGCTGCCCGCCTTCGTGGCCAAGCTGCACCAGCGCTTAGGGTTTGAGCTGGCCGATACCCGCCCCTACCAGTTTCACAGCTCCAGTGACGCCTTTGGCTGGACCAGCGGCCCCAACGGACTCTCGCACCTCGTTCTGTTCGTGGAAGGCGGGCGCGTGCTCGACCGCCCCGGCTACCGCCTCAAGGCCGCCCTGCGCGAAATCAGCGGCTTCCACACCGGCGAGTTCCGCCTCACCGGCAACCAGAACCTGCTGCTGGCCAACATCGAGCCTGCCCACCGCGCCCGCGTGCAAGCCGTGCTCGAAGCCCACGGCGCGGCTCCCACGGCTGAGCAGCTCACCGCCCTGCACCGCAATGCCCTGGCCTGCGTGGCCCTGCCCACCTGCTCGCAGGCCTTCGCCGAAGCCGAGCGCTACCTGCCCCAATTGCTCGATAAGCTCGATGCCGTCATCCGCGCCCATGGCCTAGCCGAGGCGGGCATTCTAATTCGGCTGACGGGCTGCCCCAACGGCTGCGCCCGGCCGTATCTCGGCGAAATCGGCTTGGTGGGCAAAGCCCCCGGTCGCTACAACCTTTACCTCGGAGCCAACCACGCCGGCGAGCGCCTCAACAAGCTCTACCGCGAAATGCTCGATGAAGACGGCATCCTGCGCGAGCTCGCGCCCCTGCTGGCCGCCTACGCCGCCCATCGCCAGCCCACCGAGGGCTTCGGCGACTTCGTGGTGCGCACCGGCGTGGTGCCGGCCACCCGCCACGGGCTGGACTTTCACGCCTGATTGTTGTATCTTACTGCTACGTTCTGTGCTATGCCAACAAACAACCCAACCCCGGCTACCCCGGCAGTGACCCCTCGGTCGCCGGAGTCGCCCCCGCCAGCCAACCACCTGTTTCCCATCTTCCTGAAGCTGGAGAACATGCGCGTACTGCTGGTGGGCGGCGGCAATGTGGGCCTGGAAAAGCTGAGCGCCATTCTGCGCAACAGCCCCGCCACGGCCGTGACGGTCGTGGCCCCGCACCTGCGCCCCGAGCTGCGCGAACTGGCCGCCCGCCACCCCCGGGTACAGCTGCACCAGCGGGCGTTTCAGGACGCCGACCTCGACGACCAGGACTTGCTTTTCCTGGCCACCGACGACATGGCCCTACACCGCTACATCGGTACGGCCGCCGCCGCCCGCCAGCTCCTCACCAACGTGGCCGACACGCCCGAGCTGTGCGACTTCTACCTCTCGTCGGTGCTGCAAAAGGGCGATTTGAAAATCGCTATTTCCACCAACGGCAAGTCGCCTACCATCGGCAAACGCCTGCGCGAGGTACTAGCCGAAGTGCTGCCCGCCGAGCTCACCTCGGTGCTGGGCCAGATGACCATTATCCGCAGCCGCCTGCAGGGCGACTTCGCCGAGAAAGTGAAGTCGCTGAATGCCGTGACGGCCGAGCTGGCTCATGGCCCGGCCTACGAAACGCCCGCCACCATCTACTGGCGCCGCGTGGCCACCGCCGCGCTGATGACGTTCGCGGCCTTCATCATTCTCAACATCGTCTCCTACTACTTTACCTGGCAGCAGGCCTGGGAGCTGGCGCGCTCGTCGGGCACGTTCTACACCTTCGTGGCCGTGGGCTTCGTGGCTCAGATGGTGGATGGCATGCTGGGCATGGGCTACGGCGTAGTATCAGCCATCAGTCTGATGTCGCTGGGCCTGAACCCGGTGGCGGTTAGTGCCAGTATTCACACGGCCGAGGTGTTTGCCAGCGGCGCATCGGGCTACAACCACTACCGCTTCGGCAACGTGAACAAGCGCCTGTTCCGGGTGCTGCTGCTGCCGGGCGTGCTGGGCTCGGTGGCCGGAGCGCTGCTGCTGGCCCGCTACGGCGAAGCCTACGCCGGCTACGTGAAGCCCTTCCTGGCCGTTTACCTGCTGTTTCTGGGCGTACGCATCATCGGCAAAGCCTTTCGCAAAGCTTCGCAGAAGCGCCGCAAGGTGAAAAACGCTGGCTGGCTGGCTGGGGCCGGTGGCTTCCTCGACTCGTTTGGCGGGGGCGGCTGGGGGCCGCTGGTCACGAGCACGCTCATCACCAACGGCCGCACGCCCCGCTACGTCATCGGCACCGTGAGCCTGGTCGAGTTCTTCGTCACGTTTGCCAGCGCCTTCACGTTTTTCAGCATTCTGGGCATCTCGCACTGGCAGATTGTGCTGGGCCTCATCGTGGGCGGGGTGGCCGCCGCGCCCATTGCCGCCCGGCTGGCCGGCCGCCTGCCCACCCGCTGGATGTTTGTGGGCGTGGGCCTGATGGTGATTGTGTGGAGCCTGTGGGCGCTACGCAAGCTGCTGTAGGTGCGCGGGCCGTTGCATTTATGCAAATTGCTATTGAATCAGAATGCCCCCGTTATGACCAAAGAACAAGTTATAATCTCGGTGCATGAGTTACCTGAGTTCTTCGAGCCCGAGCAGCTTATCGAACGCATTATTGCCCTCCAGAAGATGGAGGAAGGACTGGAACAGATAGATAAGGGCGAAGTCGTCACGGTAGAGCAAGCCCGGCAATGCCTCAGCCCATGGCTACGCTAACCCTTTCGCACCAGGGTTGCAACCGCTCGGGCGGTTAACTTTGGAATTCTTATCCTACCGTAACAACGCCACGCCGTGTCACTCCGTCCGCTACCTATATCGAACCTGTTGATGACGGGCCTACTGCTCATCGCCTGTAAAAAAGAGGTGCCGTCAACGCTCGATTTCGGCCCCAACGGCGGCATCACCGAGCGGAACGCAACCGGGCAGCTCACCGGCACGGTGGACGCGTCTGACTGGACACACGACGACAACTGGACCAATCAGGAACAGGCGTTGTTCGGTCCTTTATTTAATGCTTTTCCGCAAGGCGGCACTTTTGGCACGTCTACAAACTGGGGAGTGCACGACGACCATCATATTTCCTTGTATTCAAATCCGCTTGTTAACCAGGCAACCTTTGCCTACACCCTGCCGAAAGCTGGGGTGCGCTCCGTAGTCGTCGTGGATAAAAATTTCACGGTGGTTATGCCACAAAGAAGCGCTTCGGTTCCAACTGGCCCGCAACAAATCACCCTCGACTTTATCCAAGCCAACCTGACGACTGGCGAAACCTACCGGCTCTACTACGTCATGCACGATAGCACCGACGTGTTATTCAGGGGCCATGGGGACTTTAGAATAAAACCCTGAACACACGAACGGCCCGCTCACAGATTACGAGCGGGCCGTTCGTGTGTTCAAGGCTTCACCCCTACACGTCGAACTTGATGCCTTGGGCCAGCGGCAGCTCGGTGCTGTAGTTGATGGTGTTGGTCTGGCGGCGCATGTACACTTTCCAGGCGTCGGAGCCGGATTCGCGGCCGCCGCCGGTTTCCTTCTCACCGCCGAACGCGCCGCCGATTTCGGCCCCGCTCGTGCCGATGTTCACGTTGGCAATGCCGCAGTCGGAGCCGCTGGCGGCTAGGAAGGCTTCGGCCTCGCGCATATTCAGCGTGAAGATGCTTGACGAAAGGCCCTGGCGCACGCCGTTCTGCAGGTCGATGGCCTGCTGCACCTCGCCACTGTACTTGATGAGGTAGAGGATGGGCGCGAAGGTTTCCTCCTGCACCGTGTGGTAGTGGTTTTCGGCCTCCACCAGGGCCGGGGTCACGTAGTGGCCACCAGCCAGTTCGGGGCGGCTCAGCACCTCGCCGCCGCTGAGCAGCTTGCCGCCCTCGGCCTGCACCGCACCCAGCGCATCGGAGAACATCTTCACCGCGTCGGCATCAATCAGCGGGCCCACCAGCGTGCCTTCCTGCAGCGGGTGGCCGATGGGCAGCTTGGGGTAGATGGCCAGCAAGCGGCTTTTCACTTCGGCAAACATGCTTTCCTCGATGATGACCCGGCGCGTGCTGGTGCAGCGCTGCCCGGCCGTGCCCACCGCCCCGAATACGATGGCCGGAATGGCAATTTTGAGGTCGGCGTTTTTCGTAACGATGATGGCGTTATTGCCGCCCAGTTCCAGCAGGGCGCGGCCCAGGCGCGCGCCCACCACTTCGCCCACTTTGCGGCCCATGCGGGTGCTGCCGGTGGCCGACACCAGCGGAATGCGCTTGTCGGCCGCCATCGCGGCGCCAATTTTGGCATCGCCGATAATCACGCTGAACACGCCCTCGGCAATGTCGTTTTCGGCCAGCACTTCCTTAATGATGTGCTGTACGGCCACGGCAGTGAGGGGCGTTTTCTCCGAAGGCTTCCAGATGCTCACGTCGCCGCACACGGCGGCCAGCATAGCATTCCAGCTCCACACGGCCACCGGGAAGTTGAAGGCCGAGATAATGCCCACGATGCCCAGCGGCTGGTACTGGTCGTACATGCGGTGTGCCGGGCGCTCCGAGTGCATGGTGGAGCCGTGCAGCTGCCGGCTCAGGCCCACGGCAAAGTCGCAGATATCAATCATTTCCTGCACTTCGCCCAGGCCTTCCTGCAGGATTTTGCCCATCTCGGCGCTCACCAGCTTACCCAGCGGCTCCTTGAACTCGCGGAGCTTGTTGCCAATCTGGCGCACGATTTCGCCGCGCTTGGGAGCCGGCATCAGCCGCCAGGTTTTGTAGGCTTCTTCAGCGGCTTTCACCACCGCTTCATAGTCATCAGTCGTGGCAAAGGCCACGCTGGCAATGCGGCGGCCGTCGGCGGGCGCATTAATGATGCGGCGGTCGGAATTTTCGGCGCCGCCCCAGGTGCGCCCAGTGCTGTAAGCAGCATTGTCGGCTTGCACGCCAAGCTGGCGCAGCACGTCCTGAATGCCGTGGGGGTCGTGGTGAGGATGCTCGACTGTTACGTCGGCCACAGTCGCTTCTTCGAGAGCCTGCTTCATAGGGGTGGTGGGTGGGGGATGTTTGCGGCCACAAAGCTACGGGACCAGCCACTAGCACGAAGGCTTTACTGGGCCTGGGCCAGAGAATTCCCCAAAAAGCTACAGTTAAGGCAGAATTCATCACTCCCCCAGTGTACCAGTCCCGCCCGTCATCCTGAGCTCGCGAACCGAAGGCCGGTATAGCCAAAAATGATAGATGAGCCGGCACCCAAAAACCCGCCTTCCCTACCCCTTGCGCCCGGCTACCTCGTGGGCCAGGTGGTGCAGGTTATTGAACATGTCGAGGCTGTCGCGCTGCAGGGCGCGCACCTCCTCGTCCGACATCTGCCGGATTTTGGTCTGGTAATCCTTGTAGTACACCACGAACACCGCCAGCTCGGGCATGCGGTTTTCGTAGGGCACCATGTTTTCGAGCACGCTGTCGAAAAAATACGGGCTGTGGGTGGTCACGAAAAACTGGTTGCTCTCGTGGGCCACCATGCGCTCGGCCAGCTGCATAATGTAGCCCGGGTACGAGTGCGATTCCGGCTCCTCCAGCAACACCACCGACTCCTGGCTCGAATCCATTGCCGCCAGGTGAAAGCCGAAGCGCCGCAGCGTGTCGCCCGCGCCCGAATACGGGTAGGCCACGCTCAGGCCGTCCACGTTCTTCATCACTTCCAGCAGCCTCGTGTCGGTGCGCACCCGCAGCTCCTGGTGCTGGTCGGTGAATAAAGAGGCAAACTCCCGGCGCAGGCGGGCATTGTGCTCCAACACCTGCACCAGGTTGTTACCGTGCGGCGGCTGCAGGGTCACGTCGGGATAGTGGCGGTCGAGGCGGGCATTGTGCTTGAAGCGGAACGCCTTCACCGGCCGGGGCCGCCAGTAGGGCGTCGACGTCAGGTAGTGGTTGTCGGTGCCCGGCAGGCTCAGGCGGCCGGTTTCGTCGAACTCGGTGTAGTAGTATCCCGGCTCGGGCAGGGTGCCCAGGGTGGGCAGTCGCAGCTGTAGCCGGTTGAGCAGTTGAGCATCGTCGTTGGGTCGGGTTTTAGCTCGCCCTTCCAGCAGGGGCAGCCCCAGCTGCACCCGCAGCAAGTGGTAGGCCGACTGACTGAACACGCCGTACTGAAAGCCGCTGCCCTGGGCTTTGGCCTGCCGCCCCAGCAGGCACACGTCGTGGTCCGACTCGATACGAACCGGCGCCGTCAGGTTGCTGTCGTGGAAAAGCTGGGCCGGCCGGTCGTAGCGAATAAAGCTGCGCATGAACTTCCGCTTGCGCTCGAACGCCACCCCGCCCAGCAGGCTCATGGCCTCCAGCACCGTCGACTTGCCCACGTTGGGCGGGCCGATAATCAGATTTACCCGCCGGGGGTGCAGCACCGCATTGCGAATCGACTTAAAATTCTGGATGAGCAGGGTGTTAATGACGTTTTCCATGAGAGGGGATAGTCCAACAAAACCAGGCAAGGCAGGCCCGGGCCACTCACGAAAAACCCTTTCTCGCTGCGGGATTTCCTTTACGGCAAATGACAGCTGACGGGCAAGAATTCCCCACTAATTAAAACAAATTGATAACGCTTTACCAACTGTAAATCAAAGGACTATTGAATTATTAAAGTCAGTCGCCCGGCCTGAATTATTATTTTATAAAGACGCCAAATTCATTCCGACATTTAGAATAGCCGGTCAATCCAATCAACTGCGCACAAAAAAAGCCGCTGCCCGATGGCAGCGGCTTTGTGTTCGGCATGCAGTGCTATTTTCGGCTTATTCCTGCCCGATGGGATAATAGGCTTTCCGCCCGTCGGGGTATACGCCCTCGACCAGCGCGCCCGAATTTTCGCGGGCCTGTTCGAGATAGTTTTTCACATCCGAAGGCTTAGCCACCAGATTTTTGTCGATGCGGGTGATAATGAAACCATCCGCCATGCCGGTCTCACGGAAGTTGCTGCCCTTGATGCCCGAGATTTTCGCGCCGCCTTCCAGGCCCAGCTTGGCCAGGTCGCGAGGCAGCACCGCCGAGATGGTGGCCCCCTCATACTTGATGGAAGCGGCGGCGGCATCTTCGCGCACCACGCCGGTGGTGCCGGTAGCATTGCGCAAGGTGGCCTCGGTGGTGCTGGCCGCACCGTCGCGCAGGTAGCTCACCTTAATCTTGTCGCCGGGGCGGAAGCGGGCCACCTGCTCCTGCAGCTGCGAGGAGGTATTCACGGCCACGCCGTTGATGTTGGTGATGATGTCGCCGGTTTTCAAGCCCGCCTGCGAGCCGGCGCTGCCGGCGGTCAGGCCCTGCACGTATACGCCGTTCAGGGTATTGAGCTTTTTCTCCGAAGCCAGCTTGGCGTCCACTTCCTGAATCTGCACGCCGAGCAGGGCACGCTGCACGACCTTATACTTCAGCAGGTCGTCGACCACCTTGCTGGCCAGCGAGCTGGGAATGGCAAACGAGTAGCCTTCGTAGCTGCCCGTGTGCGAGGCAATGGCCGAGTTGATGCCGATGAGGTCGCCGTTGAGGTTGACGAGCGCGCCACCCGAGTTGCCGGGGTTCACCACGGCGTCGGTCTGGATAAACGACTCGATGCCCATGTTGTCCTTGCGGCGCAGGATGTCGATGTTGCGGCCCTTGGCCGAGATGATGCCCGCCGTTACGGTCGAGTTCAGGTTAAAGGGGTTGCCCACGGCGAGCACCCACTGGCCCACCTTCACGTCGTCGGAGTTGCCGTACTTCACGAAGGGCAGGTTATCGGCTTTCACTTTCAGTACGGCCAGGTCGGTAGTGGGGTCGGCCCCTACCAGCTCGGCTTCGAACTTGCGCTTGTCGTCGAGCACCACCTCAATTTTCGAGGCTTTATCGATGACGTGGTTGTTGGTCACGATGTAGCCGTTGGCGGCGATAATCACGCCCGAGCCCGAACCCTGGCCGCCGCCCTGGGGCTGCTGCTGGCCGTGGAACTGGTCGAGCTGGTCGCCGAAGAACTGGCGCAGGAAGGGGTCCATCTGCATCTGGCGCTGGTCGACGGCCGGGGCGGCGTATTCGGTCATCACGTGGACCACGGCCGGGGTTACGGCGGCGGCGGCGGCCACGAAGTTCAGGCCCTCGGGAACGGTGTAGGGGCTGCTGCGCATTTCCGAGGTGTAGCGCACCTGCGGGTTGGCTGCCAATTCCTGAGGGGCCACGGGGGCCGGCTCCAGCAGCTTGTACCCGCCCACGGCCACGCCGCCGCCCAGAATGGCGGAACCGAACAGGCCGAGCATCATTTGTTTTGCTTGCATGGGTAAGGGAAAAATGAAAAAGATGAATGAGTGATTGACCGGTTCAAGCTCGCGCCCCGCCCATGAAAGCCGCATGAGGCAGCGGGCCGCGGCGGCTCCACAACGAAGCAAGGATTCAGTTTAGCGTCCAGGGGTTGCTTTTAACCGAATACCGGCCCAACCAGCCAATGGAGGCGCTATTTTACAGCACAACCAACAACTCTGCAAAAAAGGCACCCCGGAAGGTGCCTTTTTTTTAACTGGGCCTCCGCTTAACGGATGGTGATGTGCTGCTTGGTCACTTTCTCCGTGTCGAAGGGCAGCACCACCCGCAGGATGCCGTCGGCAAATTCGGCCGCAATGGCCTTCACGTTCACCGTATCGGGCAGGCGGAAACTGCGGCGGAAACTGCCGTAGCTGGTTTCGGTGCGGCGGAAGACGGGCGCGGCCGGGGCGGCGGGGGCGACCACGGCGGGCGTGTTTTCGGCGTTGTCAACGGGAGCTTCGGTGGCGGTAGCGGCGGCTTCGCGGGCAGCGGCAGCGGGGTTGGGGCGGTTGCCCGCAACCACCAGCTCGCCGTCGAGGAATTCGATGCTGACAGCTTCTTTCTTCACGCCGGGCAGGGCCAGGTGCAACTCGAAGCCAGCAGCAGTTTCAAGGATATCGGCGGCGGGCACGAAGGCCGGCGTAGGCTGGGTAGCGGGAGCCTGGGGCTCGCGCAGCATGTCGGCCAGCATGGCGCTCAGGGCGCGGCTGGGATGTAGGGAAGGGCGGTTGTTATACAGCAGAGTGGCCATGATGATAGAGAATATTTAGAGGTGATAAAAGGATAGTCGACGGGTGCGACTTGCCTCATTTCCTTAAATTCCATACCAATCAACAATGGCGGCAACAAAAATTGACAAAATGTCCGTCGCGGGAGTTAAAGCCCTTTTCCTTTTCTGCCTGCCCGATGACAAAACTGCTATCCCGTTCTTTAAACAACGAAAAAGACACTATCGAATCACCGCAATTATGTCTGCAAGCAACTGACGGCGCAAGGAACCGGCCCCGATACCCGCGCCCAAGCGGCTAGTGCTGCGTGGGCAGCTGCTGGCGCTCAAACACTGCTCTGCCCTCGAACAGCGTGAACCGGGCATCGAGGCCAATTACGGGCGTTACCAGGTTCAGCCGGCCGCCGCCGGTGCTGGGCGTGCCGCTAATGGGGCTGTACTGGGGCAGCGTGAAGTAGTAGGCCGTGGTGTAGGCAAACCACGGCGTCAGGTCGAAATGGTCGCCGAAGCGCAGGCCCACTTCGGCGCGCAGGCTGGTGTGCTGAATGGTGCGCTGGTCATATTCGGGAGCATTCTTATCTTTTTGCAAATGCACATTCATCGTCGCCTCGTAGCTAAGGCGCGGACGCACGCCCACTGCGCCGAATGGAAATAGCTTTTCCAGGTCGGCACGCAGGCTCAGAAAATTCAACCCTTCCGGGTTCCCAAATCTGGCAGTGTTGCCCACCGCGATGGTGCGATAGCCACTCAGGCGCTGCCCGAACGTGAGCGGCCCGAGGCGACTACGGTGGCGCACCAGTAATTCGGGGATGATATAGTTATTGCCGAGTTGCGATTCCTGTACAAAAGCGGCGCCCCCGCTCCAGTGATTGTTCCAGAAGTGCTCATAGGTGAGACCCAGGCCGCGTGTATCGAAGCCCAACAGCCGTCTGTCGTCGGCGTAGCTAGCGTAGGCGGGGATATTCTGCCCGAACACCGAGAGCAGCAGGTAGTCGCCGTTTTTCAGGGCCAACTCACCTTGCAGCGTAATAAAGAGTTGCTTATCCTGGACGCGGCGCAGGGTCTGGGCGGCGGCGGGGCGGGCCAGCAGGGTGGCGGCCAGCAACAAGGGGGCAAGGAAAGGCTTCATGGGCGGAAAGTAGTGCGGCTGGGGCCGGTTGGCGGGGGAAGTACACAAATGGGAAGCGCGCGGACCTGCCGGTACCGCGCTACGGCCTTAGCGGCCCAGCTCCTCAATCGCCAGCCAGGCCATCAGGCCGGGGCCAGTGGTGAGGGCCTGCTCGTCGATATCGAAAGTAGGCGTGTGCACTGAGGAAGCGAAGCGGCCGTCGGCGTGGCGGGTGCCCAGGCGGTAGAAGCACGAGGGCGCGGCCTGCGAGAAATAGGCGAAATCCTCGGCGGCCATCCACTGGTCGAGCTCCACCACGTTTTCGGAGCCGAGGTAGGCTTCGGCGGCGGCGCGCACCCGGGCCGTGAGGGCGGGCTCATTCTCTAAGTATGGGTAGCCCACCCGGATTTCGAGCTCGCACACCGCGCCCATGCTTTCGGCCAGGCCCTCGCACAGCTTGCGCAGGTGCTGGTGCGCCTCGGCCCGCCACTCCTCATTCAGGGTGCGGAAAGTGCCTTCGATGTACACTTCGTTGGGGATGACGTTGGTGGCGCCGTTGGCGATGACCTTGCCGAAACTCAGCACCGAGGGCAGTTTGGGGTTGGCGCGGCGGCTCACAATCTGCTGGGCGGC
>JANXMN010000321.1 GCA_025354605.1 Hymenobacter sp. | reverse complement strand
CGAAAAATGGTCTAATCATTACCAGAAAGGGTGACATTCCACTTTTTTTAAAATTTATAAGCAGGAGCAAGCATCCGATAAATCGAGTAGAAATATTGATAATCAATAATTTATAATGATGCGGGATTTTTGGGGCAGCTGAAAAGCTGCTCTGAAAATTTTGCCAGATTATAAATTATTGATTATCAAGATTTCTACTCGATTTATCGGATGCTTGTTCCTGCTTATAAATTTTAAAAAAACTAGAATATCACCCTTTCTGGTAATGATTAGACCATTTTTCGATGTCTGTTTCACAAGCAAAGTGTCCTTTTTCCTGCCTGCCAGTATGGCCTAATATTGTAGCATCATTTAAGCCCCGGCCTATTTGCACAGGGGTTGAGGCTGTGCCTAATAAGTATCTCATTCATTACTCAACTATTGCTTCCATGTACCTGCTTGTTTACCCTGCGCTGAACTCTACCCAACGAGCCAAAGGGTTGCCTACCGCTCCTCAACTGAGCGCAGCCCGGCTCGACTTTGTTACTCCCGACGGCCAGATAGTACCCCGCGCAGCTGGCGAGGCAGCTTTACTTGGACATACGGCAGTACTGGTCGGCGGGCTGTTTGTTGGTATTTGGTCGCAGTTGTAGGGCCGGTTCATTCGTCTTCTTTTTTCTCACATTTCAACTTACCACCCCACCCATCTGGTATCATATTCTACTCTATCCAGTTTCTACCAGCAGTTCATCCAGTATCTACCGAAGCACACTACTACCCTCTTATCTACCACTCACCGGCTACCTGGCTGAGTTAAAACCCGCTGTCTGCCCCGGCGGGTTTTCTTTTTTTAGTACCCCCGATACCGGCCCGCCAGTCGCCATCACCGGCTGGGCCCATCTGTCAGGGCATCGCTCTGCCGGCTCACCAGTTCAATGCCTTCGGCCAGCGCGTGCGGCTGATAGCCGAGGTCGCGCCGGGCCTTGTCGATGATAAAGCCGGTGCGGGCCGGCCGGCGCGCGGGCTGCGTGAAAGTGCGGGCATCGACCTTTTCAATCAGACCCGCATCGAGGCTGAAATGGGCGGCCACGCGCAGGGCCAGGTCGTAAGGCGAAAGCATTTCGTCACCGCTGAGGTGATAGATGCCCTGCGCCGAGAGCTTTGCCAGCAGCCAGCAGCCGTCGGCCAGGTCTTCGGCCAGGGTGGGCGTGCGCCACTGGTCAGCCACTACCTTAATGGCTTTGCCAGCACGCAGCGAGTCGCGCACCCAGAG
Organism: Hymenobacter sp.; assembly: GCA_025354605.1. Lineage (GTDB taxonomy): Bacteria > Bacteroidota > Bacteroidia > Cytophagales > Hymenobacteraceae > Hymenobacter. Next base: position 3,376 of record JANXMN010000321.1, on the reverse strand, counting down.
CACGAGGTTGGTGCGGCCGTAATTGTGCGCCACGCCGTACACCAGCACGGTGCGAGCAATGGCCCAACGTCCAAGGCTGGCCTGCACGGCGTGCTCAGCGGCCAGCTTGCTCTCGCCGTAGAAATTGACGGGGGCGGGCACGGCCTCCTCGGTCAGCGGGCCAGCTTCGCCGCTGAACACGAAATCGGTACTTAGGTGGGTGAGGTGAATATGCTGAGCGGCGCAGGCGGCTACCAGGTTTTCGACGGCCGTTACGTTGTGCTGCCAGCAGGCGGCCTGGTGCAGCTCGCACTCGTCGGCGTTGGTCATGGCCGCCGTGTGGATAACGTGGGTGGGCTGCTCGCGGGCCAGCACCTGCTGCACCTGGGCGGCGTCGCTCACGTCGAGAGGCACAAAAGGCAGGCGGGGGTACAACTGGGCCAGCTTGTTGGGGCCGCGCGAAGTAGCCACCAGCCGCACGCCCGGCTCGCGGTGCAGCCGGGCCACGAGCTTCTGGCCGAGCAGGCCATTGGCGCCGGTGATAAGAATGTTCATGCGGGCCAAGATGAAAGCAAATGGCCCGAATTCGCTATTCAGGCCATCTTTTTAACGCTTGCTTATTCGTACTTATAGCCGTAGAGCTGGGTGATTTTCTTGCGCTTGAGCTTTTCGACCTGCATGGTCATCTTGGCGTCGACGGTGGGGTGGTCGCGCTCATTCTTGGGCAGCTTGGCAATTTTGTCGATTACGTCGAGGCCCTGGATGACCTGACCGAACACGGTGTACTGCCCATCGAGAAAGTGCGCGCCGCCGTGGTTTTCAACCAGATAAAACTGCGAGTAGCTGCTGGGCGTGCCAGCCGGGCCGCCGGTGCGGGCGGCCGCCAGCGAGCCGTACACGTGCGGGTGGCCGGGGGCCAGCTCGGCCGCAATGGTGGGCTCGTTGGCGCGGCCGAGGCCGTCGTTGCTGGGGTCGGCGTCCTTGGAGTTGATGTCGCCGCCCTGAATCATGAAGTTATCGATGATGCGGTGGAAGCTGGTGCCGTCATAGAAGCCGCTTTTGGCCTTTTCCAGAAAGTTGGCTTTGTGCAGCGGGGTGTCGTCGAACAGCACGAGGCGGATGATGCCCTGGGTGGTGGTAATGGTGACGACCTCATCCTTGTGGCTTTTTTTACGGGGCTCGCCCGGCTTGGCCTCGACGCAGCCCGCCAGAAACAGAAAAGCCAGGAGAGCCCAGCCGAAACGAAAAGCAGAAAGCTTCATAAAGCGAAAATAAAAGAAAACAACCGGCTGCAAAACTACGCCGTCCGGCAAACTTCCACCACGCATGTCGCCATTACCCCCGGTGTTCGCGAATACTAGCCAGAATCTCGCGGCCGCCCCGGGCCAGCACGGCATCGGCCACGGCCACGCCCAGCGCATGAGCCCCGGCTACGCTGGCAGTGGTCTGGATTTCCTCCACATACTCCTCGCCGCTCAGGCTGATGAGGCCGCCGTGCAGGCGTAAGCCGCCGGCACCGTCGAGCGTAGCCAGCGCAAATGAAGGGATGCTGCACCCGCCTTCCATGGTGTGCAGGAAGGCGCGCTCGGCCACGAGGCAGGTGTGGGTGGCCGGGTGGTCGAGGGCGGCTTTCAGTTGGGCTTTGAGGGCGGCGGGCAGGGCGGCGGCGCACTCCACGGCGATGCTGCCCTGGCCGGTGGCGGGCACAAACTGGTGAGCCGGCAGGGTGTGGCGCACGAGGTGCTCGTAGCCCATGCGGTGCACGCCGGCGTAGGCCAGCACTAGGGCATCAAACTGGCCTTCTTCGAGCTTACGCAGGCGGGTTTGCAGGTTGCCGCGGGCCTCGGCGGTTTCGGCGTGGGGGTAGAAGCGGCGCAGCTGGGCCTTGCGACGGGTGCTGCTGGTGCCCAGCACGATGCCCGGCTTGTCAAGCGAGAAGTGCTCGTCGAAGCTCAGTACCACGTCGTTCACCTGCTCGCGCTCCAGAAAAGCCAGCAGCTCCAGCTCGCGCGGGATGCTGCTCTGCACGTCTTTGGCCGAGTGAATGGCCAGGTGGGTATCGCCGCGTAGCAGACTGTCTTCCAGCTCCTGGGTGAACACACCCTTGGCTCCGATTTTAGCCAGGCTGCGGTCCTGCACGGCATCGCCGGTGGTTTGCATGGGCACAACTTCGGTTTCGAAGCCGGCCTGCTGCAGCAGGCTGGCCACGTGCTCGGTTTGCCAGAGGGCAAGGCGACTGGCGCGGGTAGCAAGGCGGATGAGGGTCATGGAATCAGGTAATTTATGGCCGGGGGCGACGCTGCACGGTCATGCGGAGCGAAGTCGAAGCATCTCGCCCGAAGCAGTAATTCAATCGTTAAACGACTTTGATTAGTGGTAGCACGCGAGATGCCTCGACTTCGCTCAGCATGACGTTCTTTTCACTTTTTAAATACGTAAAAAGCCGCCCAGCCGCAGCGAGCTATCCACGAACACCATTTTGGCGTTGGCGTTGCGCTCGATGTGGTAGTGGGCGTCGGTCAGTTCTTTGGTTAACAGGTCGGCATTGCGCGGGGTGACGAATTTGGCGAAGCCGGTGACGAACTGCTGCTCGCCGTTGGCCAGGTGAGGCACGAACCGGGGGTCGATGCCGAACAGCAGCACCTTGCGCAGCAGGCCCAGCGAGTAGCCGAGCAGCTCCTTCTGGTTTTCGCGGCCCAGCTTCTGGAACTCCTCGCTCTTCTTCAGAATATCGGCGGCCTTGCTGCCGTAGCTGAAACACAGGCGCATCCAGTCGCGGAAGAATTCGAAGTAGTCGTGGTCGGCGTTGGCATCGCGGCTGGCGATGGCCGCACCCAGGCTGCCATCAGCCACCTGGGCCACTTGCCGGGCTTTCACTTCGGGCACCTGGTACCGGTCGCGCAGAAACGCCGTGATGTCGTCTTCCGAAAACGGGCGCACCACTACCGGCTGCACCCGGCTGATGATGGTGGGCAGCAGCTGCTCGGGCGCGTGGCTGACGAGCAGGAAGATGGTGGCGGGCGGTGGCTCCTCCAGCAGCTTGAGCACGGCGTTGGCGGCGGCGGGGTGCATGAGCTCGGGCAGCCAGAGAATGACAATTTTGAAGCGGGCCTCGAAGGCCTTCAGGCTCACCAGCTTCAGAATCTGCACGGCTTCATCTTTCGAGATGTTACCCTGCTTGTTTTCGGCCCCGATGTACTGCATCCAGTCGTTGAGGCCCTGGTAGGGGTTGTCGAGCACGAAGGCGCGCCACTCGGCCATGAACTTGCTGCTCACCGCGTCCTTGGCCACCGTTTTGGTGGTGGTCGCAGGCATGATGAAGTTGAGGTCGGGGTGCGCCAACTTGGCCGTTTTGGTGCAGGCCGGGCAGTGGCCGCAGCTATCATCAGCATCGGTG
>JANXMN010000302.1 GCA_025354605.1 Hymenobacter sp. | reverse complement strand
AGAAATATACGTCCTTCTTCTGTCCGTCTCGCCTAGACCACCTCAATGTGAACCCGGCTGAGAACAGGAATTAGGGGCCCGAGTTCCTGCCCGAACTGGTAGTAAACCCGGACCTGAAAAACGCCGTCTCTCAACACGTCGCTTTGGGCTGCGACTTTGCTATCAGTTGCTACGTGGGCCGGGATTCTGGCGTGCTTTTTCCCGCGGCTTCCAGAAACAAAGCTGGTGCTGCGCACTAGGCTCTCTTCCTAATTTCTTCGCCTGTCCTGGGCCGGGCACAGGCCGGAGGCAAAGCGGAATGCAGAACCGGCTAGACGGGTGGCCGAACAGGTGTAACATGTGCTCCGCTGAATGGCACCTTGCACCCGTACAAGCTAATCCAAACCCCATATTTCTATCACTGCTCCGAGCACTGGAATTCGGGCTTTTTTCCAATGGCCAAGAGCAAGGTTTCACGCACATCTTACCCACCAAAAAGCTGCGCTTAAAACGCTCCCGTTTAGATGGTCGGTTTGGGTTGCGACTACGCTATCAGTTACTGCGTGGGCCGGGATTCTAGCGTCTTTTTGCAATGAGCTTTTGAAGACCCGTTACAGGTGCTTTTCCACCAACCTAAATCCCATCCTTTATCCGCCCGGCCGCTCCCCTACCCCCGCCTCAACCGCTACTACTATTGCTAGCCGCTGCGGCCCGCGTACCTCGTCACTGCCGCCGTGGTCGTTATAGACACTCGAAGTGGGCCGCGGTGCACCCTTTGTAAGTGTAGCCGCCACAACCCCGCACTCCGACCAGCAGCGCTAGTAGCCGGATACGGTCATACGCCCTTTGGAATTAATTGGTACAACTGCAGAAACAATCTTTTTCCTTCTCCATTTCCCAACGACCCCATTATGTCCCTACCCATTGCCGCTTGCGCACTCAGATTGAAGGCAGGTGGCAGCTGAGCGGGGAACCGGTGAACATCCCAATGAATCTTTTTTTGCTCTTGTCCCCCAGACTGTCCCCCGATAAAACAAAAACCCCGTTTCCAAGCTGGAAACGGGGTTTTTCGTGGCCGCGTTAGGAATCGAACCTAAATCAAGAGCTTCGGAAACTCTCATACTATCCGTTGTACGACGCGGCCAAGGCTGAATAGGACTGCAAAAGTAGCCGCAAAAGCGAGGGGGACCAAATTGCGGGGCCATTTTTCTAGCCGCCGCGCGAAGCTCAGCCATAACCTTCGCTCCCAAAAGCTGGTTGAACCGAACAACAACCTGCATTCTTTTACCTCCATTCACACCTGATGAAAAAGAACCTGTATACCGCCGACGCTTCGGCCGTGGGTGGCCGCAGCGGCCACGTCCGCTCCGCCACCGGCATCATCGACCTCGACATGTCGGTGCCTGAAGGCTTGGGCGGCAAGAAAAACGCCACCAATCCCGAAGAGCTGTTTGCGGCCGGCTACGCCTCGTGCTTCCAGCAGGCCTTGCTCGTCATCGCCCAGAAAGCCGGCGACCGCCTCGACCCCGAAACCACCGTGCAGTGCTCGGTCACGCTGTTTCAGGAGGGCGAAGCCTACGGCTTGAGCGCCGTGCTCGATGTCGACCTCAAGTCTTTCGACCAGGAAAAAACCCTCGACATGGTGCGCCAGGCCCACCAGATTTGCCCTTACTCGGTGGGCACCCGCGGCAACATGGAAGTAGAACTGCGCGTGAAGGGCGAGGCTGTGTGAAATGAATTAAAAACTGCTGTTACGCAACTGCTGCTGGCGCGCGTCTGCGACGCGCTGCCCACTGGCCCGGCGTCTGCAGCCGCCCGGTGCGCGCCGTTCGGGTGTCGTGCAACGGCCGCGTCGGAGACGCGGAATCAACCGGCAGCGCGTCCGAGACGCCGGGCCAGCAACAGTTTGCGTAACATCAGTTAAGAATTAAAAATGGCCGCCGGATATGCTCCGAGCGGCCATTTTTAATTCTTAATTCTTAATTCTCAATTGCCGCTACGCGGCCGCCAGCACTTCTTTCACGCGGGCAGCAGCATCCTTCAGCAACGTAGCCGAAAACACCTTCAGGCCGCTTTCATCGATGATGCGGGCGCCTTCTTCGGCATTGGTACCTTGCAGGCGCACGATGATGGGCACGCGGATATCACCAATCTTTTTGTAGGCTTCAACCACTCCGTTAGCCACCCGGTCGCAGCGCACGATGCCGCCGAAGATGTTAATCAGGATGGCCTTCACGTTCGGGTCCTTCAGGATGATGCGGAAGCCGGCTTCCACCGTCTGGGCGTTGGCTCCACCCCCCACGTCGAGGAAGTTGGCAGGCTCGCCACCGCTCAGCTTGATGATGTCCATGGTGGCCATGGCCAAGCCGGCGCCGTTCACCATGCAGCCCACGTTGCCGTCGAGCTTCACGTAGTTCAGGTTGTTCTGGCTGGCTTCCACTTCCAGAGGGTCTTCCTCGTTGAAGTCGCGCAGGGCCACAAAATCCTTGTGGCGGTAGAGGGCATTTTCGTCCAGCGTCACCTTGGCGTCCACGGCCAGGATTTTGTTGTCCGAGGTTTTCAGGACGGGATTGATTTCGAACATCGCCGAATCTGTTTCGTCGTAGGCCTTGTACAAAGCGGTTACGAACTTCACCATTTCCTTCTGCGCCTCTCCTTCGAGGCCCAAGTTGAAGGCAATTTTGCGGGCCTGGAAGCCCTGCAGGCCCACGGCGGGGTCCACGTGCTCACGGTGGATTTTCTCGGGGTGCGCCTCGGCCACTTCCTCGATGTCCATGCCACCTTCGGTGGTGTAGATGATGACGTTTTTGCCCAGCGCACGGTCGAGCAGCACGCTCATGTAATACTCTTTGGGCTCGGAAGCGCCGGGGTAGTACACGTCCTGGGCCACCAGGATTTTATGCACCTTGCGGCCTTCGGCAGTGGTTTGCTTGGTGATGAGCTGCATGCCGAGAATATTGCCGGCAATTTCCTTCACCTGCTCCAGGTTTTTGGCGAGCTTCACGCCGCCCCCTTTGCCCCGGCCGCCCGCATGAATCTGCGCCTTGATGACGTACCAGCTGGTGCCGGTATCGGCGGTCAGCTTTTCGGCGGCGGCTACGGCCTCCTCGGGGGTGTCGGCGGTGATGCCTTCCTGCACGCGGACGCCGTATTTTTTCAGGATTTCTTTGCCCTGATATTCGTGAATGTTCATAAAAACGGGTAAGGGGTGGTTTTAGCTACGCTACCTCGCGGTTGGTGGCACGAAAGTACGGCGGCTGGCTTTGATTGCCGCACGGCGAATGGCAGAAGCTGTCAGGGAAGGGTATAGAACGTCATTCCGAGCTTGCCGAGGAATCTCGCTCGGGCCATTCGCGCCTCTGCAACAACCCAGGCGAGATTCCTCGGCAAGCTCGGAATGACGTTCAAAAAAGTTAACAGCTCCTCACCGACATACGCTCCTGCTACTTCCTCATCTCCCGCTCAATCAACTCCTTATACGGGTAGAAGTCGACCTGCAGGGTGTGGCGGGGCGAGGGACCGTAGCGCCGGGCCAGGGCGGCCTTATCGGCGGCGATGCTGCCCAGCATGGCGGGGCGCGGGGGCAGCTGGCAGCGGCCGGTCAGCAGGCGGGCAATCCACTGGCTCTGGATTTCGGCCAGGGGCATAATGGCCCCCAACGGCTGAATGAAGGCCAAAAAGAACAACCCCGGATGGTCGGGATGCACCACGCGGCGGTACAGCTCCAGGTTGTTCTGCTCCTCAACGTTCAGAAAATCGGGGGCAAAAAACGGGAACGACACCTTGTAGCCGGTGGCATAGTTGAGCAGGTCGGCGGGCAGGGTGCTGCCGTCGTCGAACAGAATGTGGTCGCCCTGCAGCTCGCGGATGTTGGGCTTGAAGTGGATGAGGCCCCGCCCGGCCAGGTTCAGCAAATCCTGGGAGAGCGTGGGGTGCTCGCGCAGCAGGGCGCGGCGCGGGCGGGGCACGCCGTAGTTGGCCTGGTTGCCGTGGGCCAGGTGCAGAGCCACCTTCAGCACGAAGCGCTGGATGGCCAGGGGCAGCTTGCTGACCAGCGGCGAGGCCAGCGAATCGAAGGGGATGCCCCAGAGCCAGTTGGGCATGATGTAGGCTCCACTGCGCGTGCTGATGGTGACGCGGCCGCCGTACTGCCGGGCGGCCTCGCAGGCAATATCGACGGCGGAGTTGCCCATGCCCACGATGACGACGTTGCGGCCCGCCACCTGCTCGGGCGTGCGGTAGTGGTGCGAGTGCAGGGTTTCGCCGGCGAAGTGGCCGGAAAAGGGCGGCTCGGGATAGCGCGGACTCCAGTGGTGGCCGTTGGCGACGACGACGGCGCGGTAGTCCCGCACCTGCTCGGCCCCCTCGCGGTGGCGGGTGCGCACGCGCCAGCTGCCGTCGGGGTTGGGGCGCACGTCGGTTACCTCGGTGCGGTAAGTAATGCGCTCGGCCACGTCGAAGTGGCGGGCGTAATCCTCAAAATACTGAATGATGTGCGAATGGTGCGGAAACATGGGCGTGTGCTCGGGCATGGGAAAGTCCGAATAGCTCATGATGTGCCGGTTGGTGTTGATGTGCAGTGAGCGGTAGGCCGAGGAAAGGCCGTTGTCGTTGTCGTAGCGCCAGTTGCCACCCAAGGCCGAGCCCTTCTCGAAGCAGTCGAACGGCAACCCCACTTCCAGCAGGGCCTTGGCCGCCGCCAGCCCCGACGAGCCCGCGCCAATGATGCAGATTTTTTCAGTGGGCATCAATTTGGGGATGAGGGGATGAGGATAAGAGGGCAAGAAGGTAAAAGGCCGTCATGCAGAGCGCAGCGAAGCATCTTTACCGCAATAGTAATCTAATAGTTAGGATATACTACTGCGGTAAAGATGCTTCGCTGCGCTCTGCATGACGTGCTACTGTTGTTCTCTTCCCCTGTCCCCTACCCCACGTCCTGCCCGGCCATGTAGGCTTGCACCACGGGCAGCAGTAGGCCCACGGCCTCGTCCAGATAGGCGCGCTCGGCGGCCGTCCAGTGGTGCGGGTGGCCGAACACGCAGGGCTGCAGGATGCCCCACAGTTGCCCGCCCTCGGTGATGTGGGCGTGCACCAGCGCCCTGTGGCCGAACGTGCGGCGCTCGAACTCCTGATTGAGCACCTCGGGGCCGGCCTCGCTCACATCCTCCACGAAAACGGAGGGGCGACAGGCCAGGGCGGCCCGAAAGAGCGGGTCTTCCTGCGGCAGGCTGCCGGTGTCGTCCTGCCAGGGATGGCGCGGGTCGGGCACGGCCTCATCGAGCCGCCACACCAGCGCGATGCGGCCGCGCGCCCGGACTGGGTTGCGCACGTACAAAAAGCAGCGGTCGGCGCGCAGGTGCGAGCCGGCCAGGTCGAGGGCAGCCTGCAGGCGGGTTTCGGGGGGCGAGTCGGCAGCCAGGGCGGCGCGCAGCTCGGCAAGGGGAGCGGGCGAGGAGTTCATACCTCAGCAAACGCCAACCCGGGGGGAGGGTTACGGCCGGCGGGCAGCCACAGCGGAATCGGCGGCGATAGGGCCCGGAGCGGCGGCGGCCACCGCCTCGGGCCGGAGCGCCAGCTCGCGCTCGACCCAGGCCGCGACGAGGTCGGCCAGGATGGCGGCGGCGGGGCCGTTCAGGTGCAGGTTGTCGGTCAGAAAGCGGTGGCCGAGGCTGGCGGCAATGCGGTCCCAGCTGTGGCCTAGCAGGTAATGCCGCAGCATGGCCAAGCGAATGAGCAGGGTGGTACGGCCGAAATCGGCCGGCGTCTGGCCGGGGCGGGCGCGCAGCTCGGCCAGCAGCTGCTCGCGCAGGGGTAGATAGGCCACTCCCTCGGCCCGGGCCACTTCGCGGATGATGGCGCTGTACTCGTCGGCCCGGCGGTTGGGGTCGTGGCCGAGGTTTTCGCCCAGAGGCGGTAGCGAAATCAGGGCCACCTGGGCGGGCGTTTGGGCGCGCAGGCGGTGCACCAGGGCCGTGAGGTGGCGGCGAAACGTGGCGGGCGAGGGCGGCTCGGAGGCGCGCAGCTTGCCCCGGCTGCGGTAGCGGGCCAGGTCGGCGGGGCCGAAGGCGGCGTTGATGTCGTTGGTGCCGATGAGCAGGCTCACGAAATCGGGACGGGCGGCCACCACGTCGTCGAAGCGGGCGAGCAGGGTTTCGGCCAGGTCGGCGTTGATGCCGGCGTTGAAGACTTCGACGCCGTGTGGGGCCAGCCGGGCAGCCACGTTGGGCACGTAGGGCGCGCTCATGTTGCCGTGGGTGAGCGAGTCGCCGGCGCATACCAGGCGGGCCACGCCGGGTGCGGCCGGCGGAAGTGGGGGCTGCGGATAGCGGGCATCGGGCTGCAACAGCCGGCGCTCGGCCCAGGCATTGAGGAGCAGGCCCCCCGCCGCCAAGCCCGCCAGACCGAGAACAAGGGGTAGTAGCAAGATGGAGAAGTTGAATTAGCGAAAAGCGCAGCCGCCAGCATAACGACCGTCGCACAAGAAACCGCAAAAACCCAGGCCTTACCGGCCGAAGCGGCGGAGAACGGCTGGCACTCGGCGGAAGCCGGGTTCTGCCCGCTCGCGGGGAGCGGGCAGAACCCGGAAACGCGTAGTTTCGCGGCTGGCCCGGCTCCATCCCGCGCCGTTGTCCTCTCATGCGCTTTCTTGCCTGGCTGGCCGCCGTGCCGCTGCTGCTCCGCTTCTGGCCTGCCACCCCTGGCCCGGCCGCCCCGCCCCCCGCCGACCCCGGCCGGGTGGAGCACCTGACTGACTTCCCTTCCAAATTCGTGCAGCCCCGCGCCGTCGACGTGTGGCTGCCGCCCGGCTACCCCCGGCCCGGCGTGCGCTACGCCGTGGTGTACATGCAGGATGGGCAGAACCTGTTTCATCCCGCCACGGCTTACGGGGGCGTGGCCTGGGAAGTCGACAGCACGCTGGCCGCCCTGGGCCCGGCCGTGCGGCCGTGCATCGTGGTGGGCATCTGGAACAGCAACCGGCGCTTTACGGAATATGCCCCGGCCAAGCCCTACGCGGCCATGCCCGCGGCGGCCCGGGCCCGCATCGAGCAGGAACGGCCCGGCCTGCCCCAGTCGGATGCTTACCTGAAATTCCTGGTGAAAGAGCTCAAGCCCTACGTGGACAAGCACTTCCGAACGTCCCGGCACCGGGCCGACACCTTCGTGGCCGGCTCCAGCATGGGCGGCCTGATTTCGCTGTACGCGGCCCTGGAGTATTCCAACACCTTCGGCGGGGCGGCCTGCTTCTCGACGCACTGGCCGCTGAGCCTGCGGGAGAATCCGTCGGATTTCACCACGGCCATGCTGGGCTATCTGAAGTACCAGCTGGGCCGGACCATCGTACAACCGCCCCGGCTGTATTTCGACTACGGCTCGGCCACGCTCGATGCCCGCTACCCGCCGCACCAGCAGCGCGTGGACAGCCTGCTGCGGGCCATTCCTTACCGTCCTTACCACTCCGATTCGACTTGGTGGCGCACCCGCAGCTTCCCCGGCGCGGCCCACAACGAGGCCGCCTGGAAAAAGCGTGTGGGGCCGGCCCTGCAGTTTCTGCTGGGCCAGTAGCGGCGGCGGGGCGTGGTCGGCAGGAAGAATAGCGGCAGTAAAAAAGAACGTCATGCAGAGCGCAGCGAAGCATCTTCATCGCAGCAGTAATCAGATTTACTATTGCGGCAAAGATGCTTCGCTGCGCTCTGCATGACGTTCGGCGACTGTTCAGAACAATGCAGAAACCTGCCTGGCGGCGAACCTGCGGCTACTTGCTTTCGGCCACGTAGGCCTGGTAGCCGCCGAGCAGATTGCGCACGTTGGTGAAGCCCATCTGGGCGAGGAAGGCTTTAGCCTGGGCCGAGCGGCTGCCGCCCTTGCAGTGCACGATGACTTCCTGGTCTTTCCAGTCTTCCAGCTCGTCGAGCTGGGTGGGCAGCGTGCCGAGCGGGATGTTCTGCGCGCCGGCAATGCGGCCTTCCTCGTGCTCCCAGGGCTCGCGCACGTCGATGAGGTGGGGGGTTTCGCCGGCTTGCAGGCGCTGGTGGAGCTCGGTGGTGGTGATGTCGGCCATGTTAGTTGGGGGCTTGGGGACTTGGGGACTTGGGGACTTAGATGCCCAAAAGTAAGGCCACCGACTTCTTGGTTTGGTAACGATTACCCGTCTGGTAGGGCAGCCAGTATTTTCTATCTTTGTGATTCGCTACTCCGCATTGTTTTTATCGGCGGTGCCCTACTGCTGTCTCCAAGTCCCCAAGACCCCAAGTCCCTAAGTCCCCACTTATGAAGCACTTTTTCTCTTCGCTGCTGCTCACGCTGGCCTTGGTGCCGGCCGCGCTACACGCCCAGACGATTCCGCCGGTGCCGCCGGCCGCCCCCACCAACCTCTCGGGCGTGACCCTGCGCGACTGGTACCGCACCAACTGGTACGACGGCAAGCGCGTGGAGCTGAGCTACGCCGTGGCCCGCGGCAAGATGTACAACTACGCCGACAACTACAACAACCTGGTGACCTGCGTGTACTCGGGCTACCAGGAAACGGTGCCGTACAGCACCACCAACACCAGTACCACGGTCGTCGCGCGCATCAACTGCGAGCACACCGTGCCGCAGTCGTGGTTCAACCAGACGGTGCGCATGCGCTCCGACATGCACCACCTCTACCCCACCTACGACACCTGGAACAACCTGCGCGGCTCGGACCCCTACGCCGACATTCCGGATGCCACCACCCAGACTTGGATGCGCGGCCTCGTGAGCCAGAACACCATTCCCACCGCCAACATCAACGAGTGGAGCGAGGACACCAACACCCAGTTTGAGCCTCGCGAAGACCATAAGGGCAACGTGGCGCGCTCCATCTTTTACTTCTACACGATGCACGCCAACCAGCCCGACCTGATTGCGACCGGGCACAACAACATCACCTCCGCCGGCGACCTGGCCACCCTCTACGCCTGGCACCTGGCCGACCCGGTTGATGCCCACGAGATTGAGCGCAACCGCCGCGTGGCCGCCAGCCAGGGCAACTACAACCCCTA
>JANXMN010000271.1 GCA_025354605.1 Hymenobacter sp. | reverse complement strand
CAGGAGAAAAACTACTTCAAGGATGCCAAGCCTGGCGAAGTGGTGCGCCTGCGCGTCATCAACGGCAGCGCCTCGTCTTACTTCAAGTTGCAGTACGCCGGCGGCCCCATGCAGGTCATTGCGGCCGATGGCATCAACGTGCAGCCCTTTCCGGTCAGCAAGCTCGAAATTGCCACCGCCGAAACCTACGACGTGCTCATCACCGTGCCGGCGATGGGTGCGGCCGAGCTGCGGGCCACCTCCTCCGACATCACGGGCTACACCTCCGGCTACTTTGGCAGCGGCGAGCCCATGAAAGCGCCCGACCTGCCCAAAATCAACTACTTCCAGATGATGCGGGAAATGAACAGCATGGGCACCATGAGCGGCATGAGCATGGGCGGTGCCGGCCAGATGGACAAGAAAGGCGACACGGATATGCCTGGTATGAATATGTCCGGCAGCGGCGATATGAAAGGCATGGACATGAAAGGCGGCCAGAACACGAAGAGCCCCGCCAAAAAAGGCAGCCAGGCCGATAAGTCCCCCGACCTGCAGGGCAGCCCCGACAATATGAAAGGCATGGACATGCAGCATGGCACCATGCCCGCCAGCACCGCCCCTACGCCCCAGAACCGCCCGATGAACATGCAGGAAAAGGGCGACAAAGGCATGGGCAGCATGCAGGACATGGGTGGGATGGACGGCATGAGCATGGGCGGCATGGCCGGCGACTTCAACTACAACCAGCTGCGCGCCCTGCACCCTACCACCCTCGACTCCACCAAGCAGTGGCGCGAAATCAAGCTCACGCTCACCGGCAACATGCTGCGCTACGTGTGGTCGTTCGACAACAAAACCCTGTCCGAGGCCGACAAAATCCCCATCCGCCGAGGCGAGAACGTGCGCATGACCTTCCAGAACCTGACCATGATGCGCCACCCCCTGCACCTGCACGGGCACTTCTTCCGGCTGGTGAACGCCCAGGGCGAATACTCGCCCATGAAGCACACCTTCGACATCCAGTCCATGGGCAAAGTCACCATCGAGTTCGACGCCAACGAGCAGCAGGACTGGTTTTTCCACTGCCACATCCTCTACCACATGATGTCGGGCATGGCCCGCATCATCAGCTACGAGGGTAGCCCGAAAAACGAGTTTGCCATGCACGACTACAAAATGCTGAAGAAGGAGGACAACCAGCTCTACCCGTGGGTCGACCTCTCCTTGCATTCCCAAGCCTCTTTTCTAGAAGCCAACGTCTCCAACAATAAAAACGCCCTGGAATTCGAGGGCCGGGTGAGCTACAAAGGCGACTACGAAACCGAAACCCACCTGCTGCGCTACCTCGATAAGCGCCAGTTCCTGGCCGCTTACGTCGGCTTCGACTCCCGCAACAACAAGACCCTGAAAGCGGCCGGCGAGACCAACACCAAGAACGAGCGCCGCGTGCTCGACGCCGGTGTGTACTACCTGCTCCCGATGCTGGTGCGCTCGGAATGGCGCGTCGACAACACCGGCCAGCTGCGCCTGCAGCTTGAGCGCCGCGACCTGCCCCTAAGCAATAACTTTTTCGCCGACCTGCGCGTGAACACCGACAAGGAATACACCGTGGGCTTTCGCTACATGGTTAGCAAGTACGCTTCGCTGAGCACCAATTACGACAGCGACTACAAGTGGGGTGCCGGCCTCACCTTCCATTACTAGCCCATCTGATTTATCTTTTTATTGGCCTTGTCCCGATGAACACCTTCTTATTCACCTGGCTGTCCGCCCTGTTGCCGGTGCTCCTGGTCCTGCCGCCTGCCCCCGCCGCCGAACCCGTTGTTGTCACCGTCGTGGTCACCAAGCTGCCCTCGGCCACGGCCACCCTCAAGCTGTATTTCTACAACGAGAAGGCTAATTTCCTGGTGCGCAACCACTACACCCTGCTCAAGCATATCAAGCCCGGCGGCAGCACCAAAGTGGTGTACCCCATCCAGCTGCCGCCCGGCGAGTGGGCCATTGCCGCTACGCAGGACATGAATGAGAACGACCTAGTCGACCGCAACATGATTGGCATTCCCACCGAACCCTTTGCCCTGTCCCAGGTCGGCCACCCGCGCTTCAAGGTCCCCACGTTCGAGGATTGCAAATTCACCGTTCGCGGCACCACCACCGTAACCATCGCCATGAAGTAGCCAGGTCGCGCGGCCCTGCACGGGCTATTTCTGAAAGGCTCGCTCCCCTAGCCTTACGGCGTATAGTCTAGGTCAGGTGGTGTAAGGCCTGCTCCTCCATCTTGTCTTCCCAGTCACCATACTTTTTTTCAACCTTTTCCCAACCCATTCCCATGCGCAAGTTCCTCGTTTCCGCCCCCCAACTCTTTGTAGCCACCGTGCTGCTATTCACCGCCCCGCTCGCTTACGCCCAAGATGGCGGTAAGATGGCCCCTGGCAAAACGCATTCCGGCAAGATGGCCGGCAAAATGAACCACTCCGGTATGATGGCCATGAACGGCTGCACCATGAAGGACGGCAAAATGATGACGATGCAGGGCGGCAAGATGATGCCTATGACCAAAGACATGACCATGAGCGACGGCAGCATGTGCATGACCGACGGCACCTGTAAAATGAAGGACGGCACCACCATGACCATGAAAGACGGCCAGTGCATGATGATGAATGGCAAAATGACCACCATGAGCGCCATGAAGAAGGGCGGCAAAATGAAAGGCAGCAAGATGGACCACATGAAAATGTAAGCTTCCTGTCGTTTGTTAAAAGGCCGCCTAAATTCGAGGCAGCCTTTTTATTTGTTACTGGCGTCTGTCGAGCGCACGTGTTTTATGCCAGCGTATTCAACAACACTATCAAGCAACTTGCCCGAACTCAACCCCACCCTCTACCGTTAACCCCGCGCCGCCTAGGCGGCACTCCTTACCTTTGCCCTTCATGAAGCGCCTTGTTGCCCTCCTGCTTAGCCTGAACCTGTTCGTGGTGGCCCTGCTGCCGGGGGCAGACTCGCACGGGCTGGTCGACGCGGCCACGCTTTGGCACCACCACGACGTGGACCATGCGGCCACGGGCTTCTGGGATTTCTACTTCGACCACTACGTGGGCGACCACCATAACAGCCCGGAGCACCAGTCGCTGCCCGGCCACCACGCCCACCAGCACACGGCCACGGTCGTCTGCTTTTTCCCTGCTCCCGTTGTGGAGCAATTACCGGTAATCGTGGCCTTGCAGCGCGCCATGCTTCGGCTGCCGGCCACCCTGCCCGCCCGCCAGGGCGTGGCCCGTACCTGCTGGCAGCCGCCGCGGGCCTAACTACTTCCCTTTCCGGTTTTATCACTGAACATCCCGGCTTTTGTCGGGATAGGTGATGCCGATGCGTGCGGCTTTTTTGCCCCGCAGCGGGGCTCCTCGTGGGCGACTGGAAAGTCTTGTCTTGTGGTTAGGCTTTACCCTTTGCGGCTTCATGTTAGATTCCATTATTCGCTTCTCCATCGGCCACAAGCTGCTGGTGGGGCTGCTCACCCTGGCCCTCATTGCCTGGGGCGGCTACTCGGTGGCCCACCTGCCCATCGACGCGGTGCCCGACATCACCAACAACCAGGTGCAGGTCATCACCCAAACCCCCTCGCTGGGCGCGCCCGACGTGGAACGGCTAGTGACCTTTCCCATCGAGCAAGCCATTGCCACCATTCCAGAGGTGCAGGAAGTACGTTCCTTCTCGCGCTTCGGCCTCTCGGTGGTCACGGTGGTATTTCCCGACGCGACGGACATCTACTGGGCCCGCCAGCAAATCAGCGAGCGGCTGCGCGACGCCGAGCGGCAGATTCCGCCCGGCACCGGGACGCCGGAGCTGGCCCCGGTCACGACCGGCCTGGGCGAGATTTACCAGTATGTGCTGCACCCCAAGAAGGGCTACGAGAAGAAATACTCGCCCACGGATTTGCGCACCATGCAGGACTGGCTGGTGCGCCGGCAGCTACTGGGCACGCCCGGCGTGGCCGATGTGAGCAGCTTCGGCGGCTTCGTGAAGCAGTACGAAGTGGGCCTGGACCCCGAGCGGCTGCGCAGCTTCAACGTGACAGTGGCCGACGTGTACAACGCGCTGGAGAAGAACAACCAGAACACCGGCGGGGCCTACATCGACAAGAACCCGGCGGCCTACTTTATCCGCACCGAAGGTTTGGCCGGCTCACTCGAAGACGTGGGCCGCATGGTGGTGCGCGCCCCGACCACGGCCACCGGCGTGCCGCTGCTGGTGCGCGACGTGGCCGACGTACGCTTCGGCCACGCCGTGCGCTACGGCATGATGACCCGCAATCAGGAGGGCGAAGTGGTGGGCGCGCTGGTGCTCATGCTCAAGGGTGCCAACTCCTCGGCCGTCATCAAGGCGGTGAAAACACGGATGGCCACCATCCAGAAAACACTGCCGGAGGGCGTGGTGATTGAGCCCTTTCTGGACCGCACCAAGCTGGTGAACCAGGCCATCGGCACGGTGACCCGCAACCTGGCGGAGGGGGCACTGATTGTGATTTTCGTGCTGGTGCTGTTTTTGGGGCACTGGCGGGCGGGGCTGGTGGTGGCCTCGGTGATACCGCTGGCCATGTTTTTCGCCATCGGCATGATGCGCCTGTTCAACGTGTCGGGCAACCTGCTCAGTTTGGGGGCCATCGACTTCGGGCTGATTGTGGACGGGGCCGTGATTATCGTGGAAGCCATCGTGCACCGCGTAGCGACGCTGAAGCAGCCGGCTGAATCAGGGGAGCTCACTCGGCCCGAGATGGACGACGAGGTATACCACGCGGCCAGCAAAATCCGCTCTTCGGCCGCGTTCGGTGAAATCATCATCCTGATTGTGTACCTGCCGCTGCTGGCGCTGGGCGGCATTGAAGGCAAGATGTTCCGGCCGATGGCGCAGACGGTGGCCTTCGCTATTCTCGGGGCCTTCCTGCTCTCGCTCACCTACGTGCCCATGATGGCCGCGCTGGCCCTGAGCCGGCAAACGGCCCGCCAGGGCTTCTCGGACAAGATTCTGGGCCGGCTGGCCGGGCGCTACCAACGGGTGGTGGCCTGGGCGCTGGGGGCCAAAACCTTGATTCTGGGCACCGCAGTGGCCTTGTTCGTCGGGGCGGTGCTGCTGTTCCGCACCCTGGGCGGCGAGTTTATTCCAACCCTGGAAGAAGGCGATTTTGCCGTGGAAACCCGCGTGCTGCCCGGCTCTTCCATCACCTACACCGCCGAAAAGGCGCAGCAGGCCGCCGGCCTCTTACTCAAGCACTTCCCTGAAGTGAAGGAAGTGGTGGCCAAGGTGGGCTCCTCGGAAATTCCCACCGACCCCATGCCCACGGAGGCTTGTGATTTGATTATCGTGCTCAAGGACAAGAAGGAGTGGACCTCGGCCCACACGCGGGAGGGGCTGGTCGATAAGATGTCGGCGCGGCTGAGCACCATTCCCGGCGTCACGTTCGGCTTTCAGCAGCCCATTCAGATGCGGTTCAACGAGCTGATTTCGGGGGCCAAGCAGGACGTGGTCATCAAGATTTTCGGGGAAGACCTGGACCAGCTCGACGACTACGCCGGGCGGGTGGGCGAGCTGGTGAAGGGCCTGCCCGGCGCGACGGATTTGTACGTGGAGCGGGCCACCGGGCAGTCGCAGATTGTGGCGCAGCTCGACCGCGAAAAGCTGGCCCAATACGGCTTGTCAGTGGACGACGTGAACCGCACGGTGCAGGCCGCGTTTGCCGGGCAGGTGGCGGGCCAGGTGTTTGAGAAGGAGCGCCGCTTCGATTTGGTGGTACGCCTCAAGTCGGACTACCGCCAGGACATCAGCAACCTGCGTCAGCTCTTCATCGCCGCGCCCGACGGCCGGCAGATTCCGCTGGAGCAGGTGGCGAAAGTGTCCCTGGTTTCCGGGCCGAGCCAGATTCAGCGCGACGACGCCAAGCGGCGCATCATCGTGGGCTTTAACGTGCGGGGGCGTGACGTGGAGAGCCTGGTGAAGGAAGTGCAGCAGCGCATCGAGCGGCGGCTCAAGTTCGCGCCGGGCTACTACGTGACCTACGGCGGGCAATTCGAAAACCTGCAGTCGGCCCGCGACCGGCTGCTGATTGCGGTGCCCGTGGCCCTGCTGCTCATCTTTTTGCTGCTCTACGCCACGTTCAATTCGGTGAGTCAGACGGTGATGATTTTCACGGCTATCCCGCTTTCGGCCATCGGCGGGGTGCTGGCGCTGTGGCTGCGCGGCATGCCGTTCAGCATTTCGGCCGGGGTGGGCTTCATTGCCCTGTTCGGGGTGGCCGTGCTCAACGGCATCGTGCTCATTGGCTACTTCAACCAGCTCAAGGAAGAGGGCATGACCGACCTGCGGGCCCGCATCCTGGAAGGCACCCACATCCGCCTGCGGCCCGTGCTGATGACGGCCACCGTAGCCTCGCTTGGCTTTTTGCCGATGGCCTTGTCGGGCTCCGCCGGCGGCGAGGTGCAGAAGCCGCTGGCCACGGTGGTCATTGGCGGCCTGGTCACGGCCACGCTGCTCACGCTGCTGGTGCTGCCAGTGCTCTACTACCTGGAAGAAACGTGGACCGCCCGGCGCGCTGCCAAAAAAGGCGAAGCCGCAGCTGCCGCTAAGCCAAACGCTGGCGTGCCGGTGGTTGGATTGCTGATGTTCGGGCTAGGCCTGACCCTGCTGCCGGGCATGGCCCGCGCCCAAAAATCGGATGCTGTGGGTGGCGCTGCCCTCACGGCCGACCAAGCCGTTAGCGCCGCACTGACGCAAAGCGGCACCGTGCTCGGGGCGCAGCAGCAACTGGCCGCGCAGCAGGCGGCGGTGCGGGCGGCCCGCGACATCGGGCGCACCACCGTGCAGGGCAGCTACGGGCAGTATAACTCTATCCATAAAGACAACCTGTTCACCATCACGCAGCCGCTGGCCTGGCCGGGGTACTACGGCACGCTCACGGCCCTGGCCCGGGCGCAGGTGGCCACCAAGGAGCAGCAGCTGGGCCTGGCCCGCGCCGACGTGCGCCGGCAGGTACGCCTGCAGTACCAGGCCGCCGTGCACGCCCGGCACCGCCTGCACACCCTACGGTCGCAGGACAGCCTGTACACGGCGTTTGTGCGGGCCGCGCAGCTGCGCTTTCGCACCGGCGAAACCGCCCGGCTGGAAGTGGCCACCGCGCTGGTGCAGCAGGGCGAAACCCGCGTCCGGCTGGCACAGGCCCGCACCGAGCAGCGGGTAGCGGAGCGGCAGTTGCAGGCTTTGCTGCAAACCGTGCAGCCAGTGACGGTCGCCGACAGCACCCTCACGCCTTTGGTGCCCAACGCCATCGTAGCGGCGGGGGACACGGCGGCACTGGCCCGTAGCATGCTGGCGCAAGTGTTGCGGCAGCAAGTGGCCGTGGCCCAAGCCGAAACCCGCGTGACGCAGGCGCAGGGCAAGCCGGGGCTGAGCGTGGGCTACTTCAACCAATCCATCATCGGCCCGCAGGTGGTGGACGGGGTCACGCGCACCTATGGCAGCGGTGACCGGTTCCAGGGCGTGCAAGCCACCGTGGCGGTGCCCCTGATTCCGGGGCCGCAGCGGGCACGGGTGCAGGCCGCCCGCTTGCAGGAAAAGGTGGCCCAAACCGGCCTCACGCGCTACCAGGCCGAGTTGGCCGGGCGGGTGGACGAACTGCTGGCGCAACGCGCCGAGCAGCAGCAGCGCCTGCTGTTCTACGAGAAAACCGGCCTACCACAAGCGGCCGTCATCACCCGCGTGGCCACCAAAGCCTTCCAGGCCGGCGAGAACGGCTATACCGAGTACCTGCTCAATCTGGACCGGGCCTTGCGCCTGCGCACCGATTACCTCGACGCGCTGCTGCAACACAACCAGACCGTCATCGAACTGGACTACCTGCTGAGCCCCGGCGAATAGGGCGAATTTTCAACAAAATATACCACCTGCATCTGTCATGCTGAGCTTGTCGAAGCATCTCTACCGCTTCGTTGAACGGCCCGAACGAAGCGGTAGAGATGCTTCG
>JANXMN010000264.1 GCA_025354605.1 Hymenobacter sp. | reverse complement strand
CTTGTCCCCGCCCGTCGTTGAACGATACCCGAACAAGTCGTTCAACGACGGGCGGGGACAAGCCCCGCATCCTACGGTACACGAACCTGGAAACGGCTCTAAATGCCTGGCAGGCTGCCCACGAAAAAGCCCCCGACCACAGGGCCGGGGGCATCTTCAGTTACGGCCGGAGCGGGGCACCGGCGGGGGTAGGGTTGCCGGGTGGGCGGGAGAATCCGACGGCCGGTGGCCCTACGGAACGGCCATCCAGTCCACCTGGAGGTTCTGGCCCCACGCGGCCCCGGCGCTTTCGACCCGGTATACATTCACCTTAAAGCTGGTGGCCGTGATTTCACGCGTGGTGGCCGAAAAGGTATCGGTGTAGGTTTGGCCCGCGGCCGTGCGCACCGTGACCAGCACCTGGCCGGGCGCGGCCGCAAAGGCCACGGGGAAGGTGATGGTATACGTATTCACGCCGGCCGCGCCCCCGCCGATGACGGCGGTGCCGCTCTGGGCGCTGGCCAGGCGGGCTAGCATACTGCCGGCGGCGGCCGGGGCCAGGGTGCCGTCGGCGGCGGCCACTACGGCGCGGGTGCCGGTGCCGGTGAGGCCGCGCAGGCGGGTGCTGCCGTTCACGTCGAGGGCGGCGGTGGGCGTGGGCGTACGGATGCCCACGTCGGCCCCGTTGCCCAGGATGACGGTGTTGCTCTGGGTCAGGCTCACGTTGGCACCCAGGGCGGTGGCGTTGGTGAGGGCCCCGCTGCCGCTGGCCGGGCCGCTGTTGGAGCCCAGGGCCGTGTTGTCGCCGCCCGTCGTGTTGTACTGGCCGCTCTGGTAGCCCAGAAACTGGTTGTTGCTGCCCGTGGTGTTGGCCTGGCCGCTGTTGTAGCCGCCGAACAGGTTGCTGCCGCCCGTGGTGTTGGCGAGGCCGCTGTTGTGGCCGCTGAACTGGTTGTAGCTGCCCGTCGTGTTGCTCAGGCCGCTGGTGTAGCCGCTGAACAGGTTGTCGTGGCCCGTGGTGTTGCCGTAGCCGCTGAAGTAGCCGCTGAACTGGTTGATGCTGCCCGTGGTGTTCGAGTAGCCGCTCTTGTTGCCGTCGAACTGGTTCACGCCGCCCGTGGTGTTGGAGTAGCCGGCCTGGTAGCCGCTGAACTGGTTGGCGCCGCCTGTGGTGTTGGCCTGGCCGCTCTCGTAGCCGCTGAACTGGTTTTCGGTGCCGGTGGTGTTGACCGCGCCGCTGCGGTAGCCCAGGAACTGGCTGTTGCTGCCGGTGGTGTTGGCGTTGCCGCTGAAGTAGCCGATGAACTGGTTGTTGTTGCCGGTGGTGTTGCTCGCGCCGCTGCGGTAGCCGCTGAACAGGTTGTTGCTGCCAGTCAAGTTGTTGCCGCCGCTCACGTAACCGCTGAACTGGTTGCTGCTGCCGGTGGTGTTGGCATAGCCGCTGAAGTAGCCGCTGAACACGTTGCGGGAGCCCGTCGTGTTGCCATAGCCGCTTTTGTTGCCGCTGAACAGGTTCAGGCCGCCGGTGGTGTTGGAGTAGCCGGCCTGATAGCCCACGAACTGGTTTTCATTACCCGTGGTGTTGAAATAGCCACTCTTGTAACCGCTGAACAGGTTGGTGTAGCCCGTGGTGTTGGCGTAGCCGCTCTGGGCGCCGCTGAATTGGTTGCCGCCGCCCGTGGTGTTGGAGTAGCCGCTCTGGTAGCCGCTGAACTGGTTGGTGCTGCCCGTGGTATTGCTGAAGCCGCTGTTGTAGCCGCTGAACTGGTTGGCCGAGCCGCTGGTGTTGGCCTGGCCGCTGTTGGTGCCGCTGAACAGGTTATAGCTGCCGGTGGTGTTGGCCGTGCCGCTCTGGTAGCCGCTGAACAAGTTGTCGTGGCCGGTGGTGTTGTTGAAGCCGCTGAGGCCCCCGCTGAACAGGTTCTGGTTGCCGGTGGTGTTGCGGTAGCCGGCCTGGAAGCCGATGAACTGGTTGTTGTCGGCGGTGGTGTTGGAGTAGCCACTGCTGGTGCCGAGGAACAGGTTGCCCGCGCCGGTGGTATTGCTCAGGCCGCTGTACGACCCGCTGAACAGGTTGGAGCTGCCGGTGGTGTTGCTGGTGCCGCTCTGGTATCCGCTGAACAGGTTGTCGCCACCAGTGGTATTGCTCTCGCCGCTGTCGGCGCCACTGAACAGGTTGAAGCTGCCGGTCGTGTTGGCCGCGCCGCTGTACGAGCCGCTGAACAGGTTGTTGGAGCCGGTGGTGTTGTTGCGGCCACTGCTGGCCCCGCTGAATTGGTTGTAGCTGCCGGTGGTGTTGCTCTGGCCGCTGCTGGCCCCGCTGAACAGGTTGTCGTGGCCGGTGGTGTTGCTCTGGCCGACGTTGGAACCGAAAAACTGGTTGTCGTGGCCCGTCGTGTTGCTCTGGCCGCTCTGGTAGCCCAGAAACAGGTTGCTGGCGCCGGTGGTGTTGCTGTACCCGCTCTTAAATCCGCTGAACAGATTGTAGCTGCCGGTGGTGTTGTTGGCCCCGCTCTGGTAGCCGCTGAACAGGTTATTGCTGCCGGTTGTGTTCGAATAGCCGCTCTGCGTGCCGCTGAATTGGTTGTAGGTGCCGGTGGTGTTGTAGTTGCCGCTCTGGGTGCCGAAGAACAGGTTGTCGGTGCCGGTCATGTTACTGAGGCCGCTGTAGGTGCCCAGGAACAGGTTGTTGCTGCCGGTGGTGTTCGAGTAGCCACTCTGGTAACCGCTGAACAGGTTCTGGTTGCCGGTAGTGTTGAACTGCCCGCTGCCGTAGCCGCTGAACAGGTTGGCCGCGCCGGTGGTATTGTTGGCCCCGCTGTAGGTGCCGCTGAACTGGTTGTAGTTGCCCGTGGTGTTGGCCTGGCCACTAAAGGTGCCGCTGAACAGGTTGTAGCTGCCCGTGGTGTTGTTCTGGCCGCTCTGGTAGCCCAGGAACTGGTTGTCGTGGCCGGTGGTATTGGCATAGCCGCTCTGGTAGCCATTGAAATGGTTGTCGTAGCCGGTGGTGTTGCTATAGCCGCTCTGCGTGCCGCTGAACTGGTTGCCCGCGCCGGTGGTGTTGTTCTGGCCGCTGTAGGTGCCGAAGAACAAGTTGTCGCTGCCGGTGGTGTTGGACTGGCCGCTTTGGTAACCGCTGAACAGGTTCTGGTTACCGGTGGTGTTGAAGCGGCCGCTCTGGTAGCCGCTGAATAGGTTGCCCGAACCGGTGGTGTTGCTGGCCCCGCTCTGAAAGCCGCTGAAGTGGTTGTAGTTGCCGCTCGTGTTGGCTTGGCCGCTGAACGTGCCCGCGAACTGGTTGTAGCTGCCCGTCGTATTGCTCAAGCCGCTGCGGTAGCCACTGAACAGGTTGTCGTGGCCGGCCGAGTTGGCTTGGCCGGCCTGATAGCCGATAAACAGGTTATCGTTGGTATTCTGGCCCAGGTTCAGGCCCCCATCGGCCCGCACGCCCAGGCCCACCACCGCCCCAATGCTGGCCCCGCTGCCAGTCAGGGCATTGGCTTGCAGGTTCAGGGCCTGTGAAGCGGTGTGGTTGCCCAGGTTGTCGCCGGCTGCCGCGGGGTTGAGGAAGGTCCAGGCCGGGGCGGCGGGCGTCCCCGCATTGTAGTAGAAGCCGGCCGGGCTGCCCGTCTGAAACACCAGCAGGCCGGTGGCGGGCGTGGCCAGGGCCGTGGCATTGGCCACGCGGGGCACGAGCAGGCCCTTGCTGGTACTCACGATGTCGAGCGCCGCCGAAGCATCGGGGGTGGGGGTGCCGATGCCCACGCCTTGGGCGAGGGCCGCCTGGCCACCCGTGGCCAGCAGGGCGAGCAGCAGCCCGCGCCGGAAAATAGATGCGTGTTTCATGAAGCAGTACATAGTTGGAATGGCTTAAAAAGTTGAGTTGGCCGGCGCGCGGCGCTTATTCCACCACGCAGCGGGTGGTGAAGCAGCCGGCCGGCCCGGTATAGCGCAGGAAATAAGCCCCCGTGGCCAGGCCGGCCAGGGGCACCTCGCCCTGGGTGCGCCCATCCAGCACCACGGTGCCCAGCACCTGCCCGATGACGTTGAGAATCTCCAGCCGGCCGGCCTCCGCCGGGCCGGTGTAGAGGTAGGTGGCCGTTTGCCCGCTCGCCACGCGGGTGGGGTACATCACAAACCCGGCCGCCTGGGGCGTCAGGGCCACGGTGCGCACCGGCGAGTAGGTGATGTCGCCGCTGGCATCGGTCTGGCGGAGGCGGTAGTAGAGCAGCGTGGCCCCCGCCGGCAGTCGGCCATCGAGCCAGCTGTAGTCGTGGCGGGCGGTGCTGGTGCCGGCCCCGGCCACCGTGCCAATGGCGAAAAAGGCGCGGGCATCCAGACTGCGCTCGACCGCAAAGCCGGCATTGTGCAGCTCCTGCGCCGTAGCCCAGGCCAGGCGCACGGTGGCCGGTCCTTCAGCGCGGGCCGCGAAGTCGAGCAGCACCACCGGCAGCGGGTTAGCCGCATTGCTCACCGTGAAGCGGCTGAGCGTGGTCGGGCTGGCCCCGATGCTGCGGGTGCTGGCGTTGGTAGGCGCGCCCAGCGGGGCCCAGGCCTGGCCAGCGGCCAGCTGTTGGTACACGCGCGCCTGGCTGAAGCTGGCCAGGCCGTTGTCGTTGTCGGGCAGCCAACGCAGCGTCAGCTGTACGGCGGCGCTGGGCTGGGTGGCGGGGGCCACCGTCCAGATGCGGTCGATGCCCTTCAGGCCGGCGTTGTTCAGGTTCTGGCCAAAGCTCACGTCGGGCGTAAGCAGGCCGGCCGTGCGCGTAATTACTACCGTGCCCAGGTTATTGGTTGTCGGGTCGAGCACGGCCCCGTGGCCGAAGTCGACGGCCGCCCCGCTCACGCTGTTGCGCGTGATTGCAAGCGCACCGAGCACGTAGCGCCCCGTGGCCTCGCCGCTCAGCACCGCCCCGTTGGGCAAGCGTAGCGTGTTCAGAGCCGCGCCGTTTTTGGTATTCACCAGGCCGCTTACGAGCGTGAGGGCGTTGCTGACGGTCAGGTCGCCGGCCAGGCGCAGGGTGTTGGCCCCGGCGGTGGGCTTGTTCAGCAGCAGCTGGTATAGCGTGGACCCGCCGGGGGTGAGCAGCTGGTCGGCCGCCCCGGCGAAGCTTACCGGGCTGCTGCCAGGAGCGAGGGTGCCGGTGTTGGCGAAGTCCCCCCGCACTTCCAGCGTGCCCGCGCCCAGGTCAAAGGTGCCGGCGTTGGCCAGCGGCCCATCCACGCGCAGGGTGCCCTGGTTGGTGAGGGTGCTGCCGGCCTGGTTGGCGAGCCCGCCAGTGCCCGCGTAAAGCGTGGCCCCGGCCTGCACCGTAAGGGCCGCCCCGGCATTGGTCAGGTCCTGGGCTCCGGCCGGGGCCGCCAGCAACAGCCCCACGCCGAGCATACAGTAAAAGTGTCTCATGCGAACGTCATTACAGGTTGATATTGAGTAGCTTCGATATCAGCGTACAGACAAACGACGTAGGGGCGGGGTCGTACCCGGTAGGGCTTGCCCCCGCCCCTGCGTCGTTTGTCTGAAAACCACGTTAGCCAGTGTGCGTTACTGCCAGGAGTTCCTAGCCTCCGGCAGCAGATACCCAGACCAAAAGGCTCTATTCGAGCGTGAGGCGCTTGGTAACGGGCGAATTGCTCCCGGCCTGCAGCCGCAGGGTATACACGCCCGCAGGCAAGGCGCGAAGGTCCAGCTCCGCATGAATGCCCGTGCCCGTGAGGGGCAAAGCGCGCTGCCATACGTTGCGGCCCAGGCCGTCGAGCAGCACGGCGGTAGCGGTGGCCACATTGGCAACCGGCGCCACCAGCAGGGTGGCCGTCGCGTGGGCTGGGTTCGGATACAGGCTCACCTGGTCGGCTTGCAGGCCGCTGCGGGTAGCCGTTCCGGTGGGCCGGTCAACGCAGATGGTAAAGGCCCCGGCAGCGGGTGACAGAAAGCCGGAGGCGCTGTAGAAATTGAATACCCGCACGCGATAGGTTTGGCCCGTCGTGAGGCCAGTTATCAACGTATTATTCGAGCTGGCATTGCTAATGAGGGCGGCATTCGTGCTGCCGGGGCAGGCGCTGGTATATACCTGTGTCACGAGGCTGGCCCCAGCTGTAGGCGTCACCAGAATGTTGTGCCGGGTGCTGGTCGCCACAAAGCTGTACCACACGTCGTCGTTGACGTCGAGCGCGGGAGCGGCCAGCGCGCCGCCCACGGTGCCCGTAGTGCCCACGCAGGGCGTAGCCGGCGTTATCACCTGGGCATTAGCGCACAAATCGTTGGCAGGCGTAGGCGTGGCCGGCCGGGTTACGCAAACGGTGAACGCGCCCGCCGTGGGCGACAATGGGAGGTTATAGAAATCATACACCCGCACGTAGTACACCTGCGTGGGCGTCAGGCCGGTCAGGTAGGTGTCGGCGCTGCTCGAATTGTACACCAGCGGCGTCGCACTGCTGCCGGGGCAGGTGCTGCCCCCGTAAATCTCCGTCACGGCGCTAATCGTCGCGCCGGCCACCGGCGTCACCACCACGTGGTGCTCCGTGCTGCTGGCGCTGAAAGTAAACCACACGTCCAGCTTGCCATCGGCCGCCGAAGTAGTAGCACCGCCTACCGTACCGGGAGTGCCCGTGCAGACATTGGCCAGCGTAAGGGCCGGCGCGCTGACACACAAGTCGTTGGCCGGGGTCGTAGTAAAGGTGATGGTCGTCGTGGCCGCCGAGGTAGCACCCCCGCCGCAGTTCGTCACCACCGAAGCCGTGTACACTGAGGCCGGCGTAAGGCCACTCAGGGCTACCGGCGAGGTCGTCGTGCTCACTGTCTGGGCGGCGCTGCCCTGCCGGGTGTAGGTCACCACGTAGGAAGTAGCCCCGCTGGCGGCCGTAAAAGTCAGGTTGGCCGAGGTGCTGGTGATGCTGCTGGCCACGAGGGCCGTAGGTGGGGGGCAGGTAGCGGCGGTTAGCGCCACGTTGTCGAGGCCGATGTCGCTGTAGCCGTAGTCGCCGGTGGCCACAAAGCGGATAACCGTGGTGGCCGACGTGCTGGGTATCACTACCGTCTGCCCCGTATAGCCAGTGCTGCCCGTCGAGCCCGCTGTCAGTAGGGGCGTGGTGCTGAAAGTGGCCCCACCATCGGTGCTCAGGAGTACATCCAGGTGGTCGGCGTTGGTGCCGGCGACGTTGTTGGAGTAATCAAAGGTCAGCAGCTTGGTGCCGGTTCCGCTCAGGTTGGCGTACAGGTCCAGGCTGCCGGTGGTGCCCGCCGCGTAGGAACTGTGAAACACGGCCGCGTGGCTGCCTTGGCTGGCCACGGGCGTGGGCAGGTAGCCCGTCGGGTTCTGCCAGAACGCCGCCGCGCCGTCGTCGTCGCGCCGCCACGAATTATCGCCCAGCAGCGGCGTGCTGCGCCAGCTCGGGCCTGCTGCGTTGCGCGTGGCGCAGGCATCAGTCCAGGTGGCTTCAAAACTCTGGCTGATGGGCAGGGCCGCGTAAACGGGCGGCACCGCGCAGGCCGTGGGCGTGAAGGTGAATGTGAGTCCCGCCGTCGGCTGCACCGCGATGCTGTTGTAGGCCACGGCACTGCTGGCCACGGCCGCGGCGCTCAGGTCGCTCACCGAGAGGAAGGTACCCGCCCCGGTACCGCCCACCGAGCGCAGGCCTACCGAAGCGCTGGGGCTGTTGGTGGCCCCGGCCTCGGGGCGATAAACCATTTCTACCTGGTTGGTGCCCTCGTGCAGCTTAATCTGAAACGATACGCTGCCCGCAGTGGCCGAGTAGTTCCAGCCCCAGTTCAGCCACTCGAAGGTGAACACCCGGTTGGGCGCGGTTCCGGTGAGCACGTAGCTGGCCGCCGCACCGGGCTGCGTCCCGCCGAGGTCGTCCCAAAGTCCCGCTACCAGCGGGTCGTTGCCCTGGTGCACGGTGGCCAAGTCGTTGCCATAATCGGAGCCGGCGGTGGCCGCGTTGGGGTTGAAGGACAGGTAGCCATCCGAAGTTGCCACTACCGAGGTATAGTTCACGCCTTCGAACCGGAACGTGAAGCCGAGCGGCAGGGCCGGCGTGTTGCCGGTGTCCACGAGCAGCACGGGGGTAGCGGTGGGGGCGGGCGTGCCGCCCGCCAGCGGGCTGAAGGTGGTGGTGCTTTTGCCAAACGCATAGCTGGCGGCCAGCTGGGCCTGGCTACGTTGCGGGTTCAGAGTGGCAATGCCCAGCGCCGCCAGCAGGGCTAGCAGCCATGGCCGTTGGAAAAAGGCCAGTTGGCCGCCCCGCCGGGGGGTGTGCAAGGGAGGTAAGGGAGTTGTCATAACCAGCTAAATTGAGGGGTTGAGTGAAAATGAATACATGACCTGCCATCCGGCTCCGGCAGTGCCAAAGCCCGATGACGCCGCAAGTAGCAGGCGTATGCCACTCCACTGTTAGTCCCCTCGTTACCAATGCTGGCACTATCGTAACACCTTTCTTATATTATTCATTATCAGTATATTATTTAGTAAAAACAAGTAACGTGACAGACCCTTTTAGACGGCATAAACCCTTCGTTACTTAAAATGTAACCTCCTGAATAGTGTGCTCAATAGACTATTTTCAGGTATTGCTATACTATTTATTAGAAGTGTTGGTCAGCAGGGTTCACCTGGAAGCAAATACCAGCAGCCCAGCCATTCGGTCCAGTCCCTGCCGGCACGGGCTCACCACGAATTGGTGGAATGAAAATCCGCACGGCTTCACAGTTGGGATTGCTGCCCAACAACGTGGCACGGACGGTGGGCAATGCCAAAGCAAGCGACCAGGAGCGTCAGCAACAGCCAGCGGCAAGCAAAGAAGCGGTGCTTCACCTGAGCGAAGGGAAAAATAAAACGAGTGCCTGCTCCGCCAGCAAGGCAAAGCACCATCCAGATGCTGACATGTTTCAGTGCTTTTAAGCCCAGCCGCGTTGTGTGGCGGGCGCTGGGGCGCCGTCCCATTGCTGCCCATGTGGGTACAAAAAAGCCCCCGACCAAGTGGCCAGAGGCTTCTTACGTAGCTAAGCAGCGCGCTACTTCAGCCGCACCAGCGTGGCCCCGAAGCCGAACTTCTCCTTGCGGGCATCTTCGAAGAACTTAATGTCCTTGTTGCGGCTCAGCTGGCGGTGAATTTCCTTACGCAGCACTCCGTTGCCCATGCCGTGGATGAATACGATTTCGTGCATGTTGGTGGCCAGGGCGCGGCTCAGCGCGTCCTCAAACGCATCGAGCTGCAGGCGCAGGATGGCGGTGTTGCTCAGTTCCTCGGCGTTGTCGGGGCGCAGGGCTTCCAGGTGCAGGTCCACCTCGTGCGGCGGTGCCACGATGGGCGCGGCCGGCCTGGCCGGAGCAGCGGCTGCTACCACGGCCGCCGGCCTGGCCGGGGCATCGCCCGAGAGCTGGGCCTTGAGGGCGGCAGCATCTACGCCGGCTGGTTTGGCTGGCTCGGCGGTGGGGGCAGGGGCTTCCAGGGCCAGTTGCGCGGGGGCAATGGCTTCGGCGGCCTTTTCATCGAGCTGAAACAGGTAGGCATCCTTCCCGATGACGGGGGCCGGCCGCTGGCTGCTGTAAAACGTGCTGGCTTTGAATGCTTGCCGCTTGGTAAGCAGCTCATAGGCGGCTTCGCCGTTGGGCCGGGTGGGCAGCAGCTGGAAAATGGCGGCTGGCCAGGCTTCAAAATCCTTCAGGTGCAGGAAGGAGAGGGGCTTGGTCGTGGCTTTCGGGCCGAGCTTGTCGGCGGCCAGGGCGCGGTAGGGGCGGGCGTTGGTTTCCTCGCCGTAAGTATACAGTACTTCAGCCTCGGTGTTGTTGATGAGCGTAACGCCCAGCAGCTCTGGCGACTGATGCACCAGCGCCAGGAACAGCCCCTTGGCCGCGGCGGGCTGCTTGCTGCCCGCGCCGGGGCCGCCGGCCGGCCGGGCCATCCCGGCTCCGCTCGAAGCTACCGCCGCGAGTGCTTCCTGCAGGCTGGGCTGCGGGGGGCGCGGCGGGCCGCTGGGTTGGGCGGCGCGTTTGCTGTTGTCTTTCTTGCTGGCGTTAGCGTTTTTGCCGGGCGTCTGGCCGGGGCCGTAATCGGGGGCGGCGCGGTCGAAGTTCTTGCCTTCTTCCTGGGCTACCACTACTACTTCGCGCCGCAGCACGGGAATGGTGAAGTCGTTATCGATGGCGACTTCCACTAGCTCGCTGTCGAGCAGGCGGGTAACGATGCCTTCTTCGGTGCCGGTCAGGAGCCGGACTCTATCTCCTACGTTCATGGTTCAGGGGGTTTGGGCGCGGGCCCGGGTGGCGGGGCTGCGCATTTTGGGCAGGCGGCTGCCTGCACTATCGACCGGTTTTCAGGGCGAAGGGTTGCAAAAGTACGTGCATTGCTGGCCTACGGTCGTCGCAACGGCCGAATAAGCTGCCGCGGCCCGGGCACGGGGTTGCCGAAGCGACATCCCGCCCTGCCCGTTTCAACGTGCCAGCATGTCGATAAAATCCAGTTTGACGATGAAATGCCGTGCCGCCTTAATTCCTAGTGATGCCAGGTCGGTACTGGTCATTTTTGAGCTGCCGGGATAAAAAATAAGTCACCCGTAGCAACTAAAATTACTGGCATTTGCCTGCCAGTCCGTACATTGCGCTGTTACATGCCCGGACAATTAATTGATTATTTCCGTGGCAAACGTTTCCGCAATTAACCGGCGTGAACTTCCTGCTGCCTTTTTCGTCTTATCGTTTCAATCCATTTCAAACCCCACTCTTCTCATCCGATGCAAACACTTCGACGCTTCACCGGGCTGCTGCTCGTGCTGCTGGCCTGGACGGCCCAGGCCCAAGTGGTGACCACCCAGCCGGTTTTCTTCACGGAGAACACCTCGGTCACCATCACCTTCGATGCTTCGCAAGGCAACGCCGGGCTCAATAACTTTTCGGGTGACGTGTACATATGGACCGGCACCGTGACCAATCTCAGCGCCAGCAACACTACTTGGCGCAACGTCAGAAGCCCCAGCTTCGGCCAGCCTGACCCAGCCGCACTTATGACCCGCGACGCCAACAACCCTAACCTCTACCGCATTACCTTCACGCCCCGCACCTTTTACCCGGTGCCCGCCAACGAAACCATTTTGCGCCTGGGCATGATTTTCAAGAACGGCAGCGGCTCGGTGGTGGGCCGCGCTGCCGATGGCGGCGATATCTTTATCGACGTGTATCAGGGCGGCCCTGCCGTACGCATCACTAGCCCTTCGCATTCGGCCAGTCCTCAGTTTGTAGTGGCCAACACGGCCATTAGCGTAAGCGGCGAAAGTGCACAGACTGCCAACCTCAGCCTGACTTTTAACGGCAGCCCGGTGGCTACTGCTGCTGGAGCCACTAGCATAACGGGTACCGTCACGCCCAGCCAGGCCGGCCGCAATGTGCTGCTGCTCAAGGCGGGCAGCGGCCCGGCCGCCGTTACCGACTCGGTGGTATTTATTGTGCACCCGGCCGTGAATGTGGCCGCGCTACCTGCCGGCGCGCACGAAGGCGTAACTTATCTGGCCGGCGGCACCTCGGCCATTCTGGCCCTCACCGCGCCCAACAAACAGTTTGTGTACGCCGTCGGTGAGTTCAACAACTTCCAGCCCACCAATGCCAGCTTTATGAACCAGACCGCCGATGGCAAAATCTGGTGGGTGCAGCTTAATGGCTTGGTGTCCGGCCAGGAATACGCTTACCAGTACCTCATCGACGGCACCCTGCGTGTGGCCGACCCTTACACCGAAAAGGTACTCGACCCTGCCAACGACCGCTCGATTCCGGCCATTACCTACCCCGGCTTGCGCTACCCGGCCGGGCAAACCGGCATTATGTCGACCCTGCAAACCAGCCAGCCGACCTACACCTGGCAGGTGAACAACTTCGTGCGCCCGGCCCAGTCCGCCCTAGTGGTCTACGAGTTACACGTGCGCGACTTCATTGCCCGTCACGACTATCAGACCCTGAAAGACACCCTGGCATACATCCAGCGCCTGGGCATCAACTGCGTGGAGCTGATGCCGGTGAACGAGTTTGAGGGCAACGATGGCTGGGGCTACAACCCCAGCTTCTACTTCGCGCCCGATAAGTACTACGGCACCAAAGACAACCTCAAGCGCTTCATCGATGAGGCCCACCGTCGCGGCATGGCCGTGGTGTTCGATATGGTGCTCAACCATTCCTGCGGTCAGAGTCCGATGGTGCAGATGTACGCCGACGGCGGTGGCCCCACCCTCGACAACCCCTGGTACAACCGCGTAGCCACCCACCCCTACAACGTCTGCAACGACTTCAACCACGAAAGCCCCTTCACCCGCGCCTTCAGCAAGAATGTGATGGACTTCTGGGTGAATGAGTACCACATCGACGGCTACCGCTTCGACCTAAGCAAGGGCTTTACGCAGGTGAACTCGGGTAGCAACGTTGCCCAATGGGGTCGCTACGACCAGTCGCGCATCAATATCTGGATGGACTACTACAGCCACATGCAGGCCAACCGGGCCGGCACCTATGTCATTCTGGAGCACTTTGCCGACAATAGTGAGGAAACTGTGCTGGCCAACGCCGGTATGATGCTGTGGGGCAACCTGAGCTACAACTACAACCAGGCCGGCCAGGGCCGCGCCTCCAATTCAAACTTCAACTCCGGCTTTTATGCCAATCGGGGCTGGCAGCTGCCCGGCCTGGTCACTTACATGGAAAGCCATGACGAGCAGCGCCTTATGTTCGATGCGCTGAACAGCGGCCTTAGCGACGGCGCGAACTACAACATCCGCAATCTGCCTACAGCTCTGGCTCGCCAGGAGATGAATGCCGCCTTCTTCCTGCCCATTCCCGGCCCGAAAATGGTTTGGCAGTTTGGCGAGTTGGGTTACGACGTCGACATCAACCAGAACGGCCGCACCGGGGCCAAGCCCATTCGCTGGAATTACCTGCAGGATGCCAACCGCCGCCATCTGCATGATACCTACGCCAACCTGGCCGCGCTGCGCCGCCACCCCGGCTACGCCACCGCCACCTATTCGGGCCAGCTGGCCCCCGGCAACAAGGTGATGCACCTCACCGGCCCGGGGCTCAACGTCACCATCGTGGGCAACTTTGGCTTGTTCGACAACCAGCTCGACCCGGCGTTTCAGCAGGCCGGCAAGTGGTACAACTACCTCACAGGCGACAGCATCACCGTGGCCAACCCCAACGACCTCCTCACGCTCGGTCCCGGCGAGTTTGCCGTGTACACCACCACCCGCATTGCCCGCGTCGCCCTGGCCACCCGCCCGGCTGTCGATATCGACCCGCTGCACTTGGCCTTGGTTCCCAACCCGGCCAATCGCCACACCCAATTGCGCTACGAGCTGCCCACGCCAGGCAGCGTGCAGCTGAGCGTACGCAACGTGCTGGGCCAGGCGGTGCGCACCGTCGAAGCCGGCCGCGAGCCGGCCGGCCCGCACACTCGTGAGCTAGGCCTCGACGGCTTGGCCCCCGGCGTGTACATAGTGCAGCTGCGCACCGACGGGCGCCAGCAAACTATTCGCCTGTTGGTAGATTAATTCAACGCATCCTGAATACGAAAAGGCCCGTCCGGATTATCCGGACGGGCCTTTTCGATGGTTGTGTGGCGAGCAGTTCGCTCAGTTTTCCTGCTCATGAAACGTGACCAGGTCGTCGATGGGTGAGCGAATAATTTTGCCGACTTCCATTCCGTGTCCGCGCGCTACCTGCGTCAGCACGTCGCGGAAATTGTAGCCCACCGAGCCCACGCAGTTGAACGAGTATTCCTTGTAGCGGGGATAGTGCAGCACTAAGTTCTGGAAAAATGCCTCGAAGCCTTCCACTACGATGTCGCGGCAGTAGCTGACGTTGTTGTGGTCGTAGGCAAATTTGGCGAAGCTGGCCAGGTAGCGGTTGGGCAACGGCTGGTTGTAGAGCCGGTCGAGCACATCGTTGCGCGAACCCAAGTTGTAAGTATCGCGGAAAGCTTCCTGCAGACCATCGGGCAGCAGGCCGCGCAGGTAGTCACGCAACAGCCGCTTGCCGAAGTACGAGCCCGAGCCCTCGTCGCCGAGGAAATAGCCCAGCGAGTCCACGTTATAGATGATTTTCTTGCCGTCGTAGAGGCAACTGTTCGTGCCCGTGCCAAGAATGGCCGCGAAGCCCGGCTTGTGGCCCAGCACGGCGCGGGCCGCCGCCAGCAAATCTTCTGTAACGTGGGCGCGGCACTGCGGAAAAACCTGGTGCAACGCCGCCGCAATCACCTTGCCCTTCTGGCCCGACGACACGCCGGCCCCATAGAAATACACGTCCCGAATCTGGTCGACCGGCAAGGTGTCGGGCAGACTATGGCCGAGCGAAGCGGTGATGGCAGCCGTATCCATAAAGTCCGGATTGTAGCCTTCGGTGTTAAAGTGCATACGGTTATGTGCATCGTCGAGCAGGCACCAGCTGCACTTTGTTGAGCCGCCATCGGCAATCAGAATCATCAGGCTTCGAATAGAGAGTGGGAAGACGAAAGTAATAGTCGAAGGCGATACGTAGTTTCTTTCCACAATGCACAAACGTTTGCAACAAAATATTTTTCAAAAAACCCGATTCCATCGTAACAAGATGCGGCTAATACCACTTGAATCGTTACTTTTACCTCGCTGCTGATAACATCCGCTCCGGCCGGTGCGTAAAGCACAACCAATGAATTTTACTTCCCACTTCACTTTTTTTTCTAATTTTCATTCCCATGAAAAAAGTCTTTACTCTCGCTGCCGGTGCACTGCTGGCTGCTGGCTCGCTTAACGCCCAAGCCCAGATTGCCGTCGATGGCGTCCTGACCGCCGCCGAAATTGGTGCCGCTAACACCGGCAAATATGTACTGCTTGGCAAATTCACCAGCCCCCGTGGTTTTGGCGACTGGGGCCTGCTAAGCCTGTACGCCGCTAACACCGCCACCAAGGTGTATTTCTTCGTGGGCGGCACCGTTGAAAACGGCGGTAACTCGTTCCAACTTTACCTCGATTTGCCGAACGTAACCGGCGCTTCGGCATCCCCGGCCTCGCTGCCGGTACCGACTCCCGCCAGCACGTCATTCGGTGGCATGGTGGCCAAAATGGATATCGCCCCCGACTTTGCATTGGCTGTTAAAGGCAATGGCTCGGGGCCTGGTGGCGCCGCTGGTACTGTTACCTCGCAGGCTATTATTTACACCTCGGCTACTGCTGCATCCGACAAAGACTTGGTTGACCTGCCCAATAGCGGCGCGGCTACCACGGTACCCGCGACGGCAGCCATCGGTGCCTTTATTCGTTTGGCCGGCGCCCGCATGGCCTACAAGAACTCGAGCGACGGTAAAATCCTCACCAACCCCGGCAACGTGCTGCCTAACAGCAGCGCCAACTACGGTGCCGCCGGCTCGTTCGGCTGGGAAATCGAACTCGACCGCACGGCCTTGGGCGTAACCACCCCCGGTTCGATTGGCGTATTTGCCCTGCAGAACAATGCTGGTGGCGATTACCTGTCGTCTGACTTTATTCCGCAAAGCACCAACCCCCCCACGGCCAACGGCGGCAACTTGGCTAATGCCAACATGGTGGACTTTGCTGCCATTGCCGGCACGCAGCGCGCTGCTTTTAGCGTAGTAACCCTGGGTACCAAAGCCGCCGACGAAGCTTCGGTAGCCATGAGCGTGTACCCTAACCCCGCCGCCGGTACTGCTACCGTTGCCTACAACGTGCAGAATGCCAACGAGCAGGTTAATGTGGTGCTGACTGACCTGATGGGTCGTCAGGTGCGGGTGCTGGCCAACGGCCAGATGCACAGCGGAGTGCAAACAGTGAACCTGTCATCCAATTCGATTGCCGTTGGTACCTACCTGGTACGCGTTCAGGTTGGCGACCGTGTAGCTACCCGTAAAGTGGTGCTGCTGTAAGCTCTCCCCGCTAAATCTAAAAAGGTCCGACGCAGAAGCGTCGGACCTTTTTTTGTCTTACTAGTCGAATTTCTGGGCAATATTTTAGCGGGTTCAGATGTGCGGCTTTCTGGCTACGGATAAGCAATAAGGTCGTTGTATTTGCCACCTGCCCGCCTTCCGGCAACCAACGTCAAGGTCCGCGTTGATATGCTACACTGAAAATGCGGTAGAACAATTCTCTGGATTCAGAATAGAATCGCTGAGCTGCGATTCTTCGGCATTTTGGCATGGACTTCGTTCATACTGCAAGCCTGAAGGGTTGCGTTTCCGCTTCTCCGCCTTTACAGCCACCGATACCAAAAAAAGCTTTCAGCTGAAACCTGCTGAATACGATAACCAAAAACCTTTCAGTCTACCGCTGAAATTCGGACTGTCAACAGTCACCCGGCTTGCCGGGGATGTTTCACCAAAGACTCTATCCTGTTCGAAGTTGGAGGAGGGGAGTGCCAAAAAAGGCGGCTTCCGTGAGGAAGCCGCCTTCTTGCTAGCTTAAAATCGTCGACAGATTAATTCTGCACGATGGCCGGGTTGGCGCTAGTTTCGCTAGCCGGGATTTTCAACAGCGCCGAAGAGTCATTATAAGAACGTCCGCGGATATTGGTCGACTTTAAACGGCGCAGCTCGTGGAACCGGTCGTTTTCAAACAGCAGCTCCACCCGCCGCTGATTGCGGATTTTGGTGAGCAGTTGAGTCCCATCGGTGGTAGTGTTATCGGGAGCCAGGCCAGCGTGGGTGCGCACGGTATTGAGGTCGGCACGAACGTCGGCGGCAGTGAAGCTGCCGCGCTGCACCCGCGATTCGGCACTGGTCAGGTACATCTCGACCAGTCGCACGACGGGCACATTCACAGGGTCGCTACCCTGGAACTTCAGCGAGGTGGGGATGCGGTTGCTGGGGTCGCCGGGGTCGGCGGCTAGCAGGTAGCGGCGGCGCAGGTCGCCGGGCTCTAGAAGCGCCAGCGGGCCGGTGGCCAGCGTGTCGGCGGTGAGCGAGGCAGGACCGAAGGTGCTGTAAAAGATATTGCGCAGGTCGCCTGTGGCATCGTCCGAGGCCGAGTTCACCATTTCGAACAGAACCCCTGGAGCCAACTGAGCTCCCACCGAACGGAATGGAGCAACCGTGCCGGTTGAGTCGGCCGCACCCAGCGTAATGCCTGCTGCGGTAGCCGCCGTGATGGCGGCATCCGACTGCGTGAAGGCATTGCTGTAGTCGGCCTGGTTGAAATACACGCGAGCCAGGATGGCGCGGGCGGCCAACTTATTGGCCCGACCGGGCACGCTGTTGGCTGGCAGTAGCGCCAGGGCCGTGTTCAGGTCGCTGATAATCTGGGCATAGGTTTGCCCAACCGTGGAGCGCGCGATAGGCACGGTGGCCTCCTGGGTAGAGGGGGGAGTGAGCCGCAGCACGATACCGGGGTTGTCAGGGCCAGCCGTGTAGGGCAGGGCAAAAAAGCGTACCAGCTCGAACTGCGCTAGGCCGCGCAGAAACAAGGCCTCGCCCTTACGCCGGTCATTATCGGTGGCGGGCGCGCTGGTTGGGTTATCAGCTATAGCTTTGAGGACGATGTTGGAGCGGTAAATGGTTTTATAGCCATTGCCCCACACACTGCGACCCGGCCCGTTGAAGATACCAAACTGGCGGGTGCGAAAGTCCTCAACAAACTGCCCGGTCACCCGCGAGATGTCAATATCGTCGCTGTACAGAGCCCCAATGCGCTGAATCTGGCCGCCATAGAAATCACCGCTTTGCAGGGCATCGTAAGCTGCGGCCAGCACTCCTTCAACGTTGGAAGGGGTATTCAAAAATGATTCACCCGGTTGCCGGTCAACCGGAGCGGGGTCGAGGAAGGTATTACACCCCCCCGCGGCGGTGGCGAGCAGACCCGCCGTCAACCAATACAGTACTTTTTTCATGATGGTACGGGATTAAGGCGCTTAAAGGGCCATGTTGATGCCGAAAGTGAAGGTGCGGCTCTGCGGGTTAGCCAAGTAGGGGGCAGAAAAGGAGATATTACCCTGCGAATTGTTGCGGTTGTTGCGCTCATTGTTGTTGAAGTAGCGCGTTACTTCGGGGTCCCAGCCTTTATAAGGGGTGAAAATCAAGAGGTTCTGGCCCTGGACGAAGATACGCAGGCTGTTCACCTTGTAGCGTTGGGTGAAGCCCACTGGGATAGTATAGCCCAGGGTGGCGGTGCGCAGGCGCAGGTACGAGGCATCGTATAACCAACGGGTGGTGTTGTTCCAGTCGCCGGACCCGGACTGCAGCGTGGCCTTAGGTACGTTGGTCACGTCGCCAGCCTTCTGCCAGCGGTCCAGTACTTCGGTGCGCTGCTGCCACTGGTTCACGAAGCCGCTGATTTGCCGCTTGGCCGCGTCGTCGTAAATCGTGTTGCCCTGCGAAAATGAGAACAGCACGCTTAAGTCGACGCCCTTATAAGCAAAGGTGTTAGTAATACCACCGAAATAGTTGGGGAAGGGGTGGCCGGCTGCTACGCGGTTGGCGGGTACCGAAGCAGCTGTAGACGGAATCTTATTGCCTTGCAGGTCATATATCAGCTCGACACCAGTGGCAGGGTCTACGCCTGCATATTGTGCCAAGTAGGAGATGCCAGTCGAATAGCCTTCGATAACGCGGGTATCGCCTTCCGAAGCGCCAAAGCCATCCGGTGGAATGCCGCCGGCCTTGGTTACAATATTCGAGTTGTGGCTGATGTTGAAGTCAGTGGTCCAAGTAAAAGCCCCAGTCACGTTGCGCGTAGTCAGGGTCAGTTCGATGCCCCGGTCACGCACTTCTACATCCTTGGTGTTGAAAGTGATGCTTTTGGGCTCATCACCTGCCACTGATGCTGGAATCGGCTTGTCTAGCAACACCTTCGATGACGTATTCTGGTAAACCGATACGGTGCCGCTGATGCGGTTGTGCAGCAGGCCAAATTCTGCCGACAAGTCCGACTGTATTGTTTGCTGCCAGCTCAGGTCAGGGTTATCCAGGTTGGTGGGGGCTTTACCAGTAGTGCCCACATAAGCACCATTGTTCGAATAGAACTGCTTGGATTGGTACGGGTAAATATTGGAGCTGCCAGTCAAACCATAGCTGGCACGCAGCTTCAGGAAGTTGAGCACACTGTTATCGGCCAGAAACGATTCGTCCGACACAATCCACGCTAGCGAGCCGGCGGGGAATACGCCATAGCGCTTGTTGGCGCCGAAGCGCGATGAGCCGTCGGCACGGGTGCTTACTTCGGCGATGTAGCGGTTGCGGAACTTGTAGTTGACACGGCCGAAGAATGATACAAAGCGATACTGCTGGGTAGGCTCAGTAAATCCGCCTACGGGCGAGTTGGCCGCCGTCGTAACTGGCGTACCAGGGGCAAAGCCCATGCCCGACAAATAAGTGGTGCCGTAGTTATCGACGAAGCCTACTGCACCGTTGGTAGCATAGGCCCCAATGGCATCCTGCTTGTATTTCTGGGCCTCAGTGCCCAACAGCACGGTCAGCGAGTTGCTTTCGTTCAGGTCGCGGTTGAATGTCAGGGTGTTGGTGGCATCCCAGTTCACCACGTTCAGGCGGCGTTCGCGGGCCGCTGACAGGCCGCGTCGGGGCAGGTCGATGCCAGTGATGGGGTCAACCGGGGCATCGTAGTATCGGTTGGTGCCCGAGAAGAACGACTGCTCCAGCTGGTTATAAAAGTCGAGGCCCACCTGGCTGCGGAAAACCAGGCCCTTGGCCAACTGCACGTCGGCGTGCAGGTTGGTGAGGGTGCGGAATCCGTCGGTGTTAAACTTATTGTCGAGCTGGGCCAGCGGGTTGTTGCCAGTGTTGCCGCGCTCAGTGCCGTTATAGCTGCCATCCGGGTTGTAAATTGGGAAAATAGGCAGCGCGTTCGACTGCGCCGTGCCGAAGCCCCCGGCGTAAGAGGTCGCCACGTTGAATTGGCGTGTGACGTTCAGGCTCACTTCTGAGCCCACGCTCACGCGGTCCGAAATCTTGTTGTTCAGGTTGATGCGGCCCGAGTAGCGCTCATAGCTGTTGCCCACCAGAATTCCCTCCTCCTTGCGGTAGCCGCCATTAACAAAGTAAGTAAGACGGTCGGTGCCGCCGCTGGCCGATAGGTTGGCGTCATGCACGTTGCCCTGACGCAGCATGGCGTCAGTCCAGTTGGTGTTTGGATTAATGCCGGCATTCAGGTCCGCCACGTTCACGTTCTGCCCATTAATCTGGCGGGAGCCTGTGGTAGGCACCTCCCGGCCGGCGTTGTCGTTGCGGTAGGCCTCTTTATAAAGGTTCCACCACTGGTAGCCGTCCAGGAACTTTATCTTATGAGTCACGCTGCTTACGCCGGTGTAGTAGTCCACGTTCACGCGGGTCTGGCCGGCCTTGCCTTTTTTGGTCGTCACGAGCACGACGCCATTGGCCCCACGTGCGCCGTAGGGAGCCGTGGCGGCCGCGTCTTTCAGCACGGTCAGCGATTCAATGTCGTTGGGGTTGATGGCAGCCAGCGCGTTCTGGTTGTTGGCCGTGAGTGGGGTGCTGAAATCGCGGTCGGAATAGTCACCCTGGCCGGTGAGGCCACTGCTGACCGGCACGCCGTCGATAACGTAGAGTGGGTCGCCACCGCCGGTCAGGCTACCTTGGCCCCGCACCCGGACGCGGGTAGCCGAGCCTACGGCCCCGCTACTCTGCGTTACCTGCACGCCAGCCGAGCGGCCCTGCAACGCCTGGTCAAAGCTGGCCACTGAGTTGTTCTTCAGCTGGGCGGCGTTCACCGTGGCTACCGAGCCGGTCAAGTCGCGACGGGTCTGGGTGCCGTAAGCAATTACGACGGCTTCCGACAACTGGGTGGTGTTCTCGCTCAGGCTGGCCGAAACTTCGACGTTCTGGCCGGCAACGACAGTAATGGGTCGGCGCTCTGACGTGTAGCCCACAAACGAAATAACGACCGTGTGCGGCCCGGCCGGCACATCAGTAATGTTGAAGATGCCTTCAACATTCGAGGAACTACCAAGGCTAGTGCCCTCTACAAGTACCGTAGCGCCGGGAATCCCCACGCCCTTATTATCGGTAACCTTTCCGCTGACTGAGCCAGCCTGGGCCTGGGCCCGGGTGGTAAAGCCCAGTCCCGCCAGCAGTAGCAGGAACAGAAGCTTTGCTAGATAGGGGTGTTTCATAAGAAACTAGAATTAAAAAATGGTGGTGGGAAAAACAAGAAGATTGTGCGTGCAAGTTATCAAAAAATAGCATTAAAGTGCGTTTGTGAACCTGTTGATTCAACTAATTAAATCTGGCCTGTAGTTGGTGTAGACAAACGATTGCTGATTGGAAATGGTCGGTCAACGTAAAGTATTTAGGTTAGATTATTGATTTACAATCGCCTTTCATTTAACAAGTTAACAGCTAAATAGAAATTTTATCAGCTGACGGGAATCGATTGCGGGAATTTAGGGTCGAAAAATTGGACAATGATTGCAAACGATAGCGCAAGCGGCAGTCTGGATAATTTAGCGCGAATTTTTTTTATCAATTGCTCAAATTCTAGCGCTGCTAGCTCGGGGTGGTGGGTGAGTGGCTACTAATCTGGCGCAGTTCTGGGTTAGCCTGCCGCTGCGGCCCCTATATTGCACACCTTTCCCAAACTCATTACTTTTGGGTTTCCCCACAACTATGAAAAAGCGTTTACTATTCATCCTATTGCTGATGGCTGGAACTCTGCCCATGGTTTGGGGGCAGGCGCGGCCCTATCTACCCAAGTCCGGCGCCAAGAAAAAGCCCGGTACTTCCACCGGCTCCGGCCGAAATGCTCCTAAGCCCCCGCCGGTTTACGCGCCTATCATCATCCAAAAGGGTTCGAGTGATGAAGACGGCCCCCCGCCGCTGGTAGTGAATAAGATAAAGCTAAAAAAACCGATATTGGTTTACTACGAAGAGCCGGCGCCCGGCAAAGTGGTTCAGCAGCTCATCATGTCGGAGGAAAACCTGCCATTGCTCAAAACCAACGACTTGGAGCATCTGATGCAGCGCCGCGAAGTATTTGTGGATGGCTTGGGCAACCTGGCCCTGCCCGGCAGCGACATGGCTAAATTCCGGCTGCTAGGCACCAGTATCGTAGCCGAAGACAACCGCCGGCCTGCCGGCGATGGCCGCTGCTTCTATTCGCGCCTCAAGGTTCCGTCCTCGGGGTTTCTGTACGTCGTGCGCGAATCGGCCGAAGAATACCGCCACTTCGTGAAAGGCCCCCAGAAAAAAGGTGCCCTGCTCGACTTCCAGGTTAACGGCCTGCCCGGCATCGATTCGGTTCGGGCGGCTTATACCCTCCGCAAAACGGACTCGGCTGAGCGTGGGGCCGGTAGCGGTGAAACCATTCGCTGAATGCCGACCGCACATTCCATTTTATGAAAAAGCGCCTGCTTGCTGGGGTTCTGCTGGTTGGCATTGGGGCGGCCCAGGCGCAAGCTGTGTTGAGGCTCACGAAATTGCCCGCTACTACGCCCGCGGTCGACACGATATTTGTGGCCGGCTCCTTCAACAACTGGAACCCGCACAGCAAGGCCCATGCACTGGCGAAAAACCCTGACGGCAGCCGGCAGCTCATCCTCCCCGCCGTCCTTGGTGAAGTCGAGTTCAAGCTTACACGGGGCAGCTGGCAAACCGCTGAAATTGATGCAAATAACCGGCCGCTGCCCAACCGCCGGGCCAATTTATCGGCTACTCTGCAGGTAGAGCTGCGGGTTGCCGCCTGGGAAGACCAAAGTGGTGCCGGCGCGTCACTGAAGAAATCGACCGCCTCGGCCCAGGTACACGTGCTGGCCCGCGACTTTACCATGCCGCAGCTGGGCCGCACCCGCCGCGTGCTGGTATATCTGCCGGCCGACTATGCCCGCAAGCCCACCCGGCGCTACCCGGTACTGTACCTGCACGACGGACAAAACGTATTTGACGAGGCCACTAGCTATAGCGGCGAATGGGGCATCGACGAAACGCTGGACCGCCTGCGCGCCGCCGGGCAGGATGCCACCGGCAGCATTGTAATAGCCATTGATAACGGCCAGCAGTTTCGCTCCGACGAGTACATCCCCTGGCGCAGCGAAGGCCTGAAAGACCAGCCGCACCAGGGCGGCCAGGGCGCTCAGTACGCCGACTTCCTGGCCCAGACCCTGAAGCCCTGGGTGGATGCTCACTACCGCACGCGCCCCGACGCGGCCCATACCGGCATTGCGGGCTCCAGCCTGGGCGGGCTGATTTCGGTGTACGCGGCGCTGAAATACCCGCGGGTGTTTGGGGAGGTGGGGGCTTTTTCGCCGGCGTTTTGGGTGTGCAACGACTCACTCCGGGC
This sequence comes from Hymenobacter sp., assembly GCA_025354605.1. Taxonomy (GTDB): domain Bacteria; phylum Bacteroidota; class Bacteroidia; order Cytophagales; family Hymenobacteraceae; genus Hymenobacter. Next base: position 2,993 of record JANXMN010000264.1, on the reverse strand, counting down.
TTTTGCCCGCAAGCACCCGGCGGCCCGCACGGCGCGGTTTTACTTCGTCTGCGGCCCCAAAGAGTCGGAAACCATGCTGCCGCTAATGGCGCAGTGGCGCGATGAGCTGCGGGCCGAGGGCGTACCGGCGGCTAATATCTCGTTTCACGCCCCGGCCACCGGCGAGCACAAAGAGTGGTTCTGGCGGCGGGAATTTCCAGCGGCCTACCGTTTTCTGATGAGGCCGCCTGTTACAGGAGGAAAGCTTAATAAGCAGATGGTTACGAAATAGTCGACATTAGGCAGACGGCGGATTTCTGCGAACGTGCCCGGGGCCGACTGTATAGAATATGTGTAAAAAATTTGGATTTTGTTGCCGAAGTGTCAATCCCGCAACTCTATCTTTGCGACACGTTTCGCCCGAAGCGCCTTTCTCAACATGAACGCACAACGTACTTCGCAGGCTTGGTGGTGGCAGTTCCGAAACATCGGACCGGCCTGCCTGTGCGCTCAGTGAAGTCAACTTGATTTTACCAGTTTTCACAAAAAGCCCGGCCCTCCGCCGGGCTTTTTGTGTTTCCATCCATTCGCTTCGTCTCCTCTGGCTGTGTCTTATCAACTTCTCACCCGCTCCCGCCGCCTGCTAGCCGATACCGTAACGCCGGTGGGCCTCTACCTGCGCCTGCGCGACCAGTACGCCAACTGCCTGCTGCTGGAAAGCGCCGACTACCACGGCCAGCAAAACGCTTTCAGCTATCTGGTGTGCGAGCCGCTGGCCACATTCGAGCTGCGGCGCGGCGGCCAACTCCGGCAGACCCTGCCCGGAGCGCCCGAAACCACCGAAGCGCTGACCCATCCGCGCGAGGCCCTGGCCCGACTGCGCGACTTTGCCACCGCTGGCCGGCCCGACCCGGCTGCTGCCAAGCTGCCCTTCATCAGCACCGGCCTGTTTGGCTACATGGGCTACGAGGCCGTGCAGAGTTTCGAGGACGTGACGCTGGACGCGGCCAAAGTGCCGGCCGGCGACATCCCGCTGATTCGCTACGGGGTGTACCGCTACGTCATTGCCTTCAATCACTTCCGGCAAGAGCTGCACTTGTTCGAGCACAGTGTAGCGGGGGAGGACCAGCCGGCCACCGACGGCCTCGACCGGCTCGAAAACTTGGTGCGCCACCCCAGCGTGCCCAGCTTTGCCTTTGCCACGGTTGGGCAGGAGCAAAGCAACCAGACCGATGATGAGTTCCTAGCCCGACTCACGCAGGGCCAGGCCCATTGCCTGCGCGGCGACGTATTTCAGATTGTGCTTTCGCGCCGGTTTCAGCAGGGCTTTTCGGGCGATGAGTTCAACGTGTACCGGGCGCTGCGCTCCATCAACCCTTCGCCGTACCTGTTTTACTTCGACTACGGCGACTATAAAATCTTCGGCTCGTCGCCCGAAGCGCAGGTGCTGGTGCAGGGCCGCGAGGCCAGCCTGTTCCCAATTGCTGGCACCTACCGCCGCACCGGCGACGACGCCGCCGATGCCGCCGCCGCCCAGCGCCTGGCCGCTGACCCCAAAGAAAATGCCGAGCACGTGATGCTCGTGGACCTGGCCCGCAACGACCTGGCCCGCCACGGCACCCAGGTGCAGGTACGCACGCTGCGCGAAATCCAGTTTTACTCGCACGTCATCCACCTCGTGAGCAAGGTGACGGCCGAGCTGGCCGAAAACACCGATACCCTGCAGGTGGTGGCCGATACCTTCCCAGCCGGCACGCTTTCGGGGGCACCCAAGTTCCGCGCCATCCAGCTCATCGACGGGCTGGAGCCCACGGCGCGCGGTTATTATGGTGGTTGTCTGGGCTTCATGGGCTTCGATGGGAACTTCAATCACGCTATCATGATTCGCTCGTTTCTGAGCACCGGCAATCAGCTCTACTTCCAGGCCGGCGCGGGCGTGGTGGCGGCTTCCAAAGTGCAGTCGGAGCTCGAAGAGGTGCACCACAAGCTGGGCGCGCTGCGGGCAGCGCTGCAGGCAGCCAATCAGGTCATTTAACATTTATCATTTATCATTTAACAGCTGTTCAAATGACCGATACTGGTTGGCTGTTCGATGAAATATGTATGATAAATGATAAATGATAAATGTTAAATGAAATGAAAATCCTCGTTCTCGATAACTACGACTCCTTCACCTACAACCTGGTGCACCTACTGCGCGAGCTGGGCCACGGCCCCAACCTGACGGTGACGCGCAACGACCAGCTGACCCTGGACGACGTCGCGGCCTATGATGCCATCCTGCTGTCGCCTGGCCCCGGTATTCCACTGGAAGCGGGCCTGATGCCGGCCATCATCGAACGGTATGCGCCCAGCAAGCGCATTCTGGGAGTGTGCCTGGGCCACCAGGGCCTGGCTGAAAGCTTCGGGGCCGAGCTGTACAACATCCCGGCCGTGCTGCACGGCGTGGCCAACGAAGCCGAAGTAACGGTGCCCGAAGAGCGGCTCTTCGCCGGCCTGCCGGCACGGTTTCAGGTGGGGCGTTACCACTCCTGGGCGGTGCGGCCCGAGTCGATGCCCGCCACGCTGGAGGTGACGGCCCGCGATGCCCACGGCGAGGTGCTGTCCTTCCGGCACCGCACCTACGACGTGCGCGGCGTGCAGTTCCACCCCGAAAGCATCCTCACCGAGCACGGGGCGCAGATGCTGGAAAACTGGCTGGCGTAGAGCCGTAAGGAAAATAGAACGTCATGCTTATCTGGCGTCCGCGCAGCCGAAGCATCTCGCGTGCCACCACTAATCTAATCGTTTAACGATGCGAGCGAGATGCTTCGGCTGCGCTCAGCATGACGTTCTGAAAGGAAAAATACCTTGAAACACATACTCACCAAGCTTTTCGACCACCAGCCGCTGACCCACGCCGAAGCGCACGCTGCTATGCACCAGCTCGGCGAAGGGGGCGCTAATGCGGCCGAAACAGCGGCCTTCCTGGCCGTGTACCGGATGCGGCCCATCACGGTGGCCGAGCTGGCTGG
>JANXMN010000218.1 GCA_025354605.1 Hymenobacter sp. | reverse complement strand
GGAGGAGAAAACCAGCTCGGTTTCGCCCACCAAATCGTCGTGCACCTGGTACACGGGGTTGCCGGCGTTCGACGAGCTGACGATGCCGCCCAGCTCCACGAACTCGTGGTGCAGCAGAATGCGGATGAGCTCGCCGGCCGTGTAGCCGGCCCCGCCCACGATGCCGGCCTTAATTTTCATCGTGCAGGCTGGCGCTAATCTTCAGCTGGTTGCCGAAAATCTTGATGAATCCTTTCGCGTCGCGGGCATCCCAGGCGTTGTTTTCCTCGCCGTAGGTGGCCACCTTCGACTGCATCATGTCGTACTTTGATTCGATGCCGAGTAGGTCGAACTGATAGGGCTTGAGCTGCACGAACACCTTGCCCGAAACGTGGTTTTGCGACGATTCCAGGAAGGCTTCCATGTCGCGCATCACCGGGTCGAGGTATTGAGCTTCATGCAGCAAGGTGCCGTACCAGTTGGCAATGTAATCCTTGTGTAGCAGCTGCCAGCGGGTGCTGGTGTGCTTCTCCAGCAGGTGGTGCGCCTTGATGAGCATGAGCGGCGCGGGCGCCTCAAAACCCACCCGGCCCTTGATGCCCAGAATGGTATCGCCCACGTGCGTGTCGCGGCCGATGGCGAAGGCCGAACCCAGCTCGTTCAGCTTTTGAATCAAGGCCACCGGGTTCATCGTCTCGCTATTCAGGGCCACCGGCTCGCCCTTTTCGAAGGTGATTTTCACGCGCTCCGAATCCTGCCGCTGCAGCTGCGAGGGGTAGGCGCTTTCGGGTAGGGCCTCGTGCGAAGTCAGCGTTTCGACGCCGCCCACGCTGGTGCCCCAGATGCCTTTGTTGATGGAGTATTTCGCTTTTTCCCAGCTCATTTCGAAACCTGCTTTTTGCAGGTATTCAATCTCGGCCTGGCGCGACAGCTTCAGGTCGCGGATAGGCGTTAAAATCTCGGTTTTGGGCGAGATAACTGAGAAAGCCACGTCGAAACGTACCTGGTCGTTGCCGGCCCCGGTGCTGCCGTGAGCGATGTAATCGGCCTCGTTGGAGCGGGCGTATTCGGCGATAGCCAGCGACTGGAACATGCGCTCGGCGCTCACGCTCAGCGGGTAGGTGTCGTTTTTCAGCACGTTGCCAAACAGTAGATAGCGCAGGCAGTCGTGGTAAAAGCGGGTGGTCACGTCAATTACCTCGTGCTTCACTGAGCCCAGCTCGTAGGCGCGCTTCTCGATGGCGGCCAACTCCTCAGCCGTGAAGCCGCCGGAATTGACGATGACCGTGTGCACTTCCAGGTCGAGGTCGCGTGACAAATACACGGCGCAAAACGAGGTGTCGAGGCCGCCACTATAGGCGAGAATGGCTTTTTTCTTCATTATCGATTAGAGTGCAGAGTCGGTTTCAGGGTCGTAGGCGGGGACGTGGGCCAGAGGCAGGGCAGGAGTGAAGGCCGCAAAATCGGGCACCTGCAGCTGCACCAGCTGCTTCTCAGGCGTGTCGTAGAGCATACCGGTGCAGAGGCACATTTTGCGCTCATTCTCCATCAGGATGCTGTAGTTTTTGCAGCTTTTGCAGCCTTTCCAGAAGTCTTCGCTGGTGGTTAGCTCCGAAAAGGTAACGGGCTCGTAGCCGAGGTCAGTGTTGATTTTCATCACGGCCAGGCTGGTTGTGATGCCGAAAATCTTGGCCTGCGGGTACTTGCTGCGCGAGAGTTCGAACACGGCCTGCTTAATGGCTTTGCCCACGCCGCCCTTACGGATTTCGGCGTTCACAATCAAGCCGGAGTTAACGACAAAGGTCTTGTCATCAAAGGTTTCGATGTAGCAAAAGCCCGCCAGTTCGTCGTCGACGAAAGCGATAATGCCGTCGCCGCTGGCCATTTTCTGGGCCACGTAAGCAGGCTCGCGCTTGGCAATACCAGTGCCGCGCGTTTTGGCCGACTCGACGTACCATTGGCATAATTGTGCAGCGTACTGAGCGTCCGCTGCCGTTGCAACCCGAATTGTCATTGCTTATAAAAGACTTAGGGATAGATACGCGGCTGTCCGGAAAACCCGAAGTTGTATATACGGGAAATTCCTGCTAAAGCCCAAACCTGTCAGTAAGTTGAGCGGATACTAGCCCGGCTCAAAAGGGGCTGGCCAAGGGGCCAACATGCGGCTGCTGAAGCCGCTAGGGTCGTCGCACCAATGCGGAGGTCGTTTGGCGCACGCCCGCCACGCTGGGCCGGGGGGGCGCAACGTGCATCGCAGACATGGAAACGGGGAGAGACACGGCGGTAATGAATTGGATTCGGCGCGCTAACGCGGGGACCGTCCCAGTGGTTCAATTCTGCCGCAAAGGTAAAAGGCGCTACTTTTGCCCACAACCTTTCCCGGTTAATTTTTAAAATATCCACTGCTCATTGAGTACTTGGGGCGAATGTCAGGCAGTAATGAAACCCGAGCTAAAAATATTTAAAATTGGCGGCGGCATCATCGACCGGGAAACCGAGCTATTCGAATTTGTGCGCTTGTTCGCGCAAGTCGAAGGCCCGAAAATTCTGGTGCACGGCGGTGGCAAAGGGGCCAGCGAAATGCTTTACCGCCTCGGCATCGCTCCGAACCTGGTGCAGGGACGGCGCATCACCGACGCCGCCACGCTCGATATCGTGACGATGTTCTACGCCGGCAAAACCAACAAGCAGCTGGTGGCGGGCCTGCAGGCCCGCGGCACCAACGCCCTGGGCCTGAGCGGGGCCGACGGCAACGTGATAATGGCGACTAAGCGCCCCGTAGGCGAAATTGACTACGGTTTTGTGGGCGACCTGAGCGAGGGCAGCGTGAATACCAGGCTGATTGAGCAGCTTCTGCAACTGGGCCTGACGCCGGTTTTTTGCGCCATCAACCACGACGGCCAGGGCCAGCTTCTGAACACCAACGCCGATACCATTGCCGCCTCGGTGGCCAAAGCGTTGAGTGTGAATTACGCGGTGGCGCTGCACTTCTGCTTCGAGAAGCGCGGCGTGCTGCTGGATGTAAATGACGAAGATTCGGTCATTGAAAAAATGACGCTTGCTAATTACGGCGAATTAAAAGAAAGCGGCGCTATTTCGGCGGGCATGCTGCCGAAATTGGAAAACGCGTTTGATGCGCTGCAATTCGGCGTCGAAAAAGTAGTTATCGAGCACGCGCTGTGCCTGCATGAGCCATTAAAGACGACGCTATGTCTGAGCTAATTGAGCAGCTGAGCAATGAGGCCGTTGCGTTGCTAATTCAACTGATTCAAACGCCTTCGTTCTCGCGCGAGGAGGCCGGCACCGCGACCCTGATTCAGTCGTTTCTGGCGAGGCATGGGGTAACGGCGAAGCGGCTTCAGAACAACGTATGGGCCGTTTCGGAGGCGTTCGAAGTAGCCAAACCAACGATACTGCTCAACTCGCATCACGACACCGTGAAGCCCGGTGCGGGCTGGACCGCCGACCCGTTCGGGGCAGTACGTGAAGGCGATAAATTAACTGGTCTGGGCAGCAACGACGCGGGCGCGGCGGCCGTGAGCTTGCTGGCGACATTCCTTTATTTTCGAAATAAGCCGACCGCATTTAATTTAATTTGTGCCATTACCGCCGAGGAAGAAATTTCTGGTGCGAATGGCATCCGCGGCGTGCTGCCGGAATTTGGTAAAATTGACCTCGGCATTGTGGGCGAGCCCACGGGCATGAGCCTGGCAATTGCCGAAAAAGGGCTGCTGGTGCTGGACTGCACCGCCCACGGCAAAACCGGCCACGCCGCCCGCGACGAGGGCGAAAATGCCCTTTACAAAGCGCTGGAAGATATTCAGTGGCTGCGGCAGCACCAGTTTGCCAAAGTGTCGCCGCTGCTGGGACCGGTGAAAACGACCGTCACGCAAATCAGCGCCGGCACCCAGCACAACGTGGTACCCGACCGCTGCCAGTTCGTAGTGGATGTGCGCACGAACGAACTATACCAGAATCAGGAAATAATCGACTACCTGCGGGCAAATATGCAATCGGAAATTACGCCGCGCTCCACGCACCTGAATTCTTCGCGCATCAGCGAAAACCACCCGCTGGTGCGGAAGGCCGTTGCGATGGGTAAAATGACTTACGGCTCGCCCACGCTATCAGACCAAAGCATGATGCCGTTTGAAACCGTGAAGATGGGGCCGGGCGAAAGTGCCCGCTCGCACACGCCCGACGAATTTATTCTGGTGAGTGAAATACGGGCAGGAATTCGGGATTATATTGAATTGCTGAATGACTTCGGCGCGCAAAATAGCGCGAAGTTGGAATAAGTTTCGCAAATGCAGATAATTCATTCTTTTGCTTAAAAGAAATTTTGAATTAATGAAGCTGTTTAGGAATTCAAAAGAACGTCATGCTGAGCTTGTCGAAGCATCTCTACCGCGCAAGTAATCCTTTAGATTGAGTTTACTTCTGCGGTAGAGATGCTTCGACAAGCTCAGCATGACTGTTGCATTAGACCGGTAACAATACAGACTTACGCCGCGTCGACATTGGTAGCGTTGGCCTGGTCGGTGGATTTATCGGCGCTGGCGGCTTTTACGTCGGCTTTTTGCTCTTTGGCCCAGGCTTCGTTGCTGTCGTGGGGCATCACGATGGGCACTTGCAGGCACACGCTTTGGGCGGGCAGCACCTGGCTCCAGTCGGCGATGAGCTGCTTGTAGGCCGTGCCCACGGGCCGGATGTTGCGGTCGAGGTCGTAGAGGCCCACGGGATTCAGGCGGCCATTGTTTTCGCGCAGGGCAGAGTCCCAGTCCACCTGGTCGGTGAGGGAGTACCAGGTGAAACCCACCATGGGTACGCCGTCGTTGCGCACGCGCAGCACGTTGGCCCACTCTTTCCAGAGCCAGTTCACGGCTTCATCGCCGTTCTGGCCTTGCCAGATGTTTGTTTCAGTGTGCATCACGGGCAAGCGGTAGCGGTCGTGGTACTGTGTAGTGATGACGTGATAGCCAAACACTTCGCCCGAAGCCGAGGTGCTGCCGTCGGCGCGCACGCGGTGCTCGTTGGTGTAGTAGTAGTCGTTGCCCATGATGCAGTGCCGCTTCATCTTGGTGCTCAGGAAGAAGTGATACTCCTCGCGGGTCATGCCGTTGTCGAGCAGGAACTCGTACATGGTGGAGTTCACGCGGCGGCCGTAGTTGAGGTCGAGCGACAGAAACCGCTCGGAGTTCATAATCTCGGCCGGGCCAATGGCGGCGGGGTTTTCGGCGTGGAAGTATTCCGACGACTCGCTCTGAATGAAAATGGCATCGGCCCGCACCTCCAGAATGGCCTGCATGGCCAGCACGTTGGCCTTCACGATGTACTTGAGGGCCGTCACGAAAGGCCGGTCGCCGGTCAGCTGCTCGTTCCACCAGCCGTAGCGGGCCGAAAACTGCGCGCAGATGTACATCTCGTTCACCGGCGTGTAGAGCTGCACCCACGGAAACCGCTGGGCAAATGCCCGGG
>JANXMN010000187.1 GCA_025354605.1 Hymenobacter sp. | reverse complement strand
TTCGTTGAGCTCGTTGCAACGAAGCGGGAGAGATGCTTCGACAAGCTCAGCATGACGTTCTATTAACTTGAACAGCTTTTTAGGCTTTCGCCGCCCCCAGCTGCTGCAGCACCAGCTCCCACAGCTGCTCGTAGGGAATGATTTCGACTTCGGCGAAGGCATCGCCGGGAGGTGGGGCCTGGGCCAGCGTTTCGAGGGTGGCACGGCCCCGGTGGCGGGCCTTGGCCGGGTCGAAGCCGGTATCGACCAGCGTGCGCAGCAGGCGCAGAAACAGGCGGCTGCGCTGGGTTTCGGCCGCATTCAGGTGGCGCTGCTGGTACTTGCGCAGGCGCTCCAATCGCACCAGCGCCTCATCCATCTGCTGTCGGCGCAGGCAGTAGAGCAGCTGCAGCACCAGAATGGCCACGTTCAGGCCCTGCTTGTCGCGGCTGAACTCGGGCAGCCGCAGCGTCCATTTCGCGGTGGGCGGGGTGGGGTGCCCGGCCGGGCCGGGCGCGGCCGCCAAATTGAGGTAGCCCTGGTACAGCTCCCAGTGTTCGAGGGCCAGCGGGCGCAGCTTGGCAAACGAGGGGTTGGCCAGCACTGTGTGCAGGAGCTGCCGCGCATAGTCGTACTTTTTGCTGTGCAGGGCCAGCAGCAGGTGGTTTTCCTGGAAAGTAAACCAGTTGCTCGACGTGGGCGAGAAATGGCGGATGCCTTCCTGGGCCAGGCGCAGGCCCTTGGCCGGCTGCCGGCCGCGCAGGTAGGCAAACACGCTCATGTACGTGTTGTAGCGCACGTCGAAGCGGCGGGCATTGAGCTTGCCCTGCCCCAACTGCCGGGTGGCGGCCGACGTGATGCGGATGATGCCCGCAAAGTTGCCCTGCTGCTCCTCGTAGGCCATGCGCAGCTGGTAGAGCCACAGGTAGGTGTTGAAGGTGTTGGCGCGCCGGTGCAGGGCTTCGAGCCGCTGCAGGCGCTCGGGCAGCTCGGGCAGCGTGGCGCGCCGGCTCTTCACGGTGGCCGAAAGGCCCATAAACGTGCGGGTGTACAGCCGTTCCGCCTCGTCTTCGAGCTGCTGCACGCGCAGGGCCTTTTCCAGCCCGCGGTCGATTTTGGCGTATTCGGCCGGCTTGCGCAGGTGCGCGTAGATAACGGCCAGTTGGCGCGCGCTCTGCACCACGTAAGCCGTGAACTCGCCCGCTTGGGCCTCGCTCAGGCAGCGGCGCAGCAGGCGCTGGCTCAGCACGTACTCGCCCTCGGCAAACAAGGCCGTGCCCTTGTGCAGCAAATCCAGGCATTCCAGCTGGTAGCGGCGCGATACTAGACTGCGCGGGTCGCGGTGGTCCAGAAAGTACAGGTGGTTGAGCAGCTTGGTCTGCACCCGGCCTTTGAGGCGGCGCAGGGCCACCTGGCTGGCAGCCGTGGCCTCCCCGTACAGCGCCTTGGCCACCTGCGTGCTGGTGGGCGACTTCGTTTTCAACAGCACCTGCACCAGCTGCTCTTCCTTCAGCAGCTCGCCGGCCCGGGCCGGCAGCAGCGGAAGCGAGGGCAACCCCCGCGATGTCACAATTTGCGCCAGATTCGCCAGCTCATTCATGCGTTGGAAGAAGTGTTTCGGCTAAAAATAGGCATGGTGCGCCCAAAACTGCCTTTGGCAGGGTGTCCCTGCTACCGCCGGTTCTGCTTTTCGCCGGGGGCATACCTCCCGGTTCTTTGCCGCAATGAAAACTTGTTTGGCCGTTGAACTCGTTAGGCAAATGTCCTAAAATACGTTGCTATCCGCATTCGCTACGATGGTGAAAGCATGATTTGAAGCTAATCAAGCGATTTTCGCATCACGTCAATACCAATAAACCGTATCTGAGCCTTGTCCTTTTAATGGAAGAAGTTTCCTTTTTAAGCATCCATGACCCGGGTAAATTTGTTAAATTATTACTTGTACTCAATAATTTGTCCTCGATAGCATTCTGCTTTATTTGTTAAGATTATCGTTTTTCAGTCAGCTTGTTTGGCAGGTTGGGAGCAGCACCGCACGCGGCACCAGCTCCGGCCTGTCAATGCCTGATGTTGTTGCCCGCTTTTCATCCGGCCTTCTGCAAATAAGTTGATTACCGTTCCTTTTTCCTGCTCCACCGGCTTTCCGGCCGAATCCAGCCCGATAGAAATACCTCGTTCCAGCCTGCGTTAGGCAGCGGCCAGCCTCCCGGGGCGATGGCCGCCGCGTGACAAACCACCTCATCTGCCAATGAGCGGGTCGGACGACATCAATGAGAGCCTGTACCGGTTTCGGTGCGGGTTCTTTTTTTTAGCGCCGGGCTAGCCGGCCACGCGAGTGCGGGCCACCAGCCGCGCCATGCGGGCCGCCAGCCCGGCCGTGAGTTCGCGCTGCTTGTAGCACAGCGGCAACGCAGTGCCCGACTGAAAGGCCCGCACCGTGATTTCGGCGCAGGCGCGGGCATCGCTCAGCGCATCGTGGTGACTGAGCGGGATGCCGAACTGCCCGGCCACGTAGTCGAGCTTGTGGCGCTCGAAATGGGGCCAGCAGGCCCGGG
>JANXMN010000110.1 GCA_025354605.1 Hymenobacter sp. | reverse complement strand
GCCAGCGTCGCGGCCTATTTTGACTATTATAATCACGAGCGCCGCCACTCCAGCATTGGCTATCAGAAACCTTACCAATTTCACCAACAGCAACTTAACAACATCACCCAATTCTCTCCTGCTTAACTAGACCACCCCAGTCGTGCGTTTTCAGCCCGCCGGCCTCATTTAGGTATTTCGGGTCGGCCAGCGTGTTGCCCTTCTGCACTTCCGCCGTCAGATAGCCGTGCAGAATCATATTCATCCGGGCTAGGGCGTAGGTCGCATTGTCCATTTCCTGTCCGTAGATGCTGAGCTCCACCGGGGCCTCATCCGCCGCCTTCAGCAGCAGCGACCCCGACCCACAAGTTGGGTCATAAACCGTCTGCGTCGACTTCGTGGCGTGCTCAATGCCAATCACCTTCGCCATCACCCGGCTCACCTCCGATGGCGTGTAGAATTGCCCCTTGCTCTTGCCACTCTCCGTAGCGAAGTGCTGCATCAGGTATTCGTAGGCATCGCCTAGAATGTCGTCGCCATCGGCCCGGTTCCGGCTAAAATCCAGCCCCGGCTCCTCAAAAATGCCCACCAGCGCAGTCAGCCGCTCCACCTTTGCCTTTCCCGTCCCCAGCTTCTCCGGGTCGTTGAAGCTGGCCACATCGATAATTGTCGTCAGCTCATTGGCCCTGGCCAGCGCGGAAATCACCAGGTCCATGCCCTCGCCAATGTGGGGGTTACCCTTCAGCGCCACCATATCCTGAAAGCTGCCGCCTTCGGGTACCACTATCACTGAGTCATCGCGCCCCGCATACTTATCACTCACATACTTCACAAACAGCAGCACCAGCACATAATCCTTGTACTGCGAGGCATCCATGCCCCCACGCAGTTGGTCACAGCTCTTCCACAACGAGCTATACAGCTCACTCTTCTTAACGGCCATATTGGTAGATTCTCAACTCCTTAAAAACAGCTTTCCCAGGCACTGGCCAAGGTTGCGTTTGGTAAAGATAGGGCCTTGTATTCTGTGTGTAGTTTCGTGCATTTACCTGCTCACTAACTAAATTCGTTAGTATCCTTCCAGTCACCGACATGCACCCAGCCCCTGAAGACCCTGTTCTATTATCTACCCCCGCAGACCTGGCCCATTACCTTGATACCAGTTGCCATAACTGGAGCCTTTACTATGCTGGCCAGGACCTCCCATCTACCCTAAAAGCCACTAGCTACCCTACCGAGTTGGCCGCCACAGTGAACGCCGAGGAAGTAGCCCTAGATGTGTGGTTTAAAGACTGTACGCCCGAGCGCAAATGCTCCCTCACCAATGATGATGGTCAGACGTGGGGCTCCACGTTGCCTCACGAACTCACGCCGCTGCCTTACGACTACTATCAACAGCGCCTTGAACAAAGCACTAACCCTTACCTCCGGGCCCGCTACGCGCTGCTACTTTGGAATGCACCAAAACCCTACAAGCATATCCGCTTCGCTCAGGCTGCCATCGATAACTTATTCACCGCCCTTGATACTGCCGGTTGTCTTGATGCCGAAAGTTCCCGCAATTGCATCGAGTTGCTAAAACAGGCCTGTGACCTCATAGTAACGGTACGGCACCGCGAAGCAGATGCTGTAAGTGCGGTAGTCGGCCGCTTTACCGGTGCAATTCCCTTCGAACACGGTAACCGCACTTCATTACTACGCATCATCACCAAGCACCCCAAGCTATTCAAGTCCGCCGACCCAGAACTTATTCTGGCAGCCAGCTTCGCATTATACACGCATTACTTCCAAAACAAGGACTTCTTCACCTGTGAAAATATTTGCAAGCTGGTAGCCCCCTACGTTCAGGGCCTTGGGCGCGACCCTCGCGAATGGCACCAACGCCTGGGCCAAGCCTACGAAGGCGAAGCAGCCAACCGTCCCGCCAGAGACGATTCCAGTCTAATGGCCATTGAGTTCTACACGCGTGCCGCCAAGGCCTACCAACTTGCCGGCGACTCGGCCGCTGAGGACGCGGCCTTACAATGCGTGCAGACCCTGAAACCCAAGTTAAAGCTTCATGCCATTACCACCGAATTCACCGCTGAGCAAACCCAACTTTTAATGGAGGATATCAGGCTCCAGACCGACTTACTGCTCAAGCACGGTCCTAACGAAATTCTTGACTTCCTAGCCTGCAGCGACCGTGTGATTCCTAATCACGCCGAAATCAAGGAAAAAGCGGCTGAGGAGAAGCCCTCTTTCCTATCAGCAATATCCACCATCTACATCGATGGCAACAAGAACACTAGCCACGGCGACAAAAGCCCGCCCAAAGCGAAAAGCAACACGAAGGACGCAGCCACCGAGGCAGCGGAAAAGCGTGAGAAAGAGCTAAATAAGCGCGTTAGTCAGTCGTACTCCCTGGCTCTATCGTTTCGCCTCCAGTACCTGATGCCAATTTTCATTGAAGGCTACCGCACCGGCAAAATCAATTATGAAACGTTCTGCCAGTACTTGGAAACCCACAGCTGGACCGCTCAAACGATAATCGAACAAGACATCACTGGCGAAGCCATTGAGTACACCTGGCAGCCAATGCTGCGCCCCGGCCTCCAGGAGTTTTTCACCCAGCTTCACAAGTTCATCCACGAAGGCCCCACCGCTTCTAGCTTCGTGCTCTGCCTCGATTCGCTTACATTAAAGATTGAGGGCCTGCTACGGGAAGTGCTTCAAAAAATGGGTGCACACACCATTGCCACGCATAAGCGCCACGACCTCCGCGAGGTTTTCTTCGATGACCTGCTAGACCTAGCCCTCACGAAAGCCTTGCTCAACGAAAACGAGTGCTACTTCTTACGCTACGTTTTCACGCCCCTTGGCAAGAATCTGCGCAACGATATTGCCCACGGCTACTACCACCTTTCCGAGCGCTACTCCATTCAGAAGGTCGTCTTGCTCGTTATAGCACTCCTCCGCGTGACTGGTTTTCAGTTGGGCACTGAAACACAAACTGAGAATAATGCTCCTAATTGACCTTAGGTGACGGTTTCTGGACTTACTTTTTGCAGTTGCATAGCCCACACTCATAAGCATCATACAATAGCAAGCCCTATGACTTGCTCATGCACATAGCAAGTCACAGGGCTTGCCTAACTACAAAGCAAGCCCTATGACTTGCTTTCTTATGAACGCCCATCGTTACATTTACTCGCTAAGAGTGGCAATATGACTTTAAAAGGATGGTTGCAGTAATCACAGGTGATATCGCTGGATACACACGACTAGATAGTCAGGATAGAGAAGAGCTGATACATAAGCTTAAGGATTTCTTCAGCAGTTTGGCAGACGGTTGGGATAATTCCAATACCAATTTTGAGATAATCCGAGGTGATAGTTTTCAGGGCAGTACAAAAGCAGAAGATGGATTCAGAAAGGCATTGATGATAAAATGCTTCCTGAATACTTTGACTTCTGATTATAAAGGCGTGATGCGCAGACCGCTATCGATTCGAGCAGCAAGAAATGCAAGGATAGCAGTAGGCTTTGGTAGCGTAGATTTTCACACTAACAGAATATCAGAATCAGATGGAGAGGCCTTCTGGTACTCTGGCCGGCTCCTAGATGAGATGAAGAGTAAGAAGCAATTCATCAAGGTTATGTCCCACTCCACCGATTTTAATGAGGAGATGGATGTGCATTGCTTACTACTGGAGGCAATAATGAGCAAATGGAGCATTCCTCAAGCCGAAGTAGTTCTTGAAAAGTTGAAAGGCAGAAAGGATTTTGAGATAGCTGAGTCATTATCGACCACTAGGCAAGCTATGAGCTCTCGTGCGCGCAATGCGGGCTGGAATGCAATTGAAAGCCTATTGAATAGAGTTGACTACTTGATTAACTCCAAGGGATTATTTTAAAATGGAAGCAAGCACCCTAGCAGCAAGCCTGCCCCTTTTACTGAGATTAGCAATAGGACACATGCTAGTCGTTTTCTTTTTACAGCCCCTAGTATGGTTTGAGCGCATCAAAAAACAGGAACTCACCTCTTCTAAGCTGTACCTACTTGCACTCGCATATGGTCTTGTATCGTGGCTGGCGGTGTACGACCTTCGTTTATGGCATGTAGCATTAGTCCTCGGATGCTTTCACTTTGCCATTACAGCAGCCAGGTTATGGCTAAATGAGAAACATCCCGTTAGGGATTTTATAGTAGACCAAGCTATACACGGCAGTATTTTAGTAGGTGTTTGGCTTTTGTTAACACATACTTGGCCTTACTTAATCCCTAGCTTATCAACTTACTGGAACAGGAATGATTTGCTCGTTTTAATAATTGCTACAATCGCAGTACTAGCACCCGCAGGCGCACTAATCCGACTATTCACCAAACGTTGGGCAGACCAAATAGTCGCCCCTGTTGTACAGGGCACTACATCAAGCACACCCGCTAATGCTCTCACAGAATTACAAGAGGCCGGACGCTATATAGGTTGGCTTGAGAGATTACTAGTGTTGACGTTCGTCCTATTGAAACAGTATGAGGCAATTGGGTTACTCATAGCAGCAAAATCTATCTTAAGATTTCAGGACAGTGAGCGCAAACAAAGCGAATATGTTGTAATAGGAACTTTAGCTAGCTTCACCGTTGCCATCTTGGTAGGTCTGCTAACGCGGAGATTGATTGACTTTTTTTAGTCACAGCGAAGTATAATTCCACGGTATAACAACGGGGCCAGCCAGTCGGACATCATGCCCGGCCAGCTGGCCCCGTTGTTTATGATGGTACTGCGGGCCATGGCTACTTGCCGGCCCGGTCACGCTTCTTGTCAACGAGCTGCAAAATCACATTGACAGCCGCGTGCACGAGTATTTGCCAGAGCTTCATGATGGAGGGAAAAGGTGTGAGTGAGAAAAAAGAAGTAATTCGGAGGAGCTGCCGCCTCAGCTCAGCACCTCGAAATGCGGCCTGTCCTTGAATCCAGGCCAGTCGCCGCCCCAATGCACCCGCGCATCGGCCGCCTTCATCAACCGGGCAAACTTGCTCAGCAGCAGCCCCGACCACGACACCGACCCATCCACCAGCACAAAGGCCACGTCCAGCGCCGGCGTAGGCACCTTGTTGTGGTTGGATTCGCCCCCACGCTTGTATGTCACCACCGGGCCCGGCTTGCTCCGCCCCTGCTCAAAAAGCTCATCCTGACGTTCAGGGCTACGGTAGCACTCCGTGATGATGGGCAGCCCGGCCAGCCGAAGCACCGGGTCACCCACCCATCGGCGCACCGCCTCCGAGTAAGCCGCCGCCAGGCTCGGCACCGCTTGGCGTAACCTAGCCGCCTGACTCTGCACCTGCGCAGGCGTCAGCACCGGAACCCACCTCCGCGGCTTCAGCGCGGCCACAGCGGCACCAGCGGCGGGGTTAGTCGGCGACATGAGCAGAGTCGCTAGGCGTTGCCTCAATTGAAACAGCAGCCGGCGGCGCAGGCGGAGCCACCACCGCCCCCACGGCCGGCAGCTTCACCACCGTTTCGGGCTTCTGAAACATCTTCCGCACGGTCGCATAAATCGTCACAATGCCCACCACCACTTGAATGACGACGTGCACGAAGGTTTCCACCTCGTTCGCGGTTGGAGGCGTAAAGGCCGAGGTACCGATTTCCCAGACTGCACCGGTACTAATTATCTGGCCAATGTGGCCAAGTTTAGAGCTACTGAACAGCATGGCTTAGAAAACTAAGTTTTGAATTGCGCTTTTATACAAATCTACGCTAAAGCGCATACCCAGTCTGACAACTCGACAAGATTATTTTTTATAGAACTTTTTAGGGCGCATCACCTCCGCTTCCGTTGGTCGCTCCGGGGGGCGGGCTGTCCAGGGGTGCGCTTCGCTTCCGTGCTGCGCACCGCGCCCATTGGGCGCGCCCTTCCCATCCCTTGCGCATTTCACCCGCTACTCAGCGACACTCCAGAGACAAACCGGCAGCGGGCCTGGCAGCACTTCAAAAAGTGCCACCAGCCCCTACCATTGCCCACCGCCCGCGCCGGCCGCGGCTTCGCATCGGCGCTACGGAGCCCTCCGTTCGCTCCCTCTCTCCCGTTGGTCATTCATTCGCTCACTATGGGCCCTACGCGCCGCCGCTGCGCCTCGTCCCGCGCTCTACCCCAGCGCCTACTCCCGATGCCTTGAAGCTGCAGCATCACCGCCAACGGGGCGTCACGCTTCCCGACTGTCAGCCCGCCACCCCTACCAACGCCCAACGCCCCGGCCCGCCTCCCGGTAGTCGGCCAGCCTCTCCCAACCCGCCTCCAGCTACCAGGAAGCCGCAGAATCACCGTCAGCGGGGCAGCAAGCCTCCCGTTGGTCGGCCAGCCAACCCTACCGCAAACCCACGCCCCGGCCCACCTCATTCCGGACCGAGCGGCCGGACTGCGCTTCGTTCCTGCACTTGCCAGCAGCCCGGCCCTCCACTCGGTCGGCCTCTGCCCTCCCTTGCGCGGCTACAAGCGGCTGAAGTAGCCCTAGCGGCATCAGCGGCTCCCAACCAAATTAGGTGCCCTTCGGGCGTGTGTCCAGCGGGGCATCCCCCGCACCCCCGATATATGCTCCGTTTCACTCTGCATTGCTTCGGGCTCCGCTGCCGGACACCGGCCACTACGCCCTCATAAGGTGCCCTCCGGGCGCATGATGCGGCTACGCGCGCACCGGGGGCCTCACGGCCGGCCCCCGCGCCCCTTGGCCAAAGGCATTCAGGTGTTTGTTGGGTCGGGCCCGCGCCAGCGGCCAGCGGTGGCCACCATCGCCGGCCCCAGCGGTGCAGGCCTCACAGGCCCAGCCCGCCCGGCACTGGTGCCGCGCTCGGTGCCGGTGCCCCCAGCCATTCCACGCGCTTGCCCAGCTTGGCCGCTTTGCGGGCAGCGTCCAGGGTGCCCCGGCTTTGCCCGTCCCACACCACCAGCACCACGTCTGCCGCTGCAACTATCGCCCCGTTGCGCACCAGCGGCGCGGCTTGGCCGTGGGCGCAGTAGTCGGGCAGCATTTCCAGCAGCTCCACGCCGGCGCTCGCCGCCCATCGGGCCGCCAGGCGGTCAACGCCAGCCGCGCCGCCGCTCACCACCTGGTGCAGCTCACCAGCAGCCCGCAGCACGTCCAGTCGGGCCAGCAGCGCCGGGCAGCTCAGCACGCCCCGGCTGCCCACCACGGCCACCACTGTTTTTTGCACATTTCTCATACTCAAAGATACCACATTTCCCTGTATTTTCTTCTACATTTTTACAATATTACTTGTAGAAAAGCGTATATATTCCGCCTTTTTACGTATATTTGTATAGTAGCGCAAGAGAGGCTTGCGCGCCACGCACTTGCGGCGCAGGTTGGGCCCGGCCAGCACCGCATTTGCACTTCACCACCTATCACCTACAGGTTATGTTCACTCATTTTCAATTTGCAGAGCTGGCCGCCGCCGCTTGGTGTGGTCCCGCACTTCATTGCGGCGTTCACGTCAGCATCACCGGCAGCATTGCCTACCCGTCCTACGGGGTTCACTATTTCGTTGCCCAGGCCGGCACCGAGCACGGTTGGGTTTCTCACTTCGCTTGCGGCCATGCGTGCCCGTTTGCGGCCATTGCCGCCGCCGTGGCTCACTATGCGCAGGCCGCCAAAGAGCAGGCCGCCGGGGTACTCATGCTGGCCGAGGCCGCCGAGGGCCACGCCGCCCGCGTGTTGTCGGCCGCAGAGCAGGCATTCAGCGGGGCGCAAGCTCCGGCACTGGAGCCAGCCCCCGAGGTGGTTTGCGTCGTGTGCGAGGAAGGGCGCGACGCGCTAGGCCAGTGCCGGTGCTGCTATTCTCCCGCTCCCCAGCTAGTAGCTCATGCTGCTTAGCCCTTGCGCCGCGGTCGCTCCCGCTATGGGGGCGGCCACCATGCAGGCCCCGGCCCAGCTCACGCCCTACGAGGTGCTGGCCAGCGCGCAGTCGGTGAAGTATTACGCCGACCGGGCTTTGTGGGAAATCCGGGATAATGACTTTGGGCCCGGCCGTTTCCGCAAGCTCCTAGCCGCTGCCCGCCACCGTCAGGCCGCCCGCGCCGCTTATGCCGCTGCCGCCGCTGCCTACCACGCCACACCCCGGGCCGCCGCCGAAAGGGCCGTCCGCGCCGCTTACGCCGCCATGTACGGCACCCCCATTCAGTAGTCACCGGCCCGCGCCCCCGTTGCGCGGGCCCCTTCTGCCCCCGCTATGCCCGCTTGCCTTGCCCCCAGCTTTCAGCAGGTTGCCGCCGCCTGCTTCCCCTTGCCCGGCTGCTCGGTGAGCGGCTACGCCTTCGCCCAGGGCACCCGCTACAACATCACCATTCACACGCCGGCCGGAGCGGGCTGCCCCGACCAGTACCACGGCACCGGCCGCAGCTGCTACGAGGCGCTAGCCGACGCCGTGCAGCTCTTCCACGCCAGCGCCCACGCCTACCCCGGCACCGTGGCCCACGCTCCCCAATAGCCGGCCTCCCAACCCTCAAAACTGCATTCTGATGCCCATCACTGCTACAACCTATCAACCCCACTTGCTCGACCCGCACAGCGCCCAGCCGCAGCCCGTCAGCCCCGCCAACGGCAAGAGCTTCAAGCTAGCCGAATTGTATGCCATGCTTGACTGCCAGACCGTCGACGTGGTGCGCCTCTCGACCGAGCTGATTTTGATAATCGACGACGAAGGCAAGTTTCGACACCCGGCCTACCTCAACCTGCTGGCTACCTACCTCTGGCACCAGCACCAGCCCGCCGCCCGGGGCATCGACTGCATTGTGGGCCGCGCCATCCTCTGCCACGACAAGCAATTCCGCTAACCATCCAGGGGCCGGCTTCAACTGGCCCCGCCTTACCCTTGCGCATGAAAACCAAGCTATTCCAAGCCTACGGCTACGAAAAGGAAAGCCACTCCAAAGTCTCCGTGCTGCTGACTGAGCGGGCCGTCAGCCTCGCCAAAGCGAAGAAGCTATTCCGCAAATACTACGTGCTGACCTCACCCGTCACGCAGGCCCACTAACCCAAAAACGGCGTAGGGGCCGGCCGACAACTGGCCCCGCTTTTTTACTTCCAACCACCGCCCACATGGCAACTCCCAAAACCACCGCCGCAGGTGCCGTAACCGCCGCCCCTGATGCAAACCTGACCATCACCCCGCAGCCCACCCGCGCCTACCTTACGGCCAGCGTGGACGAGGCCACCGGCGAAGTCACCGAAACCAGCCGCTTCCGCTACCTGGCCGGCCACCCGCGCCAGATTCGGTTCGACGCCAAGGCCGGCCAGTTCAACATCGGCGGCATCACCCCGCTTGGCAACTCGCTGAAATTTGTACCCCTGGCTTGGCGCATTTTCTCCGATAACATCCTGAACATGGGCCGCAAGACGTGGGCCGAGCTGTTTTTTGTCGATGCCAAGGGCGCGGTTTGCGCCGTCCTTTTCCACGGCTACAGCGTCGAAAACCTGTACCGCCTCATTGAGCCGCTTTTCTACGACGACCTGACCCTGGCCGACGTGAAGGTGAAAATCAGCGCCGAGAAGAAGCAGACCATCAAGGACGAGAAAACGGCCACCTACTACATCGCCCAGTTCAGCTACACGCCCGCCGACCCGGCCGAGGTGCAAGCCCTGCGCGAGTTCGCCCTGGACGTGCCCGTATGGCGCGAAGAAACCTACACCGGCTTGGCTGAAATCAAAACCAGCGAGGGCTATACAGTGCCCCAAGCCGAGGAACAGCCCGCGCTACTCGAAGCCGCCGAAGCCGCGCCGGCCGCGGCTGCCTAACCACCGGACGGGGCCAGCACAGATGCAGCTGGCCCCGTCCAAACCGGCGGCCCAATTCCTCACCCATCCATTTCTTACCTCATGCTGCAACTCCCCGAACTACGCCAGGAGCTAACGCCAAACTCCCCCGATGAAGCTGCCCGCTTCGCTGAGCTGGCCCAGTTGCTGGCCACCACCGCCCCGCTGGCCGATGTGCGCGACCTCGCCCCCGACGTGCGCCAGCTTTTTCCCGAACCCGCTTACCTGGTCGGTTGCGGCGGCTCTCACATCTGGCTGCACCGCGCCGACGAAGGCCAGCGCCTGGCCTGCATTATCGACCGCCACCAGTAGCCACAATTCATCAACACTTACTCATTCCGCCCCGCCATGTTCACCAACCATCACCACCACGCCGGCCTGACGCAGGAAGCCCACCGCGCCCTGCCCTTCATTTCCAACACCGACCTGACCGAAGCCAAAAACCGCGCCCTCGGCATCACCCGCCAGCCCAACCCGCAGGCCCTGGCCTTTGGCAGCCACTTCCACACGGCGGTACTAGAACCCGACCAGTACCAGCGCACCACCCAGCGCGTACCGTGGGCCCAAATTGAGGACTTAGCCGCCGCCGTGCGCCGCCAACGTTTCTGCCGCGACCTCCTTTATCGGGGCCAGGCCGAGCAAACCCACACCGCCATTCACGAAGCATCCGGCCTTACCATGAAAGTGCGCCCCGACCTTATGATTACCAGCCCCAAGACAGGCCGCCGCGTGATTGTAGACTTTAAAACCACCCGCGCCCCCGATTATGCCCACTTCGTCGCCACCATCGAGCAGTACGATTACGACCGCCAAGCCGCACTATATTCTGACTTGCTAGGCGCCGCCCGCTTCATCATCATCGGCGTGCAGAAAAAAAGCCCATTCGAGGTCTGGCAGTTCGAGGTAACGCCGGTCCCCGGCCTCATCGAGCAGGGCCGCAAAAAATACGAGCGGCTGCTGAAGGCCTACGTCCAGCAGGTACGGCCCGCCATGTCGGCCACAACGAGCCAGCCAGTGCCGTCATGGGTTGCCGCATGCAATTAGATTTAAGTAATGACCTGATGCATACTAGCTGCCTGCATTTTATCAAGTAATGGCAGAATTGTTTCTTCTAAGTACGCCAAGAGGTCGGCGGAGTGTTCTGGCTTGGTTGCGCAGTTAACAGCCAAAATATCCACCGTATTGCGCTTGGTAGAGCGTCCTATGCTTTGTGCTATTCTGAGTGTAACGCTTTCCAATTTGCGCTGAACTTTGA
>JANXMN010000090.1 GCA_025354605.1 Hymenobacter sp. | reverse complement strand
CGGCGCGGCTCCATGGTGGGAGCCGCGCCGACGCGACGGGTTAGCGACGGGCAGCGGGCCGCCCTAGTTCAGGTTTACCGCGGGGCGGGGTAGCTCGTTGTAGTTCAGGAAAACGTCGCTTTCCTCCTTGATGCGCTCACGCGAGTGGCCGTCCTTCACACCCTGCGAAATTTTACGCACCAGTACGCCCACAATGGCCTTGCGGAAGCCCAGCTTCTCGGCCATCATGATGCAGAAGTCCATTTCGGTGTCATCCACGATGCCATCGGCCAGCATCATGTCCACGAGGTCAAAAATCTGGTCGAAGCGCTCCGAGTCGTTGGTGGGCAGGTCGGTGCTCATGCCTTTGGCTCCCGATACCAGGGTCTTCACTTTGTCGGCACTCATGCCGTTTTTCTTCCCCACCGCGATAATGAAGCTCATCTCCCGGTCGTCGATATGCCCATCGGCTTTGGCTAGTACTGCGAGGTTCTGCAGGTGGCCCTGAATGCGTTTGGCCTGTTTGTTTTGGAAAAGTCCGAACATATGCGGTGGATTAAAAGGTAAAACGGTTAGTAGAGACTTTACTGAGGTAGCCTGCAGTAATTTACGGCGAAAGATAGTAAGT
The DNA here is from genome assembly GCA_025354605.1 of Hymenobacter sp. Classification (GTDB taxonomy): domain Bacteria; phylum Bacteroidota; class Bacteroidia; order Cytophagales; family Hymenobacteraceae; genus Hymenobacter. The sequence continues at coordinate 6,112 of JANXMN010000090.1, read as the reverse complement.
TGGTACTCACTTATCCGATAAAATTGAAAATATTGTAAAGCACTGCGGCATGCTCCGTCGTGCAATCCTTTGCCTACGATAAAGTGCGAAAAGCGGTTGAGTGTTTGCGATAGTTTCGCCAACTTTGCGGGGTTTGGGTGCTGTTTTGTCGCCCACCTGCCTTATGAACGCTCAGATGAAGAGGATTGCAGTATTTACCAGTGGGGGCGATGCGCCGGGCATGAACGCAGCTATCCGGGCAGTAGTACGCACGGCCACCTACCACGGCATTGAGGTATATGGAATTATGCGCGGCTACAGCGGCATGATTAAGGGGGAGTTCGTGCGCCTCGACTCGGCCTCGGTATCCAATACGGTGCAGAAGGGCGGGACGATTCTGAAATCGGCCCGCAGCCAAAAGTTTATGACCAAGGAAGGCCGGCAGCAGGCGTTTGACCAGCTGGTGAACAACGGCATCGAGGGCCTGGTGGCCATTGGTGGCAACGGCACCTTCACCGGGGCCATGATTTTTGAGCAGGAGTTCGGCATTCCGACCGTAGGTGCGCCGGGCACCATCGACAACGACCTCTACGGCACCGATTACACCATTGGCTACGACACGGCCGTGAACACGGCCCTGGATTGCATCGACAAAATCCGCGATACGGCCGACTCGCACGACCGCTGCTTTTTCGTGGAAGTAATGGGCCGCGACTCGGGCTACATTGCCATTCCGTGCGCCATTGGCGGCGGGGCCGAAATCGTGATGATTCCGGAAACGCAGATGAGCGTCGACGTGGTGATTGATACATTGCAGGCCGGCTGGAAGCGCTCGAAAACGTCGTTTATCGTCATCGTGGCCGAAGGCGAAGATGAGGGCAACGCCACCAACACCGCGGCCCGCGTCAAAGAAGCCATTCCGCAGCTCGATACCCGCGTGACGGTAATCGGACACATTCAGCGCGGGGGCTCGCCCACGGCCGCCGACCGCCTGCTGGGCTCGCAAATCGGCATCGCCGCCGTCGAAGGGCTGATGAACGGCATGCGCAATGTGATGGCGGGTATTGTCGATAAAAAGCTGGTTTACACGCCATTTATTGATACAATCAACAAGAAAAAACTCATCAACCAGAGCTTCATGCGCATGGTGGAGATATTGAGCGTGTAGCAGTCTGTCATTGCGAGTGGAGCGCAGCGGAACGCGGCAATCCTTCCTCTCTCAGCGACCAGCCTGATATTGTGATGAGCGCTGATAATGAGTAGTATTCAGCACTTGTCACATTATTAGGGTAGTCGCTGAGAACAGGACGGATTGCTTCGTCGTACCTCCTCGCAATGACAGGCTATTACAATTCCACCCACTCGTAGGCCGCGTCGCGGCGCAGCCAGGTGAGCTGGCGCTTGGCGTAGCGGCGGGTATTGCGCTGGAGCAGGCGCACGGCTTCGGACCAGTCGTAGTCGCCGTCGAGGAAGCCGAAGATTTCCTGGTAACCCACGGTTTGCAGGGCGTGGTGGTGGCGGAAGGGCAGCAGGCCGCGCACCTCCTCGAGCAGGCCGACGGCCAGCATGTGCTCCACGCGCTGGTTGATGCGCTGATAGAGGGCCGCGCGCTCGCGGGTGAGGGCCACTTTCACGTTACGGAACAGCGGGTTCTCGGGCGGCGGGCCGCCGTGGTGGAAGCTGGAAAATGGCCGGCCCGTGGCACGGGTGATTTCGAGGGCCCGCACGATACGCTGGGGGTTCTGGTGGTCGATGCGGGCGTGGGCGACGGGGTCGGTTGCGGCCAGCTCGGCCACGAGGTGGGGCAGGCCGTGGGTGGCCAGCTCGGCGTGCAGCTGCGCGCGCACCTCGGGCGGCACGCTGGGCAGCTCGTCGAGGCCATCGGTGATGGCCTGCACGTAGAGGCCCGAGCCCCCGGTGAGAATGACGACGGCGTGCCGCTGGAATAAATCGCCCAGCACGGCGTGGGCATCGGCGGCGAAGCGGCCGGCGCTGTAGTCGTCGGCGATGCCGTGGCTGTCGATGAAATGGTGGGGTACGCCCTGCATCTCGGCGGGCGTGGGCTTGGCCGTGCCGATGCTGAGCTCGCGGAAGAACTGGCGCGAGTCGGCCGACACGATTTCGGTGCCCAATTGCTGGGCCAGCTGCACGCAGAGGGCCGTTTTGCCCACGGCCGGGGGGCCGGCAATGGTGAGCAGCACCGGGCGCGGGTCGGCGGCGGTGGGGGCGAGGCGAGCCAGAAGGGATGCGGGGAGCAGCGACACGGAAAGTGGGAAACAAGCCGTGCGGTGTTCGGGCAGCGGCGGATAAATACAACACAGCAAAGCGAAAGCCCGCGCCCCGGCCGCTACGGCTCGGGGGGCAGCGGGGCCTCGACCCGGGCCGGGGGCTGGGTGATGGCGGTGATGCGAAATTCGACGCGGCGGTTGAGGCGGCGGGTATCTTCCTGCTCGTTGCTGGCCAGGGGCTCGGCCCCACCCAACCCCACCCCGCCGATGCGCTCGGCTGTTACGCCGTGGGTGGTGAGGTAGTCTTTCACGGCTTCGACGCGCTCTTCGCTCAGCGCCACGTTCTTTTCGGGCGGGCCCACGTTGTCGGTGTGGCCGCGCAGCTCGATGATGAGGCGCGGGTTGTCAATCAGCAGGCGCACCAGCTGGTCGAGGGCGGCGTAGGAGGTGGGCAGCATCCGGGCCTTGCTTTGCTCGAACTGCACGTTGGCCAGGCGCAGGGTGGTGCCCACCGAGAGGGGGCGCAGCAGCACGTCGTGCAGCAGCGGGCCGGGGTTGGCGGCCAGGGTACTGTCGGCGGGAAAGTAGCCGGGCAGCTCGACGTGGTAGCGGAAAGCCTGGCCGGGCGTGGTGGTCCAGGCGAATTCACCCTTCACCGAAATAATCAGGGCCAGGGCTTTCTCGTCGCGGTCGATGCGCAGGCGGGCCTCGGGCAGGGGCTGCAGGCTGCCGGCATCGAGCACGCGGCCCTGCCAGCTGGCGGTGGCGGGTGGCACGGGGGCGGGCTCGGGCGGGCGCACCACCCGAAACAGGTTGCAGCCGGCCAAATCGGTGTAGGTGCCCTTGCGCACGCGGCTGGCCTCGCGCCGGGCCAGGTCGACCTGGTAGAGGGCGTGCGGACCGGCCAGGTAGAGCCGGCGGCGGCCCTGGGCATCGTTTTGCATCAGCAGGTCGCTGTAGCCGCCGCGGGCAGGCAGGCCTTTCAGGTACACGGGCTCGGCAAAGGGCTGCTGGTTTTTCAGGTCGATTTTGAACAGGGCCCCATCGGTGCTGTACACCATGTACATGGTGTTGGCGTCGTCGAGGCAGAAGTTGCCGTGGGTGCCCGCGCTGGCGAAACCGATGTAGGGATAGAAGGGGGCTTTATGCAACGGGTCGGAAGTCCAGACTACCGTCACGTGCGCATCGGAGGGGCTGACCTTGACCAACCGGTTCGCGTCGGAAGTCAGAAAGTACAGGTCGCCGTGGTCGTCGGTGGCGGCCGAAATCCAGACATTCTGCGCCCCCTGGGCGGGCAGCCAGAAATCGGTGTATTCGCCCTGGCGGGTGGCCGGGTCGTAGCGGTACACCCGCTCGGGCGCGTCGGTGGGCGCTTTGGTCACCGTGTACAGGCAGTTGTCGAAGCCCTTGGCCAGGGCATACGACTGGAAGGGCAGCACCCGCGCGTGCACGTTCACCGGCGAGCTGGGGTCGCTGGGGTCGAATTCGTTGATGCTGCGGCAGTCATCTTCCCACTGCTCGTTGTGGAAGCGCTGGGCGGCAATGCCGTACATCTTGCCGTCGCAGAGCTGGTCGGCGTAGCGGCGGCTGGCCCAGGGGTTGGGGCTGAAGGCAAACGAGGCAATCACGGCCCGGCCGGCAGTGAGGTAGGCCGAGTCGTGGCAGGCGCGGGCGCGGTATTCGGCCCGAAAGGCGAAGCCGCCCCGCCAGCGCTGCTGCCCCAGCACGTGGGTGCGGCTGCCCGGCGTGGTGCCCCCGTAGGTGTATTCGTACGTGATTTTGTCGAAGCTGCCCGCGGCCTGCTGGTCGAGTCGCAGAATGGCTACCAGCGGCAGGGCCTGAATGCGGTGCAGCACCGAATCGGGCCGGCCTTCGCGCAGCAGGTTGAAGTCGCGGCGGTCGTCGGGCAGGGGCCGCGCCTCCAGCCGCACCACGGCGGCCGTATCGCCGGCGCGCAGAGTGGCCGCCCGCGAGCCGGCCGCCAGCTGCACCTGCCACACTTCGGGCGCGTAAGTCAGCTGGCAGCGGCCCTGCGCATCGGTCACGACGGCCGGATGCGAAGGCAGCAGCGGCACCGACTGCGCCCGCAGCCCGTCCGCAAACCACCCCGCATTCCCCACAAGCAGAACCAGCAGCAAAAACCTCATAAGCCGAAGCAAGGAGCCCGCAACCACAAAAAGCTGGCCGGCGGAAACGGCGCAAGTTACGGCCCCCCGGCCCACGGGCCGGCCTAGGGTAGCTTGGGGTGCGTTTCGTCGAAGTCGGTGGCATCCTGGTAGGCCTTGGCCAGGGCCAGCAACTTGCCTTCTTCGTAAAGCTGGCCCATGAAGGTGATGGTGCCCGGCAGGCCGGCTTGGGTGAAGCCATTGGGCACGGCCACGGCGGGGTGCCCGGTGAGGTTGGTGAGCACCAGGCTGGCGCTGAACGACGGCGCAAGAAAGCAGTCGAGGCCCTTCAGCCTGGCATCGAGCTGCTCGATGAGCAGGCTGCGCACGCGCTGGGCCTGCAGGTACTCAACGGCCGGAATGAAGCGTGCCGAGCGAAACGTGTTGGGCCAGGCCGAGCGGTTTTGCAGCACCAGCTGCCCATCGCGCCCCGAGCGGGTGAGGTCGTCGAAGGCGGCCGCGCCTTCGGCCGTGAGTACGAAGCGCAGCGCGCCCGCCGCAATGGCCGGCAGCTCCAGCGGCACCAGCTCCACGCCCAGCCGGCGCAGCACGTCGAGGGTGGCCGCGTCGTTGGCCTTGGTGGGGTAGTCTTGGTCGAAAGCGGCTTTCACGTAGCCCACGCGCAGCTTTTTGATGCTGGTGCCGAACGCGAACTCGAAGCGGTTGGGGGCCAGTAGGGTGGCGGGGTCGCGGGCATCGGGGCCGGCGGCGCACAGGGCGGCCAGCACCACGGCGCAGTCTTCGGCCGAGTGGGCCAGCGGGCCGGCCTTGTCCATGGTCCAGCTCAGGGCCATGGCCCCGGCGCGGCTCACGCGGCCGTAGGTGGGGCGCAGGCCGGTAACGCCGCAGGCCGTGCTCGGGCTGATGATGGAGCCCAGCGTTTCGGTGCCGATGGCAAACGGCACCAGCCCCGCCGCCACCGCCGCCGCCGACCCGGCCGACGACCCGCTCGAGCCCTTGCTCACGTCCCAGGGCGTGCGGGTTTTGCCGCCGAACCACACGTCGCCCTGGGCCAGCTCGCCCAGCGTAAGCTTGGCCAGCAGCACCGCGCCGGCCGCCCGCAGGCGCTCCACCACGGCGGCATCCTCGTCGAGCACCTGGTCCTTGTAAGGCACCGAGCCCCAGGTGGTTTTGTAGCCTTTGGCGCTGAACAGGTCTTTGATGCCGTACGGAATGCCATGCAGCGGCCCCCGGAACTTGCCCACCGCCATTTCGCGGTCGGCCTGCCGGGCCTGCTCCAGGGCCTGCTCCTCGGTCAGGCTGATGACGCAGTGCAGCTGCGGGTCGTACTTCTTCAGGCGCGCCAGGAAAAACCGCGTGAGGTCTTCTGAGCTGATGAGCCGGGAGTGCAGCAGTTCGCTGAGCTGCGCCAGCGAATAAAAGGCCAGGTCGTTGCGGTTGGCCGGCAGCTTCAGGCCTTTAAAGAAAACCACTTTCGCAGTGGTACCCAGGTTCACCACCTGGGCCTGCCGCATGCGCAGCGGGCGCGGGTCGAACACCACGGCGGGGGCCACCTGGTTGGGCAGGTCGATTTTGCGCAGGGCCTCGTAGCTGTCGCGGTAGCCACTCAGGTTGCGCCGGGTCGAATCGAGCTGAGCCGCGCTGAAATTCAGCCCGAACAGCTGCTGGGCCGCCTGCAGCATGGGCACCGTGATGTCGTCGGGGGCAGTGGGCCGGCCCACGAAGGCCCCGGTGGCAAAGCAGGCCGTACCCAGCAGCAGGGCGGATAAGAGTTTTTTC
>JANXMN010000082.1 GCA_025354605.1 Hymenobacter sp. | reverse complement strand
CGCAGAGCGCTCAGCGCCTTCTGCGAAACCCTCTGCGTCTTCTGCGGGAAATGATGTTAGCGCAATTTGAGAGTAACCAAGGTAATGACGGCCAGCATGATGCCGACAATCCAGAAGCGCGACACGATTTTGGATTCGTGGTAGCCCAGCTTTTGGTAGTGGTGGTGCAGGGGCGACATGCGCAGCAGGCGGCGGCCCTCGCCGTACTTGCGCTTGGTGTACTTGAACCAGCCCACCTGCACCACGACCGACAGGTTTTCAATGATAAATACCCCGCACAGAATCGGAATCAGCAGCTCCTTGCGCACCACCAGGGCCAGTACCGTGATGATGCCGCCCAGCGTGAGCGAGCCCGTGTCGCCCATAAAGACCTGCGCCGGGTAGCTGTTGTACCACAAAAAGCCGATGCAGGCGCCTACGAAGGCCGTGCAGAAAATGACCAGTTCGCCCGAATCGGGGATGAACATCACGTCCAGATAATCGGCCAGCAGGGCGTTGCCGCTCACGAAGGCGAAAATGGCCAGGGTGATGCCGATGATGGCCGAGGTGCCCGCCGCCAGCCCGTCGAGGCCGTCGGTGAGGTTGGCCCCGTTGCTGATGGCCGTAATCAGGAAGATGACGATGGGGATGTAGAGGAAGCCGTAGAGGCCGTTGAAGAAGGTGCCGGCCGTGGCGAACAGGTCGCCGTAATTCAGCTCGTTGTTCTTCATAAACGGCACGGTGGTAATCATCAAATGCACGTCTTTAAATACCTTACTCGCCTCGATAGCCGAGAAAGTGCCGTTAGGCATGAGGTATTGGCGCACCGTGATTTCGTCGCTGTAGAACAGCACCCAACCCACGGTAATGCCCAAGCCGACCTGCCCCAGCACCTTGAAGCGGCCGCTCAGCCCCTCCTTGTTCTTGCGGAATACCTTGATGTAGTCGTCGAGAAAGCCAATCAGCCCCAGCCACACCGTACTCATAATCATGAGGATGATGTAGATATTGCGGAGCCGCGCCAGGAGCAGCACGGGCACCAGAATGGCCAGGATAATGATAAGGCCGCCCATAGTGGGCGTACCTTTTTTCTCGTTCTGCCCCTGCAAACCCAGGTCGCGCACGCTTTCGCCAATCTGCTTGCGTTGCAGGATTTTAATGAGGCGGTGCCCGAACATCTGGGCGATGAGCAGGGAAATAACCACCGCCAGCCCGGCGCGGAACGTGGTGTACTGGAACACGCCAGTGCCCGCCAAGTGGTAATGTTCGTGCAGGTAACGGAAGAGGTAATAGAGCATTCGGGGGAAATATTAGCACGTCATGCTGAGCTTGTCGAAGCATCTCTACCGCTTCGTTGTATTAGTGTTAATTCCTCCTGCGGTAGAGATGCTTCGACAAGCTCGGCATGATATGCTATCAGCTACTTATTTAATTCGGCGAAAACCTGCTGGAGCACCAGTTTGTCATCAAAAGGCGTTTTTACACCGCGGATTTCCTGATAATTCTCATGGCCCTTGCCGGCCACCAGCACAATGTCGCGCGAGCCGGCCAGGCGCACGGCGGCTTCGATGGCGGCGCGGCGGTCGGCCACGGTCTGCACGCGGGCCGAGTCGGGGGCCGTCACACCGGCCTGCATCTGGGCCAGAATTTCGGCGGGGTCCTCAAAGCGGGGGTTGTCGGAAGTCAGGATGACCTGGTCGGAGAGGCGGGCGGCCAGGCTGGCCATGATGGGGCGCTTGGCCGCGTCGCGGTTGCCGCCGCAGCCCACCACCGTGATAATTTGCTGGCTGGGCTGGCGAATTTCGAGCAGCGTTTGCAGCACGTTTTCGAGCGCGTCGGGCGTGTGGGCGTAGTCGATGATGCCCGTAATGCTTTGCGGGCCCGACACCAGCGGCTCGAAGCGGCCGGGCGCGGTTGTCAGGCCCGAGAGGATGGTGAGGACTTCGGTGGGGTCCTCCCCCAGCAGCACGGCCGCGCCGTACACGGCCAGCAGGTTGTAGGCATTGAACACGCCGATGAGGCGGAACAGGATTTCGCGGCCCTCGATTTCGAGGTGCAGGCCGTGCACTTCGTTGGCGACGAGCTTGGCGCGGAAATCGGCGGCACCGCGCAGCGAGTAGGTGGCGCGGCGGGCGGCGGTATTCTGCAGCATCACCGGGCCGCGCTTATCGTCGGCATTGGTGAGGGCGAAGGCGGTTTTGGGCAGCGCGTCGAAGAAACCCTTTTTAGCCTTCAGGTAGTTGTCGAAAGTGCCGTGGTAGTCGAGGTGGTCGTGGGTCAGGTTGGTGAACAGGCCCCCGGCAAAGCGCAGGCCGGTGATGCGGTGCTGGGCCACGGCGTGGCTGCTCACCTCCATGCAGGCGTGGGTGCAGCCGGCCCCCACCATGCGGGCCAGCAGCGCGTTCAGCCGAATGGCGTCGGGCGTGGTGTGGGTGCTCGGAATAACTTCCTCGTCAATCTGGTTCTGCACCGTACTGAGCAAACCGGCGTGGTAGCCCAGCTCGCGCAACAGCTTGTGCAACAAGGTGGCGCAGGTGGTTTTGCCATTGGTACCCGTCACCCCAATCAGCGTGAGCTGGCGCGAAGGGTGCCCGTGAAACGCCGCCGCCATATGCCCCAGCGCTTCGGCCGAGTCGGGTACCAGTACGTAGGCCGTGGCCGGATTCAGCTCGGCCGGAAGCGCTTCGCAGATAACGGCAGCCAGCCCCTTTTCCACCGCGCCCTCGATGAACCGGTGGCCATCGGTGGCCGTGCCGCGCAGGGCGCAGAAGGCCACACCCGGCCCAGCCTCGCGCGAATCGAGCGTGAGGCCGGTAATGGGCACGTCGGTGGGGCCGTGCTGAGCCAGCACGTTCACGTCGGTAAGCAGGGAAAAGAGCGGCAGGGAAATCATGCTTTGAGTTAGGGATTAAAAGTTAAGAGTTAAGAGTTGGGGCATTTTGCTTTTAACTTTTAACTCCTAACTCTTAACCGATTCAGGCGCGGCGCACGGCGGGCTTGGCCGGTACCGGCTTTTTCGGGTTCTTATCCGCGGCCTTTTGGCGGGGGGCTTTCGGCTTATTGGCAGCTTTCGATTTACCAGCAGCTTTGGGGGCACCCGTTGTAACGAGTTTGGCAGCGGCTGGGATAGCCTTGGCTGTGGGCTTGGCGGCTTTGGCATTGGGTTTCACGCCGGCCGAAACCTCGGGGGCTTCCGTCATGACGTGGGCCTTCTCGCCGCTCGTGAACGACTTGCGCACCACGTTGGCGGCTTCCATCTCGACCGGCACCAGCAGCTTGTTTTCGGCCAGGTCGGTGTGCTCGGGCTCGGGCAGGGCGGTGGGGGCGACCAGGCGCGGGCCGGATTCGGCCAGATTTAGGGTGATGAGCTCGCCGCGCTTGATGGGCGCGCCCACCGTCAGCGACTGCTCGCGCACCCGGCCCGTGCCCACGGCCCGCACGTGCAGGCCCCGGTTTTCGAGCAGGTACAGGGCATCGCGCAAACTCAGCCCCCGGGCCTGGGGCACCGTGTTAGGGCGCACCGGGTTTACTACCAGCGACACCGTCCGGGCATGGAAGGCGGTATCGGAAGCAGCCCGCACCCACTCTTCGCCACCGGTGGCCTGGGTGTTGCCCACCAGGCCCAGCTTCTGGCATACCAGCGCCAGCTCGTCGTTCATGCCGGCGCGCACCAGCGGCACGTGGCTCTTGTTCAGGCGGGCCTTGGCCAGCAGGGGGCGCTGGCTCAGCAGGTCGCGGGCCATGCACTTATCGGCCACCTCCCGAAACACCGGCGCGGCTACGTCGGCCCCGTAGATGCGGCCGTTGCGGGGCGAGTCGACTACCACAATGCAGCTGTACTTGGGCTTGTCGGCCGGGAAGTAGCCCACGAAGCTGGTCGAATACGTTTTGGTGTACTGTCCGTTCTTGAACTTCCAGGCCGTGCCGGTTTTGCCCGCGATGCTGTAGTCCTTGGGCCGGATGCCGCGGGCCGTGCCTTCCAGCACCACGCCTTCCATCATGGCCTTCACCTTGGCCAGCGTGGCCTCGGAGCAGATTTTGGGGTTCAGCACCTTCGTCTCGTGGTGCAGCAGCACCTGGTCGGCCTGCTTGATTTCGCGCACAATCATCGGCTGCACCTTCACGCCGCCGTTGGCCACAGCGTTGTAGAGGGCCAGCGTTTGCAAGGGCGCAAGCTTCAATTCGTAGCCGATGCTCATGGTAGTGAGCGAGGTGCGGCTCCAGCT
>JANXMN010000067.1 GCA_025354605.1 Hymenobacter sp. | reverse complement strand
TGCGCACCCGCCTGCAGGCCCTGCGCCTGCGCGACGATGCCGGCCTGCCCTGGCGCAGCGGTTTCGCCCTGGCCCAGGACGTGGGCTACCAGCTCAACCGCACCCTCAAGCTCACCGGCCGCTACGCCATTTTCGATGCCGACGACTACGACACGCGCCAGTACGTGTTCGAGCAGGACGTGCTGCTGGCCGTGTCGGTGCCGGCCCTCTACGGACAGGGCACCCGCCTCTACGGCATTGCCGAAATCCGTTTCAACCGCCACCTCACGCTCTGGCTGCGCTACGCCGAAACCCGCTACCGCCACCAGGCCGTGATTGGCTCGGGCCTGGAAAGCATTCAGGGCGCGGCCCGCAGCGAGGTGAAGGCCCAGCTGCGGGTGAAGTTTTGAGGGCCGGGTGCTGGCTAAGGAGTTGCCAGTTGCCGGCCGCAGTTTAGCGCGAAGCGCGCAACTGCTGGCCGAAAGGTGGGGGAGCCTGTAACTCACGGCGGCGCCCCCGCCATTTGGGCCCGGACCGGTCGGGCGATATCATCGGGTTGCGGCAGGCGGGTCGCAAACTCGCCCCGCTCGTCGACCAGCGGTTGCGCGCTCCACGCCAAACTGCGGCCAGCCGCGCTGACCCGCAGCCACCTCGCTGGCCCTACTGCTGAGCCGGTTCCAAAATTTTCCGGCGCAAGATATTCAGCGCCAAAATGGAGATGTTGAGCAGGAAATCACCATTATTAAGCGAATTAATATTATCATGACCCCGACAATCGGTACTTTTGCCTATTCCTGAATAATGTTTCAGGGAATTGTATTACCGTAGTGAACTGCCTTATGACTAATGCTACTCTTCTCCGGCTCGGCTTACTGATGGCTGTGGGCTTACTCGGACCGCTGGCCGGCCGCGCCCAGTCGGTTGCCGGCACTGTATTCGAGGACGTGAACTACGGCGGCGGGGCCGGCCGCACGTACGCCACCGCCGATGCCTCAGCCTCGGCCTCGGGCTTCACTACGGGCAGTATCCGGCGGCCGGGCGCGCGAGTCGAGCTGTATAACAGCAGTGGGGCATTCCTGACGGCCACCACCACCGATGCCGTCGGGCAGTACAGCTTTGGCGGGCTGACCAGCGGCGCGGCCTACACCGTGCGGGTGGTGAACTCCACGGTGGCCTCGGTGCGGCCGGGAGTCGGCGGCGCGCTGCTGCCAGTGCAAACCTTCCGGACCAACGCCGGGGCCGCTGACGCGCAGCGCGTGGGCGGTGAAACCCCGGCCCTGACCGATGGAGCCGCCAACGCCGGCAGCCTGGTAGTGACGGGCAGCACGGCCCCCAACAACATTGCCCTCAGCTTTAACGGCACGCCCAATGGCGGCGATGCCAGCCTGTTTGTCGATAACGTGGAGGTACTGCAGGGCGGTACCCCGCTGGGCACCAACCCCATCGGCAACCCCGGCTTCGAGAACCCGGTACTAGGCACCGCCTCCGGCAGCTACTCCTATAACGTGCCCGTGACCGGCAGCCAGCCCTGGACGTTTTCGCCCTCTTCAGGCATTCAGGCCAACGGCAGCGCTTTTGGCGCGCCCACCACGGGCAGCGGCGCGCAGGCAGCGTTTATTCAGAGCAGCCCCGCCGGCACGGGCACGGTCAGCCAGTCGTTCACGCTGCCGCTGGGAACCTACCAGGTGCGCTTCGCGGCGGCCAACCGGCAGTACGGCAACGCCCAGACGGTGAATGTAGTTATTAATGGCACCACGGTGCTGGCCAACGTGCAGAGCGGCTCGGGCGGCTACGGCACCTTTCTTACGCAGGCGTTCACGGTAGGCCCGGCCTCGGTGGGTGGGCAGGCGCTGAGCGCGCTCACGGCCCAGAGCGTGGCCCCGGTAACGGCCACGGCCGGGGCCGTGACGGGCATCGACTTCGGCTTTAGCGTTGACGTGGTGACGAACACCAACGACGCGGGCCAGGGCTCGGTGCGGCAGTTTCTGCTAAACAGCAATGCCCTGACCAACGCCAGCCTGGCCCAGCAGGGGCAGACGGCCGGCCGCGAAACCAGCATTTTCATGATTCCGAACGGCGTGGCCGGCGGCGCGGCCCCGGCCGGCCTGCAACGCACGCCCGCCGCCGCCAGCGGCCTCAACGGCGGCGGCGGGGCCAACCTGTGGGCGCAGCTGCAAATCCTCAGTCTGCTGCCTACCATTACCGACGCGGCCACGACCCTCGACGCGACCACCCAGACCGCCAACGTAGCCGACTCGAACCCCGGGCAGGTAGGCACCGGCGGCACGGTGGGCACCACGGCCAAGGTGCTGGCGAAGATTGACCGCCCGGAAATGGAAATTTTTGGGCTGAACACGCTCACCAACGTGCTGCGCAGCAACGCCGCCAATACCGTGGTGCGCGGCCTGGCTCTGCACGGGGCCGGCACCGGCAACAACGGCACGCTGGCCTTCGACAATGCCCTCGACTTCGTGGTGGAGAAATGCATGCTGGGTACCTCGGCCCTGGCCATCGTTGACCCCAACGTGCTGCAAGCCAACACCACGGCCTACTACAACGTGCAGATTACGGGCGTGAGCCGCGGGCTGGTGCGCTTGAACACGGTGGCCTTTGCCACGTCGTCGGGCCTGATTTACAACGGCAACCCGGGCAGCGGGGTGGTGAACGTGACCAGCAACGAGTTTGTGCAGAACGGCTACCGCGTGGCGGGCGGCGATAACATCACGGCCGGCGACAACGGCGCGGCCAACGCCACCGGGCCACTGCGCATTCGGGCCAACCTCATCCGCTCGGCCAACTCCGACGGCGTGCAGTTTGAGATTGGCTCGTTGGGCAGCTCCAACGCCGTGACCAACAACACGTTTTTCGACAACGGCAATGGCGGCCTTACCATTGCCCGCTCGCAGCTCGAAGGCTCGGCCATTCTGTATTTGCAGCGCAACGGCAGCCGCACGGGCAGCAACAACGACTCGATTGCCTACAACGTCATCAACCAGTCGCAGGCTTCGGGCGTGGTGGTGGGCTATGGGCAGCGCGGGGTCATCATCACCCGCAACTCGATTTACTTCAACGGCACGCCTTTCAACTCGCCCACCGGCTCAAACCTGGGCATCGACCTGATTCCGCAGGCCAACTACTACGTGGGCTCGCCCAACCCCATCGCGGCGCGCGACTATGGTAACGGCGACGGCGTGACCCCCAACGACGGCCCCGCCTCGGTGAGCACAGCCTACGGCAACGCCGGCATGAACTACCCCATCATCACCTACGCCCGGGTGGCCACGCTGGCCAGCACTACCGTGAGCGTGGGTGGCTACGTGGGCTCGGCCCCCGGCCAAACGGCCTTTGCCGGGGCGGTGGTCGACTTTTATGCCGCCGACAACGTGCCGGCCAATAACGCCGGCCAGGTGCTGGCGGGCGACGGCCGCCGGGTGGCCCACGGCGAGGGCCGCACTTACGTAGGCAGCCTCACGGCCGATGCCAACGGCAACTTCGTCGGCACCATTACGGTGCCGGCCAACACGCCGCCCAACAACGGTGCGGCCTCGACGGGCCTGCTCACGGCCACGGCTACGCTCACGGGAGCCAGCAACTACGGCACATCGGAGTTCAGCCCCGACGCGCCGGTTATCATCACGGCCGACGTGTACGCCACCATTACGGGCGTGGCGGGCGGCGTGAATGCCAGCGCCACGGGCACCTTCACGGTGCAGTTTGGCAACCAGAGCACCACCGGGCCGGTGCAGGCCGACGGCGTGACGGCCCAAGTGCAGCTACCGCCCGGCCTCACGGGCGTGACGGCCACCAACAGCGGCACCTACAACGCCACTACGGGCATCATCAGCTACAGCGGCTACACGGGGCTGCCGGCCAACTCGCTGGCTTCGGGGGCTTCGTTCAGCTCGGTGGTGAGCTACCCGCAGCCGGTGACGGGCGCGCTGGCCGCCACGGCCACCATCCTCACCACCACCAATGAAGGCGGCCTGCTGGCCAACAATACGGCCACGGCCGTGAATGCCACCAACCTCTTGTATGACGTGGCCACCACGGTGGCCGGCCCGGCCACCGCCGTGCAGGGCGCGCAGGTGAGCTACAACGTGACGACCACCAACCCCGTGAACCCGGCTTTCCCCTCGCCCGCGCCCCAGGTGGTGCAGACGGTGAGCATTCCGGCGGGAGCCTCGAACGTGTACGTGACCGGCGGCGGCGTGATTACGGGCAGCAGCGGCACGGGCTTCACCGTGACTTACCCGGCCCTGGCCGCCCTGGCCCCCGGCCAGAGCCTGACCAATACCGTGAGCTTCACGGCCCCGGCCAGCGCCAGCTTCGGCGTGACCGGTACCGTGGCTACCACCCCGGCCGACGGGGCCGCGGGCAACAACACCTCGACCGCTACTACCACGGCCGCGGCGGGCTCGGGCCTGCCGGCCAACGTGTACGTCCTCATCTCGCCCTCGTCGTCGACCGTGGCCCTGAACGGGGCCGTGAGCCTGGCCGTGGAGCAGGGCAACTACGGCCCCAACGCGGCCACCGGCATTCAGACCACCGTGCTGCTGCCGCCGGGCCTGCCCACCAGCGGGGCCAACGCGCCCACCCTGCTGGGCTACTCGCTCAGCAGCTTCACCGCCACCACGGCCACCTACACCAGCGGGGCCAACACGGCCACCTACACCACCACCAGCGGCTTGTTTACGCTGCCAGCCGTGGCTACCCAGCCTTCGGGCAGCACGGGGGCCTCGGCCAACAGCTACACCCTGGGCTACGTGGCCACCACGGCCGGCGTGTTTCCGGCCACGGCCACCGTGCGTACCACCACGCCCGACCCCGTGCTGGGCGACAACGTGGCTTCGGCCGAAGTGACGGTGAACCCCGGCGTGGCCGACCTCGCGGTAGCCATTACCGGACCCACGACGGTGGCGGCCAGTGAGCCGCTTACATATACCGTGACGACGACCAACAACGGCCCGGCCGACGCCCAGGCCGTGCGCCAGACGGTGAGCATTCTGGCCGGGCTGGGTCTGACCGGCCCTTCGGCCGTGCGCATCAACGGGGCGCTGCCCACCAGCGTGAGCGGCGTGGTAGCCACGTACGGCAGCGGCCCCACGGCCGTCACTTACAGCGCCCTCACCGGCATCGTGACCTTCCCGGCAGCGGCCCAGCCGGTGCTGGCCGTGGGCAGCGCCGTGAGCAACACCATTACGTACCTGGCCCCGGCTAATGGCAACACGGTGCTCACCAACACGGCCGCCGTGCAAAGCTCCTCGCCCGATGCCAACCTGGCCAACAACTCGGCCAGCGTAGCGGCCCCGCTCCAGCCCGTGGCCGACGTGCAGGTGAACATCAGCTCGACGGGCTACCTTACCACCAACGGCAGCGGCGGCAACCCCGTGCTCTTCGGCATCAGCACCGTGAACAACGGCCCCAGCATCGCGCCGAGCGCCACCACCACCGTGAACCTGCCCGCCAGCCTGCCCATCACCGGCGCGGGGGCCGACGTGGTGCACATCAACGGGCAGCTGCCCAGCAGCGTGAGCGGCTTGGTGGCCACCTACAACTTCCCCGACGGCAGCTCGGCCACCTACGACTCCAACCCGGCCTCGGCCACGCCCGGCCTCGTCAGCTTCTCGACCCAGACCAACCTGACCCCCGGCGGCTCGGGCATCTCGTCCACCATTGGCTTCGTGCTGCCCACCGGCTATATCGGCCAGCTGGTGGCCACGGCCCGCGTGGCCGTGGGCGGCATTCTGGATACCGACCAGAGCAATAACATCGCGCTGGCCCAGCCCATTCTGGCCCCGGCCGTGGGCTCGAACGACGTGTCGACGACCATCACGGCCTCGGCCGCCACGCTCACCGCCGGCCTGCCTCTGACCCTGACCGTGACTTCGAACCCCGGCAGCGGGGCCACCGGCGTGCTGCAATACGTGCAGCTGCCGGCCGGCCTCACCAGCAATGGCGGCACCGTGACGGTGAGCGGCGGCCCGGGCGGCAGCGTGGTGACGGGCGGCACGCTCTCGCCCAACTACGACAATGCCAGCGGCCTGCTCACCTTCCCGGCCATCCTCACCCTGAACGCGGCCACCAGCTACTCGGTGGTAATTAGCAAAGCGCCGGGCACGGGGCCGCTGGTGGCTTCGGCCAGTATTACGGCCAACGAGCTCGACTCGGCCCCGGCCAACAACGTAGCCGTGGCCTCGGTGGCCATCACGCCCAGCGTCACGCTGGCCGTGGTGGTAACGGGACCGGCCACGGCCCCGGCCGGCACGGTGGTTTCCTACCTGCTGGCGGCTACCAATAATGGCCCCAGCACCGCCACCGGCGTGTCGCAAACCCTCACGCTGCCCGCCGGCGTCACGGCCTACTCGCTCAATGGCGGCGCGCTCGTTATCATCGGCGGCCCCGGCCCGACCACCATCACCCTACCCATTCCGACCACGCTGGTGGCCGGCGCGGCCAACTCGGTGAGCAGCACCGTCACGTTCACGGCCCCCGGCGCGGTGGGCTCGTCGCTGGCAGTGAGCAGCAGCCTGGCCGCTACCGGCCCGGCCGGCACGGCCACCGTCACGGGCTCGCAGACGACCCTCATCATCAGCCCGCCCCCGATTGCCTACAACGTGGTGAACAGCCTGACCTCACCCGAGGGCAACTCGGCGCTAGCTCCGCTGGCCCTCTCGCCGCTGCAGGCCCAGCCCCAGGGCCTGGCCACGCTCGATGCGACGACGCCCTACACCATTCTGAGCTTGCCGCTGGCCAGCCAGGGCGTGCTCTCGCTGAGCGGCTCGCCCGTGACGGTGGGCCAGACCCTGACGACTACGCAGGCCGGGCAGCTGAAATTCCTGCCCAACGGCAGCTTCGTGGGCAATGCCGTGTTCACTTACCAGGCGCTCGACAATAGCGCGCTGCTCTCGAACGTGGCCCGCTATCTGATTCCGGTGGGGGCCGACAACGCCGCCGTGTACGCCAACACGCCGACCAAGGGCGGCAACGCCAACGTCTACAACAACAACGACGTGATTGCGTTCGTGATTGACCCCAACGGCGCGCTCTACAACGGCTCAGGCCAGATTTACCAGCTCACCGGGGCCAACGCCGGCCAGCCCGCCACCGGTACCGTGAACAACGGCGTGCAGACGACGACGACCACCGGCAACTTCAGCAGCACCTCGGTGCCGGCCATCACCTCGCTCACCTTGCTGGGGCTGACCTACAACCCCGCCACGGGGCAGATTACGGTGATTGACCGCACCAAGCTCCGGACCGGTACCTACACCGTGAACATGACCACCACCGACCTGCGCGGCGGCGTGACCACGCTGCCCGTTACGTTCAGCATCGGCAACAACCCGCTGCCGGTCGAGCTGGTCGCCTTCACGGCCCAGGCCCAGGACCGCGCCGCCGCCCTGCGCTGGACTACCGCCTCGGAGAAAAACAGCGCCCGCTTTGAAATTGAGCGCTCGGCCGATGGCAGCCGCTTCGAGCGCCTCGGCGCGGTGGAAGCTCAGGGCAGCAGCAGCACGGCCCACGCTTACGACTTCCTCGACCGCGACGCGGCCCGCACGGCGGCCCTGGTGTACTACCGCCTGCGCCAGGTAGACCAGGACGGCACGGCTACCTACTCGCCCGTGCGCACCGTCGCCTTCAAGCAGCTGGCCCCCGTATTCGCGGTGTACCCCAACCCGGCCCCGGCCGCTACCACTCTCGACCTGACCCGCGTGCCCGTCGGCACCTTCCACCTGACCGTGATAGATGCCCTGGGCCGCACGGTGCGCCAGCTGGAGGCGACCGGCGGCACCACGCGCCCTCTCGACCTGAGCGACCTGGCCACGGGCACCTACCTCGTGCGCCTCACTGGCCTGGCCTCCGATGGCAGCTTCCTCAGCCTGAGCCAGCGCCTGAGCCGCAACTAGCGTCCCGGCAAATTTTGGGTACTGCGAAACCCCCGACCAATGCGGTCGGGGGTTTTTGTTGAAGGATAACGGTGGAGAAGTCCGGCTAAAGGGGCCAGGCTGAATAGGCCGGCGCGGTCGGGCGGCTTTTTCAGCCACCCGACCGCTAATCGTGTGCAAACCCGCAACGAGTAGCGGCCGGGTGGC
>JANXMN010000036.1 GCA_025354605.1 Hymenobacter sp. | reverse complement strand
TGAAGCAACTGGCCTGGGCAAGCGCTTCCGGCGCGACTGGATTTTCCGGGGCCTCACGCGCACGTTCCGGCCGGGCAGCGCCACGGCCGTACTCGGCCCCAACGGGGCGGGCAAAAGCACGCTGCTGAACACCTTTTCGGGCCAGCTGCTGCCCACCGAGGGCACCCTCACCTTCGCGATGGCCGGCCGGCCACTGCCCGTCGAAGGCCTGCCCCGGCACCTGGCCTACGCCGCTCCCTACCTGGAGCTGCTGGAGGAGCTGACGCTGCTGGAGCTGCTGCGCTTTCATACCCGGTTCAAGCCGCTCCGGCCCGGGGTATCCGTTGAGCAGCTCATTGAAATAATGTACCTGGGAAAAGCCCGGCAGCAGCTGGTGCGCGAATTTTCGTCGGGCATGAAGCAGCGCCTCAAGCTGGGCCTGGCCCTGTACGCCGACGCCCCGCTGCTGCTGCTCGACGAGCCCACCACTAACCTCGATGCCACCGGCGTGGCCTGGTACCTCGAGCATGTGCAGGCCACCCGCACGGGCCGCACCTTGCTGCTGAGCTCGAACGTGCCGGCCGAGTACGGCTTCTGCGACGAGCAACTGCTGGTGACGGATTTCCAGCCGATGCGGCCGCGCTGAACAGGCGAGGATGGACAAAAATAAGCCCTCACTGAATCAGAATACTGTTTCGGTCGCAAATAGTGCAGCTTCAGCACAGCGCTAATTCGGCCCGCATCGTATCTTCGCCCCCGATACCAGCACTCAGTTCCCTCTCTTATTTACCCCTTCCGCCCCGGCCATGATTGATGACGACGACTTGGATGACGCCCTGCTCGACGACGACGACGACCTGGACACGTACGCCAAAAAAGGCGGTGCCGCTGCGCTAGGCAGCTCCGAAGACCGCCTCTCGGCCAAATACGCCGACTACCTGATGTGGACCGACACCGGCTCCTCGCACGACGAAGCCCTCGACTTGGCCAACATGACCGAGGAGGAATTCGTGGAAGCCGAGCGGGCCGAAAACTCCGACCGCGGTGGCTTCACCAGCCTCGACGATGACGATGACGCCTTTGCCGACGACGAAGAGGACGAAGACGAAGGCTACAGCAGCGGCCGCGGCGGCCGCCGTAGCAGTTACGACGGCGACGACTTCTAATCGGGTTGCGGGTTAGAGACTTTCTCTGGCCTCGCTTTACTTGCTGGACACACACAAAAGCCCCATTCGGATTACCGAATGGGGCTTTTGCTTGCAAAGGCAGCAGGAAAAGCGGCCCGCCAACCGGTTATTTCCGGCCGAATACTGCTTTGAGCAGGTCGCTGGTGCGGGCGGCGGGGTTCTTGCGAATTTTGGCCTCCTCGTTGGCTAGCAGGATGAACAGACCGTCGACAGCTTTCTGAGTCGTGTAATCGGCCAAGCTCAGATTCACGGGGGTCATCAGCGGAATCTTGTTGTATTTGTCGGTAATGGTGGCGTAGGCCCGGCCGGCCCCGACCTGGTCGATGGCGGCTTCAATGTCGGGGTGGAAAGCCGCGCCCAACTGGGCCTGAGTCGATTTACGCAGGAATTGCGTGGCGGCATCGGGGGCGCTGCTGGTTACCAGCGACAGCGCATCGGTGATGGTGATATTGGCCAGGGCAGTGAGAAAAATGTCCTTGGCTTTGGGAGCGGCGGCTTCGGCAGCGCGGTTGAGTTGAGTTTCGAGCTGCGTGAACACGGTGGTCATGCCTGGGAAGCGGCCGATGGTCGACTTCACAATATCGAGGTCGGGCGGGGTGGGAATGTGAATGTCGTCGTTCAGGTTGAAGCCATCGGGCTCCGAGGCAAACTGCACGGCCTTCACGATGCCCTTATTGAGCGCCTCCTTGATGCCGGCACTGGCCTGGGCTTCCGTGAGCGGGGGGAGCGGTGCCGGAGGCGGGGTGACCGGGGTGGCCGCTTTGGCTTTTGCAGCAGCAGCCTTGGCGGCGGCGGCCTTCTTAGCGGCGGCGGCTTTGGCGGCGGCAGCTTTTTTGGCGGCCGGGGTCTGGGCCTGAGCGGCGGGGGCCACCGTAGCAAGCAAACCGGCGAAAAGCAGGGCGCGGGTAATTCGGGTAAACATGTTGGGAAACGGCGGCGGGAAAACCGGACGGCCCCTGTGGCTGTCGTTGGAGCGCCGCGTGTGCAAATTGCAGACAATTTTGCGGCCAAACCTATTTTTCCAGTCAAACCCATGCCTGCTTCCTTGTCCTTTCCCACCGCTGATTCGTCACGTAACCCAGCCGCAGCCCCGCCCGACGTCGAAATAATGACCATTGGCGACGAGCTGCTTTACGGGCAGGTAGTCGACACTAATTCGGCCTTCATGGGCCAGGAGCTGGGTAAAATCGGCCTGCGCGTGCGACAGATATCGTCGGTATCGGACCGCGCCGATGAGATTGTGGCCGCCCTCGACCAGGCCCGGCAGCGGGCGCAG
>JANXMN010000579.1 GCA_025354605.1 Hymenobacter sp. | reverse complement strand
CCTGCTCGTAGCCCTTCGTCACGAGCCAATGGCCCTCCCTCGCCTCGGCATAAAAAGCGCGGTTGACGGCCAGCTGCTCGCCTAGCAGCCGCGTGGCCATGGCCTTGATTTCCGCCGCGTCGGAGAGGGGCCGCAGCGCGTCGCTGAGTTGCAGCAGAAATGCCTGCGCTTCCTGCCGCGTCCGCTCGGCCTCCTCGGCCCGGTGTAGCTCCGTTACGCGCGTGACCTGGTGGATGATGGCGCTGACCCGGCCGGCGGCGTCGAGCAGCGGAGCGTTGATGGCCTCCCACCAGTGCGGCTCGTAGCCGTCGGGCCGCGTCAGGTCGTAGCGCACGCGGGGCATCACGTCCGCTTGTTTGGTGGCCAGCACGCGGGCCAGGGAAATGTCGAGCGCCTCCGACCCCAGTTGCCCCGGCCGGGCCGGGTCGTCGGTGAAAATATCGAACAGGCGCCGCCCAATCAACCCTTCGGGCGTGGTGCGGGTGGCGGCGTAATAGGCGGCGTTGGCGGCGGTGATGGTAAAATCCGGCGCATTGGGCGCGAGCACCATGAACGGCACCGGCGACGCCGCGAACAAGGCGGCGTAGTTCGCCTCGTTCGCGCGCAGCTCTTCTTCAATTTTCGCCCGCTCCATGGCGGCCCAGGTGCGCTCGGCCACTTCTTCGACCAGGGCGATTTCGTCCGGTGTCCAGCGGCGCGCCCGCGCGACGACGGCCACCATGGACCAGAGCGGTTTATGCGCTTTGCGCAGCGTCGCCGCCACCATCGCCCGCATTCCCAGCTGTTGGCTGTTGCGCTGCTCGGCTTCCGACAAGCCTTGTCTTTCCCAATCGTCTTCGATAACAACGGTGTTTTGAAAGGTCAGCTTTAAGGCTTCGGGGTAGTCGGACAGCACGAAGTGGTCGGGCAGCGGCGGCACGCTGTCGTTGCCGAACTGATAGTCCAGGTCGGCGCGGTCTTCGTCCAGGTAGTAGGTGGTGATGTAGCTGCGGTCGAGCCCCAGCTGCTCCGTGAGCAGCGCGAGGGCGCGGGTTGCCACGGCGTCCGCGTTCGGCTCCGCCCGCAGCGCGTCGCTGAGCTGCAGCAGAAACGCCTGGCGCTGCTCCTGCTGCTTGCGGGCATCGATGTCGGTGGCCGACCCAAACCAAGCTGTAACCGTGCCGTGCTCGTTGCGAAGCGGCCGGGCCTGCACCTGAAACCAGCGGTACGCGCCCTGGGCCGAGCGGATGCGGTGCTCCTGGCGCAGAGGCTCGCCGCTAAGCACGGCTTCGCGGTAGCGGCGGCCCGATTCGGCCCGGTCGTCGGGGTGAATGACGTCCGTCCAGCCGTAGCCGGCGGCGTCGGCCGGCGTCTGGCCGGTGTAGTCGTACCACTGCTGGTTGTACCAGGTGGTGTCGCCGTCGGGGGTGCTGCGCCAGAGCAGGTCGGGGCCCAGGTTGGCCACGGCCCGAAACTGCTCTTCCGACGCGCGCCGGGCTTCTTCGGCGCGGGCCTGCTCCACGGCGGCCCAGGTGCGCTCGGCGGTTTCTTCCAGCAGCGCAAGTTCAGCCGGGGTGACCGGGTGGGGCTGGTCGAAATGCACGGAGATAAAGGCCAGCAGCCGGCCCGCTTTCACCACCGGCGCATTCAGAGCAGCCCGAAAGCCAGTGGCCGCGAAGGCAGCTTTTTGCGCGGGCGTGAAGTCGGGTTCGGCCTGCGCGTCGGCCCGTCCGAAGGAGCGGCCGGCCCGCAACTCGGCCAGGCCAGCGAGGTCGTAGTCGGCCCAGTCGAAGGTGAAGCCGGCCAGCGACTCCACTCCTTCGGCCGCATCCACGGCCGTCACGGTGCTCGTGGTGCCGTCGTCGTCGTGCGGCTCGCCGTAGCCCGCCCGGATGGCCCCCAGGTGCGCGCGCAGCACCCGGCTGGCTTCGGCCTTGATGGCCCGCGGGTCGGCCAGGGGCCGCAGCGCGTTGCTGAGCGTGAGTAGGTACTGCTGGCGCTGCTCGGCTTGCTTGCGGGCGGTGATGTCGGTGAAGAGCGCCGCCACCTGCCGGGCTTCGGGCAGGCCGATGCGGAAGGCGTGTACGTCGAACCAGCCGCCGAGCGGCGGCACCTCGCGCTCGAAGCACACGGCCGCGCCGGTGCGCGCCACCTGCCCGAAGGTGTCGACCCAGAACGGCTCCAGGTCGGGCACCAGCGCCCGGATGGACTGGCCAACGGTATCGGCCGGCATGCCCGACTGCCGGGCAAACGCCGGGTTCACTTCCAGGTAGCGGTAGTCCACGGCCCGCTCGCCGGTGTCGTCAAACTGCACGTCGAGCAGGCAGAACATCTGGTCCATCGTCTGGAACAGCGCCTGGTACTTGCCGGTAGCCGGCTCCTGTGGCGAGGAAGCGTTGGGCGGAGCTGTTGGGGTCGGGTTCATGCAGGGCGAGCGGGTATAAAAGCTCCGCTAGCCAAGTGTACGAAGATTTTGCCGCTTCGAGGGCCGCTATTGCGCCAAGCAGAACCGTAGCGTTGAGCCCTCACGCCAGTGCCGCCGCATCGTCCAGAGTAGGTGCCAGCAGCAGCGATTCACCTGCATTAGCCAAGGTGCGCCGCAGCAGCTGCGCGACGCCAGCCGGCACCTGGCAGAGCACCAGGCGGGCCCCACGCCGCGCCAGGCGCTGCTGGCACGACCACAGCAGCCAGGCCTCCGTGGCCGAGAGCGTGTCGAGCAGGCGGCAATCGACCCACACGGCGGGCTTGCCGCTGCGGCAGGCCCGGGCCAGGTGCGCGGCCAGGTCGGTTCCGGCCGTGGCGGGTGCCGCAGCAGTCGCCAGGGCGAGCAGGTAGCTGGCGGGCAGGGTTTCGTAGCAGATGACCATAACGCCGGACATGAGGTAAGGGAAAGACCCCTACAAAGGTCAGCCCGAATAACTACTTCAGGGCCCGTATTTTCCCGTAAACCAGTGGGAGAAAACTACGGAGATTGCGCGGGCCACCGGGGCGGCCGGGCGTGAGCACGGCACCAACCGAACGCGGCCGGGCGGAGTATAACGACGGGGCCGCGCTGGGTGCGGTGGTACCTTGCCCCGTCCCGCCGCCCATGCTGGGCGTTTCCGCCCGCTTGATTTCCACTTGCCAGCGCCTCGCAAACGAAGCGCGGCTACTAAATTCCCACCCCGACCCGCTGCAACGCGCTGCTTATGGAAAAGAGAAACATCATTGTCATCGGCGCTTCGGCGGGCGGGTTTGAGGCCATCAAGGCGCTGGTGGCTTCGCTGCCCGCCGACCTGGACGCCGCTATTTTCATTGTCTGGCACATGTCGCCGGACGTGACGGGCGTGTTGCCGCAGGTCATCAACCAGCAGAAAACGCTGTGGGCCACCAACGCCGTGGACCGCGAGCCCATCATCGCCAACCGCATCTACGTGGCCCCCCCCGACAAGCACCTGCTGCTGGAGCATGGCTACGTGCGCGTGAGCCGGGGGCCCAAGGAAAACCGGTTCCGGCCCGCCGTGGACCCCTTGTTCCGGTCCGCCGCCTACATCTACGGTCCGCGCGTTATCGGCATTGTGTTGTCCGGGGCCCTGGACGACGGCACGGCCGGCCTGTGGACCGTCAAAAACCGGGGCGGCGTGGCCATCGTGCAGGAGCCCAACGAAGCCGTCGTGCCCTCAATGCCCGAAAACGCCCTGGCCGCCGTGGCCGTCGATTACCGGGTGCCCATCGCCGAAATGGCGGCTTTGTTGGTTAAATTAACGGCTGAAACAGTGGCCGAAACGGAAGAAACGGACATGGAAGAGCAAAAAAAGACGGCCCTGGAAACGAGTATCGCCGCCGACGGCCACGCCCTGGAGCGGGGCGTGCTCGCGCTGGGCCGGCCCACCCACTACGCCTGCCCGGAATGCCACGGGGTGTTGGCGGCCATTGCCGACGGCGACCTTATCCGCTACCGCTGCCACACCGGGCACGCCTTTTCGGCCGACAGCCTGCTCGTCTCCATCACCGAAAACGTGGAAGAAACGCTGTGGAGCGCCATCCGGGGGGTAGAGGAGAGCATCATTCTGCTCAACGATTTGGGCGACCACTACGCCGACAAAAACCAGCCGAAGCTGGCCGCCGTGTGCTTTCAAAAGGCGAAAGAAGCCGAAAGCCGGGCCGACATTATCCGCCAGACCGTTTTCAGCCACGAGCAGCTCACCACCAACAGCCTCCGCAACCAAGCCGAAGAAGCCGAGGGCGCGCAGGAAGCGGGGTGAGTCGGGAGCTGTTCTAGGTTAATAAACATAAGAACGGTCATACTGAGCTTGTCGAAGCATCTCTACCGCTTCGTTACAGCCGTGCGAACGAAGCGGTAGAGATGCTTCGACTGCGCCTTTGGCTTCGCTCAGCATGACCGTTCTTTCAGGGTTTTGCCAGACACATTTGTCCCCTGCTCTCCTCTTTCGGAGGCCACACCTGGCGCGAGCCGGCAACGCCCCGAGCGAGCTGCCACGTTATTTTTATCTCCACCTTTGAGGAGTGCTGCGCAGGCCCGCCGTTTGGGAAAAAGCTCTTACGCCCTGGCCGGCGCGCACGTGAAACACCCTATCGGCAGCTCGGGCAGCGCTGCGACCAACAACCCCCGCTATGATTACCACCCTTTCTCCTGATTTCAAGGGCCAGCCGTCCGGGTTTCTCGTGGTGGGCCTGGGTGCCTCGGCCGGGGGCATCCAGGCCCTGCGCGAGTTCTTCGAGCACGTAGCCGCCGACTCCAATATGGCCTACGTAGTGATTCTGCACCTCTCGCCCAACCACGACAGCCGGCTGGCGGAGGTGCTGCAAGTGGTGAGCGCCATTCCCGTGACGCAGGTGCAGGAAAAGGTGGCCATCGAGCCCAACCACGTTTTCGTGGTGTCGCCCGACCAGCACCTGGTGATAGAAAACGGCTGCATCGTGCCCATGACCAACGCGCGCGTGGAAGAGCGGCGCGCACCCGTCGACATCTTTTTCCGGAGCCTAGCCGACGCCTACGGGCCGCGGGCCGTGAGCGTGGTGCTCTCGGGCACGGGCGCCAACGGCTCAATGGGGCTGAAGCGCATCAAGGAGATGGGGGGCGTGACGTACGTGCAAAACCCCCGCGAGGCGGAATTCAACGAAATGCCCCGCAACTCCATCGCCACCGAATTGGTGGACGAGGTGCTGCCGGTGGCCGACATGCCGGCCCGCATCCTGGCCTACCGCGACAGCCTGGGCGTGGTCGACATTCCGGTGGAGGCCGAAAACCGGCCCGAGCAGCAGCAGCAGGCCCTGCGCGAAATATTTACCCACCTGCGCCTGCGCACCGGCCACGACTTCTCCAACTACAAGCAGGCCACGCTGCTGCGGCGCATCGAGCGGCGCATCAGCGTGCGCGGCCTGCCCGACCTGCCGGCCTATGCGGCCTACCTGCAGCAGCACCTGGACGAAAGCCAGGCCCTGCTGAAAGATTTTCTCATCTCGGTCACCAACTTCTTCCGCGACAAAAAGCCGTTTGCGGCCCTGGAGCAGGACGTGCTACCGGCCATTTTCAGCCACAAAAACGCGGAGAGCGAGGTGCGGGTGTGGGTGGCGGGCTGCGCCACCGGCGAAGAAGCTTATTCGCTGGCCATGCTGCTGGCCGACCGCACCTGGGGCATGCTCGACGCCCCGAAGGTGCAAGTCTTCGCCACCGACATCGACGAGGCCGCCATCATGACCGCCCGCGAGGGGCTCTACACGCTCAACGACGCCGCCGACGTGTCGCCGGAGCGGCTGCAGCGCTACTTCACCAAGGAGGGCGACAACTACCGCGTGCAGCGCGCGATTCGCGAAATGGTGCTGTTCGCGAACCACAATTTTCTGAAAGACCCGCCCTTTTCGCGGCTCGACCTGATAACGTGCCGCAACGTGCTCATCTACCTCAACGCCACGGCGCAGGAGCGGGTAATGGAAACGTTTCACTTCGCCCTGCGGCCGGGCTCCTACCTGTTTCTGGGCTCGGCCGAGTCGGTGGACGGCGCCAGCGACCTCTACGCCACGGTGAGCCGGGACAACCACCTCTACCAGGCCCGCGAAACCAAGACCCACAAGTTCCCGGTGCCCGAATCGGTGCCGGCCCTGCCGCTGCGGCTCCCGCTGGTGCCGCTCAAGTTCACCGACCCGGCCAGCCTGCCCCCCAACCCCAACCGTCTCTCGTTCGGCGAGTTGCACCAGAAGCTGCTGGAGCAGTACGCGCCGCCCTCGCTGGTGGTGAACGAGGACTACGACATCATGCACATGTCGGAAAAAGCGGGCCGCTTCCTGGAATTATCGGGCGGCGAGCCCACCAAGAACCTGCTCAAGCTGATTCGGCCCGAGCTGCGCCTGGAGCTGCGCTCGGCCCTCTACCAGGCCGTGCAGCGCCAAACGGCCCTCGAAGCCCGCAACCTGCCCTGGCTGTGGAACGGCGAGCGGCAGGCCGTAACCATCCACGTGCGGCCGGTGACCAAGGACGGCGACCCGGCCAAGGGCTTTGTGCTCGTGCTTTTTGAGTTGAGCGAGCTAGCGCCGGACGAGGCCAGCGAAGCGGTGGTGCTGATGTCCGACGAGCCGGTGGCCAAGCAGCTGGAAGAAGAGCTTATCCAGGTGAAAGGGCAGCTGCGCTACTCGGCCGAGCAGTTTGAGTACCAGGCCGAAGAGCTGAAAGCCTCCAACGAGGAGCTGCAGGCCATCAACGAGGAGCTGCGCTCGGCGGCCGAAGAGCTGGAAACCAGCAAGGAAGAGCTGCAATCCATCAACGAAGAGCTGCGCACGGTCAACCAGGAGCTGAAGGTCAAGATTGACGAAATCAGCGTGACCAGCAACAACTTGCAAAACCTGATTAACTCGGCCGGGGTGGCCACCATCTTCCTCGACCGCACGTTCTGCCTCCGCCTCTACACCCCGGCGGCGCTGCAGCTCTTCAACCTGATTCCGTCCGACTACGGCCGGCCGGTGTCGGACATCACCCACCGGCTGGCCTACGACGAGCTGCTGACCGACGCCGAAACCGTGCTCGACAAGCTCACGCAGCTGGAGCGGGAAGTGGCCACCACCGACGGCCGGGCGTTTCTGATGCGGGTGCTGCCCTACCGCACCGCCGACGACCGGATTAACGGGGTGGTGGTCACCTTTTTCGACATCACGCTGCGCCAGCAGGCCGAGGACGCCCGGCGCGCGAGCGAACAGCGGCTCCAGGTGCTGACCGATACCATGCCGGCGTTTATCGCCTTCGTTGACCCCGACCTGCGCTATCGTTTCACCAACCGGTATTACCAGGAGTGGTTTGGGCGCGCGCCGGGAGAGTTGCAGGGCCGGCACCTGCGCGAGTTTCTGGGCGAGGATGCGTTTGCGGAAATTCGGCCGTATGCCGAGGCGGCGCTGGCGGGCCAGCGGCAGTTGTTTGAAACGGAAATTCCGTTCCGGGAAGGCCGCACGCGCTACGTGCGCTCCGAGTTTGTGCCCGAATTACGACCCGACGGGTCGGTGGCCGGCTACTATTCTCTGGTCATCGACATCACTGAGCGCAAGCGCCACGAGCAGGAGCAGGCGTTTCTGCTGAGGCTGAGCGACGCGCTGCGGGCCGAACCGAACGCCGAAGCCATCGGCACCCTCGCCACGCGCCTGGTGGCCGAGCACCTGCACGTGGACCGCTGCTACATCGCGCAGCTGTCGCGGGCGCAGGAGCTGGGCCGCATTGGCCCCGAATACCGGGCCGCTGGGCTGCCGCCGCTCCGCGGGGAGTACCGCTTCGCCGACTTCCCCGAAGGCATGAAGCGTCTCGAAACCGGCCAGCTCATCATCCGCGACTTGCTGCAGGACCCGAGCCTGTCGGACACAGACAAGCAGTCGATAAGCCAGCAGATGGGCGTGCAGGGCCTGCTGGCCGCCATCCTGCGTCGGGGCGAGCGAAACTACTTCTGGGGCCTGTACGCCGCTACGACCCAGCCGCGTGACTGGACGGAGGACGACCTGAAGTTTCTGGAAAACGTGGCTGACCGCACCTGGGCCGCCATGGAGCGCGCCCGCACCGAAGAAGCCCTACGCGCAAGCGAAGAGCGGTTTCGCGCCGTGGCCAACCTGGTGCCCGACCTGCTCTGGCGCAGCACCCCCGACGGCGACACCACCTGGTACAACGAGCAGTGGTACGAGTACACCGGCCAGACGCCCGCAGACGCTGCCAGCTACGGCTGGACCGACGCTGTTCACCCCGAAGACCGGGCTGAATCAAGCCACCACTACCGCGCCGCTATGTTGGGCGGCGAGCCCCTGCGCCAGGAGCACCGCATCCGCTCGGCCCGGGGCGAGTACCGCTGGTTCCAGGTGCAGGCCCGGCCCGTGCACAACGCGCAGGGCGACATCACGGCCTGGTTTGGGTCCGCCACCGACATCGACGCTCGCAAGCAGCAGGAACAGCACCAGGCGTTTCTGCTACAGCTCAGCGACGCGCTGCGGCCGCTCTCCGACGCGGGGGCCATCAAGGCCACGGCCACGCGGCTGCTAGGCGAGCAGCTGGCCGTCAACCGCGCTTTTTATGCCGAGGCGAGGGAGGGCCATTGGCTCGTGACGAAGGGCTACGAGCAGGCGGTGGAGCCGCTGCCCGACGTGCCGTTTCCGATGGCCGACTACGGGCAGTGGGTTATCGACGACTTCTACGCCGGGCGCCCGCTCGCGGTGCCCGACGTGCGCGCCGAGGCCCGCTTCAAGGCCCCGGAGCAGGCGGGGCTGGCGGCGCTGCACATCGTGGGCTCGGCGGGCGTGCCGCTTGTGAAAGATGGCCGGCTGGTGGCGATGCTGTGCCTGCACACCCGCGCCCCGCGCCCCTGGACCGCGCCGGAGCTGGCGCTGCTGCAGGAAGTGGCCGAGCGCACCTGGGCCGCTGTGGAGCG
>JANXMN010000318.1 GCA_025354605.1 Hymenobacter sp. | reverse complement strand
GCTGACCCACGCCGCGCACAGCCGGGTGGGCTTCGCCCTCGGGGCCCTGCTAGCGGCCGAGTGGCTGCCCGGCCGGCGCGGCACCTTCGGCATGAAGGAGCTGCTGGCCCTATAATAACCATTTATGTGCCGTTCCAACCTTGTTTTTGCGAGCCTTATGCTCGCCATTTTATCCTTGGTTGGAGGATACAATTTTTGGCTTTCACGCCAAACATTGAAAGAGCAGCATGCTGTTTTAGGCATTGTGCGCTCGATATTCAGCGTTCCCGTTCGCAGTAGCAGAGGCGTTATCCGCTATGAGCTTCTCATCACTCTGAAGGACCGGAATGGAGTCTTTTTTGTTCCGGTCCGTTTTGCGCCGGCGATTCCTAGAATCATAGCCAAGGTCCAGCCAGGCGATTCCGTCATCATGTTTTGCCCGGTGCGCTCTATGCCAAGCGTGCGCGAATCAATTGAAATCATTCATCTGGTTCATAAAGGCAACGTCCTACTGGATTTTCAGGAAGTCCAAGCAGCCAGTCGTCGCCTCGAACTGGTATGTGTAATCGGCGTGACGCTAAATACCGCACTCCTGTTTGCCGCTTATAAAAGAAACCGCATCAGACGTTTCTTCAAATCCCGGCGTTTCTTTGCCTGATATTCGGCGGCTATTCCTGCTGCTATTCTTTGTCAAGCCCAAGCTGGCTCTCTCCATGCCCCTGTTCAAAACCGACCCCACTGCCCCGCCCGAGCCGCCCAAGTCCAAGGGCCGCGAATGGGCCGACTCGCTGATTTTCGCCGTGGTGGCGGCCACGCTCATCCGCTGGGCCACGTTCGAGGCCTACACCATTCCCTCGCCCAGCATGGAAGCCTCCCTGCTGGTGGGCGACTACCTGTTCGTGAGCAAGCTGCACTACGGGCCCATCACGCCCCAGACGCCGCTGCAGGTGCCCCTCACCCACCAGACCCTCTGGGGCACGGGCCTGAAAAGCTACTCCGACGCCATCCAGCTGCCCACTTTCCGCTTCCCGGGTTTTTCGGAGATTAAGCGCAACGACGTGGTGGTGTTCCACGTGCCCCACGAGGCCCAGTACCCGGCCGACCTGCGCACCAACTATATTAAGCGCTGCGTGGCCGTGGCCGGCGACACCCTCGAAATCAAGGACGGCCAGGTGTTCCTCAACGGCCAGCCCGGCGTGACGCCCCCCGGCCTGCAAACCACCTACTTCATGCAGGTGGACAACCCCAACGACGAGGTGCTGGCTGCCCTGCGCGGCCAGGGCGTGGTCGACTACGACGCGCCCGGCGGGATTCCGCAGGCCGTGCCCGGCCCCACCCCCGGCTCCTACGGCTACACCATCAGCTGTAACAAAGCGGCGGCCGACTATTTCCGTAAGCAGCCCTACGTGAAGGCGATGACCGTGCTCCAGCCCCAGGTGCAGCTATTTCCCGACGCGGCCGACTTCCACGTGTCGGGCGCTACCAGTGCCACCCCGCGCAACTGGAGCCTCGACAGCTACGGCCCGCTGCCCATCCCCAAAAAGGGCCAAACCATTACGCTCTCGCCCGCCAACGCGGCCATCTACTACAAAATCGTGGCCCACTACGAGCACAACGAAGGCGTGACCTGGCAGGACGGTATGATTTTCCAGAACGGCAAGATGCTCACCAGCTACACCATCAAGCAGAACTACTACCTGATGATGGGCGACAACCGACACAACTCGGAAGACTCCCGCTTCTGGGGTTTCGTGCCCGAAGACCACGTCGTGGGCAAAGCCGTCCTCATCTGGATGTCGATGGACCCCAACGCCGACTTCTGGCACAAAATCCGCTGGAACCGCCTGTTCAACATCATCCACTAAGCGGCTGTCATTGCGAGGAGGAACGACGAAGCAATCCTTCCTCTCTCAGCGACTAGCCACGAGATGTGCCAACCCAACTTTATAACCAACAAGCCCCGACACTGTGAAGTATCGGGGCTTGTTGGTTATAAAGTTGGGTTATTATTCACACCGAGTCACGCTTCTAGCAGGTTTATCACCTCTCATAGCTGGTCGCTGATGGAGGACGGATTGCCGCGTTCCGCTCCGCTCCACTCGCAATGACAGCCGGCGCTACCACTTCACCGGTGGCAGCCGGTGCTCGGCCAACCAGGCGTTGGCTTTGCTGAAGGGCTTGCTGCCGAAGAATCCCTTATCGGCCGCGAAGGGCGAGGGGTGCACCGATTTAATCACCAGGTGCTTGCGCTCGTCAATCAGCTCTGACTTTTTACCCGCGTAGGCGCCCCAAAGGATGAATACAACGTGCGCCCGCTCGTTCGACACCTGGCGGATGACGGCGTCGGTAAATTCTTCCCAGCCGCGCTTTTGGTGCGAAGCGGGCTCGCCGGCCCGCACCGTGAGCGTGGCGTTGAGCAGCAGCACGCCCTGCTGCGCCCAGCGGTCGAGGTTGCCGTTGGTGGGGGCGGCCGTGCCGGGAATATCGGCTTGCAGCTCCTTGAAGATGTTGACCAGCGAGGGCGGCGTGCGCTGGCCGTCCTGCACCGAGAACGAGAGGCCATGGGCCTGCCCGCGCCCGTGGTAGGGGTCCTGGCCAAGGATGACGACTTTGACCTGGTCGAAGGGCGTGGCGTCGAAGGCGTGGAAAATCTGCGCGCCGGCCGGATACACGGTGGCGGTGGCGTATTCGCCTTTCACGAAGGCAATGAGGCGCTGGAAGTAAGGTTTTTCGAACTCGGCCGCTAACACGGGCCGCCAGCTTTCGGCTATCTTTACCATTGAGGGGTGCGGGAAAATAAACGGGAGCCGGTGGCGTTGCCCCGGAACTTGCGCTTCAAACCAATTTTTACGGGCGGCTGTTACGTCCGCAGCTGCTTTTGCTCCGCCGACTATGCCCACTACTACTACGCAAGGAGTCACCGTTTCGGTTACGACTAACTACCTGCCCGACTACTCCAGCCCCGGCCAGGAGCATTTTGTGTTTGCCTACAAAATCGATATCCGCAACAACGGCGACGCTACCGTGAAGCTGTTGCGCCGCCACTGGTTCATTCACGACGCCAACGGGGTGGTGCGCGAGGTGGAGGGTGAAGGCGTGGTGGGCCGCCAGCCCGTGCTGGAGCCCGGCGAAGCCCATCAATACGTGAGCGGCTGCAACCTGAAATCGGGCGTGGGCAAGATGCGCGGCACTTACCTGATGGAGCGCGTGGCCAACGGCCAGCAATTCACCGTCGAAATCCCGGAGTTCACGCTCATGGTGCCTTACCGGATGAACTAGCTTTGTGCTTGGTTTTTGGTGCTTGGTGCTTGGCACCGGGCGAGCATTGGTCGGCTTTTAGTGCTTTGCACTTATCAGCCAGTGTGTATTGCCAAGCACCAAGCACCAGCAACTATGCACCAACTTCTCGCTTACCTCCGCTTCTGGCTGCGCTCGGGCAACGCCCACGGCCTGCATTCGCCATTCGTGTTCGGCCTCTACACTTCGGTGGTGCGGCACAGCGGCCAGTACCGGGCCTACGCGGCCGTGGAGGCGCGGCGGCGGCAACTGCTGGGCAGCCCGCATAGCATTAGCGTCACCGATTTGGGGGCGGGCTCGCATTCCGGCGCGGGGGTGCGGCGCCGGGTGGCCGACATTGCCCGCACGGCGGCCAAGCCCCGGAAGCTGGCGCAACTGCTGTTTCGGCTGGTGAACTACCTGCGGCCGGCTACTATTCTGGAGCTGGGCACTTCGCTGGGCCTCACTACTGCCTACCTCGCCGCGGCCGACTCGCGCCACCGCGTCGTCAGCTTCGAGGGCTGCCCGAACGTGGCGGCCGTGGCCCGCGACACCTTCGCCGCGCTGCATTTGGAGCACGTGGAGGTGGTTGAAGGCAATATCGACGACACCCTCGCCCCTGCCCTGGCGGCTCTGGGTGCGCCCGTCGACCTCGTCTTCTTCGATGGCAACCACCGCTACGAACCCACGCTGCGCTACTTCGAGCTTTGCCTGGCCCACCGCACCGAGCATTCCACGTTCGTGCTCGACGATATTCACTGGTCGGAAGACATGGAGCGAGCCTGGGAAACCATCAAAGCCCACCCCGAAGTGACGCTGACGGTGGATTTGTTCTACTTCGGGTTGGTGTTTTTTCGGCGGAAGCAGCCCAAACAGCACTTTTGGCTGCGGACGTGAGCGGTAGCGCGGACTCTGCGAGTCCGCGCATGGTTTCGTTGAACCGGTCGTTCAGCCGCGCGGACTCGCAGCGTCCACGCTACATGCGCACGGCGTCGCGCACCCGCGTGAGCTTCACCAACAGAGCTTCGAGCTGGTCGAGCGGGAGCATGTTGGCGCCGTCGGACAGGGCGGTGGCGGGCGTGGGGTGGGTTTCGATGAACAGGCCGTCGGCCCCCACGGCGATGGCGGCTTTGGCAATGGTTTCGATGAGGGCGGGCTGACCGCCGGTGACGCCGCTGGCTTGGTTGGGCTGTTGCAGCGAGTGCGTCACGTCCATCACCACGGGTACGTCGAAGCGGCGCATGGCTGGCAGGTTCCGGAAGTCGACCACCAGCTCGGAGTAGCCGAACGAGTTGCCGCGCTCGGTGAGGATGACGTGCGGATTGCCGGCCTGGCGCACTTTGTCCACGGCAAATTGCATGGCCTCGCCGCTCAGAAACTGGCCTTTCTTGATATTGACCACCTTGCCGGTATTGGCGGCGGCAATCAGCAAATCGGTCTGCCGGCACAGAAAAGCCGGAATCTGCAGCACGTCGACATACGCGGCCGCCAGCGCGGCCTCGCCCGATTCGTGGATGTCGGTGACGGTGGGCACGCCGATTTCGCGCCCCACTTTTTGCAGGATGCGCAGGGCCGTTTCGTCGCCGATGCCGGTGAACGAGTCGGCCCGCGAGCGGTTGGCCTTGCGGTAGGAGCCTTTGAAGATGTAGGGAATCTGGAGCTTATCCGTCATGTGCTTGATGCGCTCGGCGATGCGCAACGCCATGTCCTCGCCTTCGATGACGCAGGGACCGGCCATGAGGAAAAACTGGCCGGAGTTGGTGTGGCGGAAGTGCGGGAGGGTGTTGGCGAGGGCGGCAAGCATGGGGCTGGGTGATGGGTGGTGGGGTGTAGGGGCGGGGCTTGCCCCCGCCCGTTGTTGAACGAGGCCAAAACAGGACGTTCAACGACG
>JANXMN010000529.1 GCA_025354605.1 Hymenobacter sp. | reverse complement strand
CAGGTCGCGCAGGAAGTCCTCGTCGATTACCCGGCCCACAAAGCTGCGGTCGAGGAATTTCTCGTTTACGCAGGTGGTGATGGTTTTGAAGCCCAAAGCCAGAAACTCGCGCATCAGCTCGGTGGTGGGCACGCCCCAAAGTGGAAACACGGCCTCCAGGCCCATTTCGGCCAGCTTGTTTTCGCGGTACCGGCGCAGGTCTTCAAGGAAGATGTCGCCAAAGATGGCGGCCGATGCTCCGGCGGCCCGCAGCTCCGTCAGGGTCTGGCGCATCAGCTGCTCGTAGGCGGCCATGGTGGGCGTTTCGGGCAGGAAGAGCTTGCGGCCGGGCAGTCCGAGGGCGGCCGTCTGCTGGTCGAGCAGCTCCGTGCGCACGCCGTGCATGGAAATGCGCTGGTAGGGCTCGCTGATGGTGGTGAGCAGGGTTTGCACCTCGTAGCGGCCCGCCTGCCGGATTTTGTAGAGCGCCAGGGCCGAGTCCTTGCCCCCGCTCCAGTTGAAAATAGCCTGTTTCTTCATGCACCGGTAAAGAAACGATGGGGCGAACTGTAACACGAACTTTACATTGAACGATGTAGGGGCGGGGTCGTACCCGGCAGGGCTTGTCCCCACCCCTACATCGTTCTGTCTAATCCCCCTACCTTCCGCCCCCATGCCCCATTCCGAATCCACCATCCGCACCGAGCTGCGCCTGTGGCAGCACCAGATGCAGCGCCGCCCTTCGCTGCTCAACCAACTTGCCCGGCGCGTGCAAATCCGCCTCAACGCCCTGCTGCCCGAGCGCGTGCACCAGGCCATCACGGCCGCCATCCGCCAAATGGTGCGCGGGGTGCTCTACGGCTCGCAGCGCACCACCAGCCGCCCTGTGGCCGAAGCCACATTTGCGGCGCGGGAAACGGCCGCCCGCGCCCGCATCCGCGATTTCCGCACCATGGCCACCGCCGAGGGGGCCGTGACCGGCGCGGGCGGCTTCCTGCTCGGCCTGGCCGATTTCCCGCTGCTGCTGAGTCTGAAAATCAAGCTGCTCTTCGACCTCGCCGCCCGCTACGGCTACGACGTGCACGACTACACCGAGCGCCTCTACGTGCTCCACATCTTCCAGCTGGCCTTCAGCAGCCAGCACACCCGCAACCTCACCTACCAGCGCCTGGCCGACTGGGACACCTACCGCCTCAGCCTGCCACTGAACCCCGAGGAGTTCGACTGGCGCACCTTCCAACAAGAGTACCGCGACTATATCGACCTGGCCAAAATGGCCCAGCTGCTGCCCTTCGTGGGCGCGGCCGTGGGGGCCGTGGCCAACTACCGCCTCATCGAGCAGCTCGGCCACACCGCCATGAACTGCTACCGCCTGCGTCACTTTGCGGCCGAAGATGCCGGAGAAACGCTGCCGATAACAATGCCTGCGGGCTAGCCCGTCGGGTTCCCATGCTGCGCCGTGCGCCCGCAACCGCCGCTGCTGAGGGAGCCACCGCCGCCGCCATGCTCCCGGTTATGGCTGGCATCGTCGCAGTCACGGCCGGTGTGCTTGTCACCTCGGCAGCCATCGTCGCGGTCACGGCGGATATACTTGTCACGTCCGGCGCTATCGTCACGGCCACGGCTGGCATCGTTGTCACCTCGGCAGCATGACATGACGTCACGGCATCTATCATCGCAGCCACGACAGGGTTCATCACGCCCACATCAGCCTGACATGACGTCATGTACTATACTGAAGTCAGTTATCCGATGATGATTTACAAGCCGAAAGCAGTGCATGCAATACGGGCAGACATTTTTATGCGGCGGCACATCAAGCAGTCGGGACCCATCCCTAGCTGGCGCGCGTCTGCGACGGGCTGCCCACTGGCTTTGAGTCTCTGACTCGCTAATTGAACGAGGCCCGAACGGCGCGCACGGCGAGTTTGGAGACTAGAAGCCAGCGCGGCCGCTTCCAAAAGAGCGGCCAGATTTTACGTTACTTTAGTCACTACTTTCTCCCTCAAACCTTTTTTCTGTTTATGACATCTTTAGAACCAATCAAATCCATCATTATTTCCTGGGTGGGACCGTTTCCTCATGACCAACTCAATAATGCAGACGAGGCGAACGTATTATATATGATTGCTGGCAAGAAGAAATACGGCAAGAAAGTTAAGGTGCTCTACATCGGCCTTACTAAAAGAACTGCCCAACAACGAATACGAGAACATAGAAACAGTACTGAAAAAGCCATTATCCGCTGGGATACAACGGAAGTATGGGTCGGCCATATCCAGCATCCTCTGCCGTGTGATGCTCCTACACTTGGACTGGCGGAGCACTACTTAATCCATTACGCTCAACCGTTTTTCAATGGCAAAAAGCTGGCTCGGCCTGGGCCAATCGCATGTCTGGTATCTCAGTGGCGGCAAATCGAAGGCCAGCCTTACAAGAGGAAACCAGATGTTCATCTTTGGTTACCCGATGTAATTTGGTGGGATAAATCTCATTGGCGTTGCGGCAACCTTACTTTTTTGCGAGCAAAATAAGCTGTCGCACGCATCTATATAACCCAAACGGCCGCCCCAGTTTCCTGGAGCGGCCATCGTTTCTTCAGCTACAAGCCGGCGGTAGTTACACCACCGCGCCGCTTTCCTTCAAACGAATCAAATTCAACGCCGAGCCGGCCTTGAACCACTCAATCTGGCCCTCGTTGTAGGTGTGGTTGAGGGTGATAATGTCGGTATCGCCGTCGGCGTGGTGCAGGCGGGCCTGTAGGGGCTTGCCGGGCTGGAAATCGGTCAGGCCCAGGATGTCGATGGTGTCGGCTTCCTCCACCAGGTCGTAGTCGGCCTTGTTGGCGAAGGTGAGGCCGAGCATGCCCTGCTTCTTCAGGTTGGTTTCGTGGATGCGGGCGAAGCTCTTCACAATCACGGCGCGCACGCCCAGGTGGCGGGGCTCCATGGCGGCGTGCTCGCGCGAGCTGCCTTCGCCGTAATTCTCGTCGCCCACTACCACGGTGCCGATGTGCATGGCCTTGTAGTTGCGGGCCGCCTGGGGCACGGTGGCCGTGGCATCGCCCGGAGTCACGTAGTCCTGCACGGCATTGGTGGCGCCGGTGAAGGCGTTGGTGGCACCGATGAGCATGTTGTTGGAGATGTTATCGAGGTGGCCACGGTATTTCAGCCAGGGGCCGGCCATCGAAATGTGGTCGGTGGTGCACTTACCCTGGGCCTTGATGAGCAGGCGCAGGCCCTTGAGGTCGGTACC
This sequence comes from Hymenobacter sp., assembly GCA_025354605.1. Lineage (GTDB taxonomy): Bacteria > Bacteroidota > Bacteroidia > Cytophagales > Hymenobacteraceae > Hymenobacter. The sequence goes on along the minus strand of JANXMN010000529.1, from coordinate 10,622 downwards.
TTCCCAGGCCTTAAAAGGGTCGAGCAGCTGCAGGCGGTCGGAAGTGGGCGCTACCAGCACCTGCACCCCGCTGCCATCGGCCGCCGGGGCCTGGAAGCCGGCATCCTCCACGGCGAAGCCGCGCGGGGGCATCTCCACGCCCTGGGGCTCGTCGAGCTTCACGGGGCCGTTGGTGCCGGGCAAGGTGTCGGTGAGGGGGTTAAAGGTGAGGTCGCCGGCGATGGCGAAGGCCGTCACGATTTCGGGCGAGGCCACGAAGGCGTGGGTGTTGGGGTTGCCGTCGTTGCGCTTGGCGAAGTTGCGGTTGAAGCTCGTGATAATGGAGTTCTTGCGCTTGGGGTCGTCGGTGTGGCGGGCCCACTGGCCGATGCACGGGCCGCAGGCGTTGGCCAGCACCACGCCGCCCATGTCGGCGAAGGTGTCGAGCAGGCCGTCGCGGGCTACGGTGTAGCGCACCAGCTCCGAACCGGGCGTAATGGTGAATTCAGCGTTCACCTTCAGGCCCTTGGCCACCGCCTGCTTGGCGATGCTGGCGGCCCGGGTAATGTCTTCGTAGCTCGAATTGGTGCACGAGCCGATGAGGCCGACTTCGAGCTTCTCGGGCCAGCCGTGGGCCTTCACGGCAGCGGCAAACTCCGAGATGGGCCAGGCGGCATCCGGCGTGAACGGACCGTTCACGTAGGGCTCCAGGGTGTTGAGGTCGATTTCGATGAGCTGGTCGTAGAACTTGCCCGGGTCGGCGTACACCTCGTCGTCGGCGCGCAGGTGCTGGCGCACGGCGGCGGCGGCATCGGCAATCTCAGCCCGGCTGGTACCGCGCAGGTAGTCGCCCATCTTCTCGTCGTAGGAGAACACCGAGGTGGTGGCCCCAATTTCAGCCCCCATGTTGCAGATGGTGCCTTTGCCGGTGCAGCTCAGGTTTTCCGCGCCGTCGCCGAAATACTCGATGATGGCGCCGGTGCCGCCCTTCACGGTCAGGATGCCGGCTACTTTCAGAATCACGTCCTTGGCCGACGTCCAGCCGTTCATGCGGCCGGTCAGCTTCACGCCAATCACCTTCGGGAATTTCAGCTCCCAGGCCATGCCGGCCATCACATCGACGGCATCGGCCCCGCCCACGCCGATGGCGACCATGCCCAGACCGCCCGCGTTGGGGGTGTGCGAGTCGGTGCCAATCATCATGCCGCCGGGGAAAGCGTAGTTCTCCAGCACGACCTGGTGGATGATGCCCGCGCCGGGCTTCCAGAAGCCCAGGCCGTATTTATTGGAAACCGAGGCCAGGAAGTCGTACACTTCCTTGTTTTCGGAGTTGGCTTCAGCCAGGTCGGCGGTGGCGCCGTCTTTGGCCTGAATGAGGTGGTCGCAATGCACGGTGCTGGGCACGGCGGCCGTGGGCTTGCCGGCCTGCATGAACTGGAGCAGCGCCATCTGGGCGGTAGCGTCCTGCATGGCCACGCGGTCGGGGGCGAAATCGACGTAGGAAACGCCGCGCTCATACGCCTGCTTCACGTTGCCGCCGTAGAGGTGGGCGTAGAGGATTTTCTCGGTGAGGGTGAGCGGGCGCGCCACGGCGGCACGGGCCGCCTCGATGCGGGAACCCATGCCGGCGTACACGGCGCGAATCATTTCCAGGTCGAAAGCCATAGGATGCGAGGTAAGTAAGGGGGTGATGGCCGCAAAGGTAGTATCCAAGGGAAGTTGGACCTAGTGCGTTTTATCGGGTTAACGTGGGTTAGGCGCGGGGCGTTGGGGGCAGTTTTTCCATCCCGCGCGGCTCCAGACTCCCGCTGAGGACGCCGCGGCTTGCGCCGAAGCTGGCAGCGGGCGGGCGCAACCTTGGCGGCGACAGGCGGTTGTTGGGCTTCTATTCGCACATTTGCGCTTACCATGAAATTAACCCCTCTATATCTGCTGGCCGCGTTGGGCCTGGGCCTGGCCGGCTGCTCCTCCCCTTCCACTGGTTCCGAATCGGCCGTGGCGGCCCCGCCGGTGCTCACGCCTGGCCCCTGGCGCGGGGCGCTGGCCGCGCAGGGCCAGGAAATCCCGTTCCTGTTCGAGGTGAAGACCGAGGCTGGCAAGCCAGTCGTGTACCTTATCAACCAAGGCCTGAACGGCGAAGAACGGCTGCGCTGCGACGATATCAAGTCGGCTGGCGACTCGACCACCATTCGCATGCACGCCTTCGATGCCGCGCTGGTGCTGCGCGCCGACGGCGCGGGTAAGCTAAAGGGCATCTGGGTGAAATATGATGCGAAGAATTCCTACCGCGTGCCCCTAACGGCCACGGTGGGCGCGCAGGAGCGGTTTGCGACGGCGAAGTCGGCGGAAAAGACGGGCAGCTTCGGCGGTACCTGGCGGGCCACGTTCAGCGACGCCAGCGGCCAAAGCTACCCGGCCACGGGCGTGTTCGCCCAGCAGGGCGACCAGTTGACGGGCACCTTCCTCACCACCACCGGCGACTACCGCTACCTCAGCGGCCGGGTCGATGGGCAGGATTTGCGCCTGAGCACCTTCGACGGCAGCCACGCCTTCCTGTTCAAGGCCCACAATGGCCCGCCCGAGCCCATCGACATCACCAAGGAATACGCCCCCAACACCCTGTTCGGCGAATATTACTCGGGCAAGCTGGGGCACGAAACCTGGACGGCCGTGCCCGACCCAAAGGCGAAGCTGCCCAATGCTGACACCCTCACCTACCTGAAAAAAGGCCAGTCGCGGCTGGATTTCAAGTTTCCGAATGTCATCGAGGGCGGTAGTATCGCGCCCACCGACGCCAAGTACCGGGGCAAAGTGGTGGTGCTGCAAATTCTGGGCTCGTGGTGCCCCAACTGCATGGACGAAACCAACTTCCTGGCCCCCTGGTATGATAAGAACAAGGCCCGCGGCGTGGAAATCATCGGCCTGGGCTACGAGCGCCGCCCCGAGTTTGCCGTGTCGGCTCCCAAGCTGCGCGCCATGCGCGAGCGGTTCGGCATGCACTACGACGTGGCTTTTGCCGGCGTGAGCAACACCGACTCGGTGGCCCGCTCGCTGCCGCAACTGGCCAAGTTCCTGGCTTTCCCCACCACCATTTTCCTCGACAAAAAGGGCAACGTGCGCAAAATCCACACCGGCTACAGCGGACCAGGCACGGGCACGTATTACCAGCAGGAAATCGACGGCTTTAACCAGGAGATTGACAAGCTGCTCAAGGAGTAAGCAGCCGGAGCAAAAAGCGCAGCCAGCAGCAGATAAATCAGTTCATTTGTAACGATTTTACTGCTGCTGGCTGTTGTGCTTTCACCGCTTTTCATCTTAAGCTTTCGCTCCCATGAAAAACATCCTGGTTCCCACCGATTTTTCGCCCGAAGCCCACAACGCCTTCGGAGTAGCCGTGGCGATGGCCCGGCATACGGGCGGGCAGCTCACGCTGCTGCACGTGCTCGACGCTATCGACAGCGGCGGTGGCGGGTTTAGCACGGTCGGCGCGCCGGTGGGCGAAGACAGCATCAACCAGATTTTCGCCATCAAGCTGATTGAGTCGACCAAGCGCCGCCTCCATGCGCTGGCAGCCGAAGCGGGGCACCTGGCCCCCGGGGTGCCCGTGCACGAGGTGGTGGAAATTACCCGGGTGGGCGAAGGCATTCTGCACGCCATCAACCACCATACGATTGATTTGGTGGTGCTGGGCGCGCGTGGGCACGGGGCCATGGAGCACTTCTTTGTGAGCTCGACCACCGAGCGCCTGATTCGGCTGGCCCCCTGCCCGGTGCTCACCGTGAAGCACCCGCACCCGGACTACCGCGTGCAGGACATCCTGTTTCCGTCGGATTTTTCGGCCGAAGCGGCCCGCGCCCTCGGCGGGCTGGCCGCCATGCGGGCCGCTTTTCCCGAAGCCACCCTGCACCTGCTGCACGTGGCCGGCGGCCGTGGCGACCATCTGGCCGAGCAGCAGATGCGCGATTTTGCCGCGCAGCACGAGCTGGGCGAGTGCGAAACCGCCGAAGTGGATGCCAACGCCGTCAGTACCGGCATCGAGGAATACGCCCGGCAGCTGGGGGTCGACCTGGTAGTGATACCCACGCACGTGCGCTCCGGCCTGAGCCGCTTTCTGCAAACCAGCATTGCCGAAACCGTGGCCACGCACGCCTTCCCGCCGGTGCTCACCTATCATTTCGCGGGCGAGTAGCTGGTTGCTCGTTTCTGGTTTCTAGTGCCTGGTTCGAAAAGGTCGAGCAACCAGGCACTAGAAACCAGGCAATAGAAACCAGGCACTAGAAACCAGGTACTAGAAACCAGAAACCCCACCCCGCAGCCGCAGGCGCACCCGGAAATCGTGCTTTGGGCGCAGCGTCACGAGCGGCTGCATCAGCACCTCGGGCTGCCCGGGCACCCACTCCACGTCGAACTGCCGCAGCAGCTCCAGGGTCACGAGCTGCATTTCGGTGAGGGCGAACTGCATGCCGATGCACAGGCGCGGGCCGCCGCCGAAGGGCACGTAGGCGTTGGCCTGCATCGGCTGAGGCTGCCCGGGGGCGAAACGGGCGGGGCGAAATTCCTCGGGCACCTCCCAGTATTTGGCATCGTGGTGCAGCCCCTGGAAGTAGAGGGAGAACAGGGTCCCCTTCGGAATGGGCAGGCCCTGAAACTCGTCGTCGGCCAGAGCTACGCGGTCCACCAGCCAGGCGGGCGGGTAGAGGCGCATGGTTTCCTGCACGGCGTGCAGCGCCCCGCCCAGGTGCGGCAGGTCGTCGAAAGTTGGTGGGCGGCCGGCCAGCACGGCGGCCATCTCGGCCTGCACGGCCCGCGCCGGCGCGGGGTGCCGGGCCAGCAGGTAGGTGAGCCAGGTGAGGGCGTTGGCGCTGGTTTCGTGGCCGGCCACGAGCATAATCAGGGATTCATCGATGAGCCGCGAGCGCCTCATCGGCTCGCCGGTGTCCTCGTAGCGCACATCGAGTAGCATTTGCAGCAGGTCGTCGGGCGGCGGAGTGGCAGTGGGCGGGTTATTGGCCTGCTGGCGCTGGTCGATGAGGCCGCCAAGTAGGGCGCGCAGCTCGGCGGCCAGCGCGTCGGCGTGCCGGAACTTCCCCCGCAGCCGGAACCAGGGCTTGAGGTAGGGCTGCCGGATGGCCCGCACGAAAAACGACTGCAGCTCGGTAATCAGCCCGGCCAGTCGGTCGAGCTCACCTTCGGGGAAGTTAGTGCTGAACACCGAGCGCGCGATAATGCGGAAGGTGAGGCGTGTCATCATCTCATGCACTTCCACGGTGGTATGGCCGCCCTCGGCGGCGGCGCGGGCGGCCAGCGGGGCCAGGGTTTCGGCGGTAATTTCCTGCATCAGCCCGGTGAGGGCGGCCACGCGCTGCCGGTGGAAGCCGGGCTGAATGAGCCGGCGCTGCCGCAGCCAGTCGGGGCCGTCGTTGGTGAGCAAACCGTGGCCGATATAGCGGGCAAAGCGCATCGTAAACTTTGACTTGGCGTAGTTGCGGTGGTTTTTTTGCAGCACGTGCTGAATCAGGCCCGGGTCGCGGGTGAGAATGCTCTTTTCCACGCCGCCGATGTAGACCTCCACGGTATCGCCGTGGCGGGCCAGCACGGCATCAAGCACCGGCAGCGGGTTTTGAGCCAGCGCAAACGAGCTGAGCAGCGAGCGCCAGCGCGGCACCCGGGGCAGCACGAACGGGCGCTTCGCCGCAGCCGCGGACATTTCGGCCGCAGCCGTAGCCGCCGCGCTGGCAGCGGAAGTTTCGGCAGCGGCGGGCTCGGGGCGGGGCGGTTGGCTCATAGTGGGGGGCGCAAGCAGATGCGGGAGTCAAAAATAACCCATCACGGCGGAGGGCTCATCTTTTTTCGGCGGGGGCGCGTATTGCCAACCGGAGTTCGGCCTGGGGCCGCCCCGTTTCACTTTCTCCCCAACCCCGCACCTTATGTGGATTCAGCAACAACCCAACACCCCCGCTCCGCTCGCCGATTTGCAGGGCCGCACCGTCGGCCTGAAGTTCGAGTGCAATAAGTGCCACACTGAAGTCTTCACCGACCTTATCGGCGTGCCCGCCCCCAACGACCAGGCCGACTCGCCCGCCCACGCCGCCAATCACGAAATCGAGGAAATTAAATGCCCCGGCTGCGAAATGACCCACCAGCTGGAAGTCGACAGCACCTTCGATGGCGTCACCTTCAACGTGAGCGAGGTGAAGCCCGGCAGCGTCAGCTACCAGGTGTCGCAGTAGAAGTACCGGAGGGCAGCTGTCATTGCGAGGAGGAACGACGAAGCAATCCTTCCTCTCGAAGTGACCAGCCCCGAGTTGTGACAAGTCCTGCATTGAACAAGTACGCCCTAGCACTGCGCAGTGCCGGGGCGTATCACATTATCAAGTTAGTCGCTTCGGGAGGAAGGCTTGCTTCGTCGTTCCTCCTCGCAATGACAGTTGTCTTTCGGGTGCCGCGTTCCGTTTCTGCTTAATGCGCAGGATGCTCCACTCGCAATGGCAGGTTATTACCGCTTATTTTTCCCGCTCAATCGTGTAGTTAATCAGCTGTTTCAGCGAGGTGCGGCTGGCCGATTCGGGAAAGGTGTGCAGGATGGTCAGGGCCTCGTCGCGGTAGCGCTTCATGGTCTGGATGGCGTAGTCGAGGCCGCCTGATTTCTTCACGAATTCGATGACCTCCTGCACCCGCTCGCGGTGGCCGTTATTGTTTTTCACGTTGAAGATGACCTGGCGCTTTTGCAGCCAGCTGGCCTGTTGCAGCGCATAAATCAGGGGCAGAGTCATCTTTTTCTCCTTGATGTCGATGCCCACGGGCTTGCCGATTTCGGCTGTGCCGTAGTCGAACAGGTCGTCCTTAATCTGAAAGGCGATGCCTACTTTCTCACCAAACAGGCGGGCGCGCTCAATCGTCTCCTTATCGGCCCCCACCGAGGCGGCCCCCACCGCCGTACAGGAGGCAATGAGGGAGGCCGTTTTCTGGCGGATGATATCGAAATACACGCCCTCCGTGATGTCGAGCTTGCGGGCTTTCTCAATTTGCAGCAGCTCGCCTTCACTGAGCTCGCGCACGGCGTTGCTCACGATTTTCAATAGGTCGAAGTCGTCGTTTTCGAGGGCCAGCAGCAGGCCGCGCGATAGCAGGTAGTCGCCCACGAGCACGGCAATCTTGTTCTTCCACAGCGCGTTGATGGAGAAAAAGCCGCGCCGGTAATTACTTTCGTCCACCACGTCGTCGTGCACCAGCGTGGCCGTGTGTAGCAGCTCGATAAGGGCCGCGCCCCGGAACGTAGCATCGGGTAGCGGGTCGCTGGTATTGGGCTCGGCGCGAGTGGCGCGGGCCGTGAGAAACACGAACATCGGCCGAATCTGCTTGCCCTTGCGCTTCACGATGTAGCCCATAATCTTGTCGAGTAGCAGCACCTTAGTGCGCATCGACTGACGGAACTTGTGCTCGAACTCTTCCATTTCGGCCGCGATGGGGGCCTGAATCTGGTCGAGGGAAATGGCGGATGGGTTGGGCATTGCGCCGGCAATGATACGGCGGAAGCGGCCAGTAGTGCTACGCTGCTTGTCATCCTGAATGCAGCGCAGCGAAATGAAGGACCTTACCCCGCCGGAACGACGGGCAGCAATTAATTGAATACTGCGCGCTGTTCTGCGGTAGTAAGGTCCTTCGTCTCTGCTATAATCGCAGAATGCTCAGGATGACAAATGCCGCCCTCGTTACCCCATACCCTCCTGGCTTGATTACCTTCGCACTATGCTCACCCGCCAGTCGTTCCAGCTCACCGGCCCCGCCCACGGCCGCCCCTTCGAGGCCGATGCCACTTACCGGGCCGATGGCCAGGCCAAGCCCGTGCTGCTGTTTGTACACGGCTTCAAGGGGTTTAAGGACTGGGGCCACTTTCCACTTCTGGCCGACTTCTTTGCCGACCGGGGCTTCGTGTTCGTGAAGCTGAACCTCTCGCACAACGGCGTGGTAATTGGCGGCACCGGCGATTTGGAGGACCTGGAGGCTTTCGGCCGGAACAACTTCAGCATCGAGCTCGATGATATCGGGCAGCTCATGGATGCCCTGTTCACGCCCGGGGCCACGCCGGTACCGGCAACCGAAATGAACCTGGCCCGCTTCTACCTGGCCGGGCACAGCCGGGGCGGCGGCCTGGCCCTGCTGAAAGCCGCCGAGGCCCCCCGCGTGCGAGCCGTGGCCACCTGGGCCGCCATTGCCGAAGTGCACCCGCCGTGGCCCCAATCGGTGTTCGACGAGTGGGCGCGCAGCGGCGTGCTGCACGTGCCCAACTCCCGTACCGGCCAGCAGCTGCCCGTGTATTACCAGGCCGTCGAAAACTACCACGCCAACCGTCTGCGGCTCGATATTGGCCACAACGTGCGCCGCAAGCTGCGCCAGCCCCTGCTCATCATCCACGGCGACCAGGACGAAACCGTGGCCGTGGCCGCCGCCCACACCCTGCACCAGCTGCGCCCCGACGCCGAGCTGCTGCTGCTTCCCGGCGTCACGCACATGTTTGGCGGTACCCACCCCTGGCCCGAAACCACGCTGCCAGCGCCGGCCCGCCAGGTAGCCGAGGCAACGGCCGCATTCTTCGAGCATCAGGCATGAGCGCGGCAGTTCCGGGCAGCTTTACCCTAGTCTACCTGCTGTTAGGTTCCAATCTCGGTGACCGGGCAGGCCACCTTCGGCAGGCCCGCCCCCAGCTGGCCGCCTCGGCCGGCTCCATCGTGGCGGAATCGGGCCTCTATGAAACGGCCGCCTGGGGCCGCGAAGACCAGCCGGCTTTCCTCAATCAGGCCCTGGCCCTGCGCACGGCATTATCCGCTGAAGCCTTGCTGGCTGCCTGCCAGGCCACCGAGCAGCGGGCCGGCCGCGAGCGGCTCGAACGCTGGGGCAGCCGCACGCTGGATGTCGACATCCTGCTTTTTGGCGCTGAAATAATTGCCAACCCCACCCTCACGGTGCCGCACCCGCGCCTGGCCGAGCGGCGCTTTGCCCTGCTGCCGCTGGCCGAAATAGCGGGGGCACTGCCACATCCGCAGCGAGGCCAAACCATCGCGGCGCTACTCCTCGCCTGTCCCGACCCGCTGCCGGTGCAGGCCTGGGCCGGGGAATGACTCCGGGGCCAGCGCCCGCACCCGGCGTAAATCGTGCGCCACGTGCAGCGCCCGGCCGGCGGAGCCCAGCAGCCACAGCGCCAGCAGCAGCTGGCCGAGCCAGCGCGGGGCGCGGGCCGGCCAGGCCGTGAGCACCAGCAGCACCACGGGCGCAAACAGCACGCTGGCGTAGCGCTCGGTGGCGTGCACGCCGGCCGCGCTCTGGGCAAATACGGTGAGGGCCGCCACCAGCACCACCAGCGTGGCCGACCCGGCCCACAGCACCTCCCGCAGCAGCGGCCCGCTGAAGCTCAGCCCGCGCGTGGCCGGGAAGGCCGTGGGGGCCGGCTCCGAATCAAGCGTGTAGTCGGGGGCCAGCGCCCCCACCTGCCGCCAGGGCCGCCGCTGCGGCCACAGCAGCCCAAACAGCCCCAGCAGCACGGCTATCCACAACGCCTCGGGCAGCAGGGCGCGGGCCGCAACCGGCAGCGGCAGCAGCCAGTGGCCGATAACAAACCCGTAGTCGGCCATCGAACTGCGCAGCTGGGCCAGGCCCCGGCTGGGATGGTAGCGGCTGGGGCCGGCCCCCAGCGCATGCAGCTGCCACAGCACGCCGCCCAGGCTGCTCAGGCCCAGGTGCAGCAGCAGTAGCCAACGGCCACGCGCCGCCAGATGCCGCCAGGTGCCCAGTAGCAAGGCCACCCCGCCCCCCGCCAGCCAGAACAGGCCCAGCGTGCGGTGCAAGGGCAGCAGCGCGCCGAAAGCTGTAGCCAAGGCGGCCCACTCGCCCCGGGCCGAGCGCAGCCATTGCAGCAACGCCGCCGCGTAGAGGCCCACCAGCAGCAAAAACACGCATTCGGCCCACACAAACTTGCTCACCAGCAGCCAGGGGGTGCCCAGGGCCAGCAGCAGGGGCAGCAGCAGCGCCCGCCGTGCCGACAGCAGCTGCCGGCCCAGCCAGCTCCAGACCAGCAGGCTGCCCAACAGGGCCGCGCCCTGCAGCACCCGCGCCCCCGCCAGCGAGCCCGTAGCCGCCAGCAGCATGGGGTAGAGCGGCGGCCAGTAGCGGTAGGGCGTACCATCGGGGTGCAGCAGTTGGCCGGTGGCGCGCAGCGTGCGGGCAGCGTACAGGTACAGGCCCGAGTCGCTGGTGCCGGCCAGGCCGGGGCCGGCCAGATAGCCGAACAGGGCCAGCAGTACCAGTACGCCCCCGGCCTGCACCCAGCCAAGCAGCGGCCGGGGGCGGCGGCGGGCGGCACGGGTGGGCAGCGGAGCGGTGGACATCGGGTTTCTTGTTTTTTGTTTCTTGTTGCTGGCTTTTCGTTGCGGAACTGACGCTGACGCAAGCCGGCAACATACTGGTCTTCTGTTAATCGCAAGGTGGCTCCACAGCTGCGCAAGCCGGTATCGAAAACCCGGCAACAAGAAACGAGAAACCAGCAACTAGAAACTACCCACCGTGGCCGTAGGTACAATTTTCTTCACCAGCCCCTGCAGCACCTTGCCGGGGCCGCACTCCAGGAAATCGGTGGTGCCATCAGCAGC
>JANXMN010000506.1 GCA_025354605.1 Hymenobacter sp. | reverse complement strand
GTTGGCGTAGGAGGCGCGGAAAAAGCCAGCACAAATCAGGATGCAGCTGAATACGAATAGCAGGCGGTTGTGGCCGGCGACCAAATTGATAGTGCCGTCTGGTACGCGAATAACACAGAACAACAGGAAGCCAAGTCCGGCTGCCATCAAACAAAAGGATAAGCTTACCTTTTCAGGATTAATCAGTTTGCTAATTGCAAAACCAGCCGAAAAAAGAAAAACCTGATTCAGTGGATTGGTGTAGAGATGCCACTGTTCTGCCAGCGGAAGCCCTGTATTCAGCAGATGGTAAGCAAAAAAAACGAATAGGCCAAAAACAAAAAATAAGAATGCACTGAATTTTATTCGGCTATTTCTGTAAAGAAATACGGCGGGCGGAAAAATTAGGTAAAAAGTTAATTCGTTGCCAATCGACCAAGCCCCAGTTGCGAAATATGTATTCCACCTAAAAAAGCCGAACAGGCCGGTCAAATTTAGTAATAAGTCGGTTGGATTCGGCAGGTGCTTTGACAGCACGATTGAAGCCAGCGTAGCGAACCAAAGCAGGGGGAATATCCGGTAGACCCGTCGTTTGTAAAAGGTCCATAAATCCTGCGCAGTTGGATATAGCGTGGCCTGGTACACATAGCCCAGGGTAAGGCCGCTCAGCACGTAAAAAATAGCTACCCCATAAATCCCAATCCTGCCCAAGAATGAGGAAGCTGGCTGGGGGCCCAGTGTCCACGACGAGCAGTGATAGAGCATGATGCCAAAGGCTGAAAGTCCCCGGAGGTAATCGAGTCCGTGCAATCGGGGCTTTTCCCGTTCCGGTAAATAGTTAGTGGCCGACATGCCCGGAATTTAGCGGCGGCTTCGTTGCCACACCGCCTGGAAATAGCCGCCGGTTTGCGAAACCCGACGGTTGGCATCGTAAGCGTCAGCTTCGTTAATCAACGTGTAGTCGCTGCCCAGCATCTGGTCGTAATCGGCAAATACGATGGGCTTACGGACACCGGCCTCCTGTGAGCTCTCTTTCCCGTAACGGGCCTGCATCAGGTACACCCATTCGCAGTTTCCCTTAACGTAGTTCAAATAATTGGCAACAATGTTGGGCTCCATTTCGCCGAAGCTGGCTGCATTCCAGAAAATATCAAACGGAAAGTTTTGCAGCAGCGGGAACTGCCAATTGCCGAACAGATGGATTTTGCCCTTTTCCAATTGCGATAAGTCTGTCACCGCAAGGTTTCGTTCGGAACTAACTATGGTGTCAGGCCCGAAAACATTAGACAGATATTGCTCGCACAAGAAAAGCTGGGCGGGCAAATCGAAGCAGAGAATAGTCAGTTTGGGGTAAGCTTTCTTCAAAATTTCAATCTGATAACCTGAGCCGGAGCCAAGTTCAACAACGATTTCGTCGCCACGCAGTTTCATAAAATTTTGAGCATAACAATAGCGCACGTAGAAGCTCAGAAACTTCATGGTGTACTGCTGGCCCTCAAAAACAAATAAGTCCTGCGGTTTGCCAAACGAGCTGGTTCCGATACTTCTTACGGAAACAGCATCAGATACCTGACCCTGGATTGAGCAGTAGTTATATGCCATCTCCCGAATGTCATCCAAACGAAGCGAATAAGGCAATGATGCCCGGTTGTCAATAAAAAGCCGCCGCACCAGCTGACGCATGAACTTGACGTAGAATGGCATCCGAGGATGGTAATTATACACCAAGTCGTTGAAGCCGAACGTGGAAAATATGGGATATTTCCCGCTTCGGAGTTCCGATAAATCAGCGCTTTTAACCTGCTCCGTAATTTGTTCCTCATACGACTTCCAATACCGGCCAGCTTGAAAAATTTCGGGTGCCTCCCGATAGGCAGCATTGAGTTTGTCTAAATGTGTCATGGGAAACGCGGTTTTGAAGAAATCGAAGAGGTTGAATTTGCTTAGCCTGTTCAAAGGCGATTGAGCCTAACTGCAAGCAAAGGGAAGCTCATGCAAAGGTATAAGCTCCCGTCTGCCTCTTAAGCGACTATTTGCCAGTGAGGCCGGGAGATGACATTTTTGCCTTCAAACCAGCCCTGCCAGCTCGCCTGCCAGCGCCCGACGCGAGTATCGCCCGTGCTCCAGCGTTGGCAAATCCAGATTGGGACCCACCTGCCAGCGCTGCACCAGCTGCTCCACCGTTGCCCGCATCAGGGCCGCGTCTTCATAAGGCAGGGCTTGGCCCGCGCCGCATTCCTGCAATAGCTGGTCGGCATCGCAGCCGCGCGGGCCTACGCACAGGATGGGCTTGCCCGCCGCGAGGTACTCAAACACTTTGCCCGGCAGAATGCCCAGGTTGCGTGGCACGTCCGGAATGGCCATCAGCAGTACCGACGACTCCAGCAGGTAGGTCACCGACTGGTCGTGGGGCACGAAGTTGATGAACTCCGTGATGTTCGCCAGGCCGGCCGCCGCAATCTGTTCGCGCAGCTGGGCCGATACCTGGCCCACGAAGCGCAGCCGTAGCGGCACGGCGGGGTGGGCCACGGCGCAGGCCGCCACGGCTTCGAGCAGGCGGTTGATGTGGTAGAGTTCGGTGATGGTGCCAGTGTGGGTGATGCGGAGGCAATCCTGCGGTGGCTGCGAGGGCTGGCGGAAATCCGACTCGTCGTAGCCATTGGGCAGGACGTGGAATTTGGTGGCCGGCAGCCCGGGTAGCTTGGCCTGGAACAGGCGCTTGGTTTCGGGCGAGGTTACCAGCACGGCATCAGCCCGGGTCAATACTTGGTGCTCGTAGCGCCGGTCGAGCCAGGCGGCCAGCGGGGTGTGGTGCAGGTCTTTGTAGTAGTAGATGTCCGTCCAGGGGTCGCGCAGGTCGGCCAGCCAGCGCAGGCCGTGACGGCGCTGCAATTCCAGCCCGATGAGCTGGGTGGAGTGCGGCGGCGATGAGGTGAGCACGGCATCGAACTGCTCGCCAGCGGCCAGCAGCTTTTCCACGGCCGCCAGGGCGTGGCGGTTCCAGCCCCGGCGCGGGTCCGGGATGAACAGGTTGCCGCGCACGAAGCGCAGCATCTGCTGCCCCGGCCCCGGCTTGCCCTCGTTGGCAAAGCCGCCATAGGGCACCGCCCGCCCCGTCAGCTTCTTGTAGCTCTCGAACGGCTCGGTAGTGCCCGTGCGGATGACGCGTACCGTGGGCGGCACCTCGGCCAGCAGGCTGGCATCGCGCACCGGGTAGCTGGCCTGGTGGGCATCGACGGTGATGACGGTGGGCTCAACGTTGAAATGGCCGAGGTGCTTCACGAATTTTAGACAGCGCTGCACGCCGGCTCCGCCCGAAGGCGGCCAGTAGTAGGTGATAACAAGCAGGCGCAGCAGCGGGGAGGAGGGCACGGCAGAACAAACGGCGGAAACAATTCGCAAAGCTACGTGAACGACACGCCGGCCGCTGCCGTAACTTTGGGCACATAAATCGTCTCCCTCCCATGAACAATGACCAAATCAATGAGCTGCTTTCCCTGATGGGGCAGCAAATCAAGGAGCACGCCGAACTGCGGGAAGATTCCAACCGCCGCTTCGAGCAACTGACTGAAGTAATGGTCAACGGTTTCTTGCGCTTGGAAGACCGGCTTGCGGCACGCATTGATAACCTCACTGAGGAAGTGCGCGAGCTCAAAACCGATATGCGTGAAGTCAAAACCGACATCCGCGAAATCAAGACCCAGAACCAGGAAACCAACCGCCGCCTCGCCAATACCTTCGACCACGTGGGCGCGCTGACCGAGCACAACGACGATGCCCGGCTGCGCCTGGCCCATGTCGAAGCCGTCCAGCAACCCACCAATGCTGAACTCGATGCCCGGCTGCGGGCCGTCGAAGAGCGGCTGCGACACGCCTCATGAAGCCTGGCAATCAGCACATCAGCATATCAACTAATTAGTACATAAAGCAGTGTTTGACAATCTCTCCACCAAGCTCGACCGGGCCTTCAAAACTCTCAAGGGCCAGGGCAGTATCTCCGAAATCAACGTCGCGGCCACCATCAAGGAAATCCGCCGGGCACTGGTCGATGCCGACGTTAACTACAAGGTTGCTAAGGACGTAACCGACCGGATTAAGGACGCTGCCATGGGCCGCGATGTGCTCACGGCCGTATCGCCGGGCCAGCTCATGGTAAAAATCGTTTACGATGAGCTCACCGAGCTCATGGGCGGCGAGAAGCAGGACATCGTCATCAAAGGCGAGCCGGCCGTGATTCTGCTCTCGGGCCTGCAGGGCTCGGGCAAAACCACGTTTGCCGGCAAGCTGGCCAACTACATCAAGAAGCAGGGCCGTGGTGTGTTGCTGGTGGCCTGCGACGTGTACCGCCCCGCCGCCATCGACCAGCTCAAGGTGCTCGGCGAGCAGATTGGCGTGGAAGTATACGCCGAAGTTGAGAACAAGAACCCCGTCGACATCTCGCGCAATGCCATCGACTACGCCAAGAAGAACGGCAAGAAGGTGGTGATTATCGACACCGCCGGCCGCTTGGCCGTGGATGAGCAAATGATGCGCGAGATTGAGGCCGTGAAGGCCGCCATCAACCCCAGCGAAACGCTGTTCGTGGTCGACTCGATGACCGGGCAGGACGCCGTGAACACTGCCAAAACCTTCAACGACCGCCTGAATTTCGACGGCGTGGTGCTCACCAAGCTCGACGGCGATTCGCGCGGTGGCGCGGCCCTCAGCATCCGCGCGGTGGTGGAGAAGCCCATCAAGTTCATCTCGACAGGCGAGAAGATGGACGCGCTCGACCTGTTCTACCCCGACCGCATGGCCCAGCGCATCCTGGGCATGGGCGACGTGATTTCGCTGGTGGAGCGGGCGCAGCAGCAGTTCGACGAGGAGGAAGCCAAGCGGATTGAGAAGAAAATCCGCAAAAACCAGTTCGACTTCAACGACTTCCTCGGCCAGCTTGAGCAAATCAAGAAGATGGGCAATATCAAGGATTTGATGGGCATGATTCCGGGCATGAGCAAAGCCATGAAGGACGTGGAAATCGACGACGACGCTTTCAAGCCCGTCGAGGCCATCATCCGGAGCATGACCAAGCAGGAGCGCGCCAACCCCGACCTGCTCAACGCCTCGCGCAAGCGCCGCGTGGCCAAAGGCTCGGGCACCGAATTGCAACAGGTAAACGACTTGATGAAGCAGTTTGAGCAGATGCGCAAAATGATGCGCACCATGAACAAGATGAGCCAGACCAAAGGTGGCATGGCCCAAATGGCCAAGATGATGGGCGGTATGCGCGGTGGTGGTGGCGGCATTATGGGTCGTTAAGCCCTCTCGTCCATCGGCGGGCGCGCATCCGTTATGATAAAGTGAAGCCCGGACGAGAGTCCGGGCTTTTTTGCGGCCAGTGGTTCGCGGAGTCAGGGCCATTGGCAAACCTTCGCAAATAGCGGTATGTTAATCTACGGCAGGCAACTACGGCAGGCAACCAGAGCGGCGACCATTGCGAGTGCAGCATAGGCTGCTGCCGCTGCTGGCGTGCCGGTCAACTTCCACATTTTTTTCACTCACCTTCTCATGCGCACATCATTACTTCGCCTGCTGGCGGCCCTGGTCTTACTGGCCGCTCCGCTTTTGGCTTCGGCCGACCACCTGCATGCCCACCTGCTGCTCACCGCCCGGATGGGCGGCGACCAGGAAGTACCCGCCATCAATACCACCGCCCAAGGCGTGGCGGGCTTCACCCTCAACGAAACCCGCGACACGCTCTTTATTCAGGCAGCCTTCAGCGGGCTTAGCGGGCCAGTTACCTCGGTACACATCCACGAGGGTGCCGTGGGCGTAGCCGGACCGGTCATCATCAACTTGCTGCCCATGCTGCGCGGCAACCGCCTGTCGGGCTTCCTCACCGGGGCCAACATCGCGCCGGCCAACATCACCAAATTCTTGCGGGGCGGCTACTACATCAACGCCCACACGGCCGTTAACGGCGGGGGCGAAATCCGGGGCCAGATTCGGTTGGAATCCGAAACCGGGCTGGCGGCCAGCCTCAGCGGCGCGCAGGAAGTGCCGGCCGTCACTACTTCGGCCACGGCGCTGGGGATATTTACCCTCAGCCAGGACCTCACCAAGCTCAAGTTTCGGGTGACGCTGGCCGGGCTCAGCAGCGCCATCACGGGGGCACATTTCCACACTGGGGCCGTGGGCGTGGTTGGCCCGGTCACGGTGAACCTGCTTACTTACCTCACGGGTAATGTAATTGAGGGGGAGATTGCGCCGACAGCGGCCTTTCTGGCTTCACTTAAGCTGGGCGAGATTTATATCAACGTGCATACCACCAACAACCCCAACGGAGAAATCCGGGGGCAGCTCGCGTTTGAATTCCGCAACGTGGCCTTCGATAGCCGGCTCGACGCTAGCCAGTTGGTGCCGGCCAACACCTGGCCGGGCAAGGCTGTGGCAGTGGGCCGCCTCGCGCCCACGCTTGACTCGATGACGGTGTTTGTGAGCTACGCGGGGCTGAGCAGTGCTGCAACCAGCATCAGCCTCTACGGTGCGCCAGCCGGCCAGGCCAACGGGGCGCCGCTGGGCACGGTCACCATCCCGGCCACCAACACCACCAACGTGGTGGGCTTTCGCTTTGTCAACCTTACTGCGGGCCTCGTCAGCTCGTTTCTGCGGGGCGACATCAACATGGTCATCAACACCGCCACCAACCCCACCGGCGAGGTACGGGGACAGTTGCTACGCCTGGCGCGCGAGGGCTATACCATTTCCCTGAACGGCGCACAGGAGCGGCCCACGCCCAACGCCAGCGCCGGCTACGGGGTGGGCATCGTCAGCATCGACCGCGACCAGAGCAACGCCCACTTCATGAGCGTGTGGGGCGGGCTCACGGGGCCGCCCACCGGCGGGCACTTTCACACCGGGCTGGTGTCGCAGTTCGGGCCGGTGGTGTTCAACCTGGTGCCTTACTTCGACAACAACACCGCCGCTTACGGCTTTTGGAAAGACAACAACACGGCCCAGCCTTTCACCCTGCGCCGCTCGCTGCAATTCCGCCGCGACAGCCTGTACATGAACCTGCACACCGCTGCCAACCCCGGTGGCGAAATTCGGGGCCAGGTGTACCGGGGTGCGCGCAACCTGCAACTGTTGCTGGCCACCCAGCCGGCCGCCGTAGTGGCCGGAAGCTTCGGCACGGCCCCCAACCCGTTTGCCTCAACGCTGCAGCTAACTTTTGAGGGGCGCGTGAGCAGCGTGGCCGACGTGCGCGTATCCGACCTGCTGGGCCGGGTAGTGGCCCGGCAGGAAGTGCTGGTGCACCCCGGCCCGAATGCGCTGCCCCTCACGTTCCCCGACCTGCGCCCGGGCCTCTACCAACTCACCATGCGCGTGGGCGACGCGCAATTGACCACGCGCATCGCCAAAGAGTAGAAAATTGCACTCAGCTCATTTTCGGATAGGGCTAAAGCGAGGATAGAGGCTTAATGTTGAATTATTTTGAAAATCTTTCGCGGTGATTGGAATTTTTTGGTTCAGTTCTTGTTAGTCTCATCGTGAAAGAATAGTTTTTTAAGGTGTTTTGGTATGGAAAGCGGCAGCCCTCTGGGTTGCCGTTTTTTTTGCACCCCCAATAGGCCGGTTGCTGACCCGCAATACCTGCCTGCCGAATTCATGCCCTTCGTCGACCAGCCCACCAGCCTATGCAGCTCGGAAGCCTTTCAGGATGAATGATGGGGACTGTGACACACAGCCGCCAAGTGATAGTAGGATGCTTTCCCTCCTAACTGCTTCCTGCCCGCAGGCCTTACGTTAATGCACCACGCGCACCTCGTAGCGGGTTCCGCCATCGGGGGCCGGCACCTGCCAGGCGCCCACCCGGCTGGGACCGTAGCCGAGGTTGACTTTCACCCACTCGTCGCGGATGGGAAGCAAGGCCAGAATCTCCAGCTCTAACTGCGCGATGCGCTGGCGCAGCTGCCCGGGCCGCTGCCCGGCTGACGATGCCTCGGAACCGGCCTGGGTAATGTGTCGGAGAGCCTTTTCAGCCTCTAGGTAGGCATCTACTTTTTGCTCAAGCGGAACGAGGGCGGGGTTGAGGTAGTCGAGATTGGAAGCCATAACGGGGGAGAAGGTAAGCTACTGGAATGAGTAGCGGCCCTTGCGGCCGCCGTGTTCCGAACGCGGGCCGGCGGCGAAAGGATACAGCAGCGTCTTTTGGCGCACGTTAAAGCGCGGCTGGGGTGGGCGGGACGGCGAGCCGGTTGCGCTGGCATTTTTCGCCACAGTATTTTACATTTTCCCAGTTAGCGCGCCACTTTTTTCGGTACTCGAAAGGGCGGCCGCAGGTGAGGCAGATTTTGGTGGGCAGTTGGCCCTTACGTAATTTGGCGGGAAGCATGAGATGAAGGAAAATGGGGGCGTAGCTGCCAAACGACATGAGGCGCTGCGAAGTTTTGGGTAATTTCGGGCCTTCGTAACCTGCCTGGCTTCGTTAGCCGGCTCAACGGTCTGCTTTCTTTGCCCGTGGCCCACCCGCGCGGTGGTCTACGTTTTCATTCGCCCCATGACTACGACTTCCGCCCCCGATATTTTGGGCCAGGCCTTGCTCGACTACCACCACGGCCGCAAAAAAGCCGCCCTCACCGTGCACTGCAACGTGGCCGACGACGAGCCGCTGCCAGCCGCTTATTTCTTCCGTACCCTGCTGCAAATGCCGGAGTTGGAGCGCTTGGCCCTCGACGAAAGTCGGGGCCGCGTGCTCGACCTCGGGGCCGGAGCAGGCTGCCACAGCCTGGAGCTGCAAAGCCGCGGCTTCGCCCACGTGAAGGCAGTGGACGTCTCGGCCGGCGCGGTCCAGGTGATGACCGAGCGGGGCGTGCGCACCGTGGCCCGCCACGACCTGCTGGTCCCGCTGCCACCCACCGAACTGCCCTACGACACGATTCTGCTGCTGATGAATGGCCTGGGCCTGGCCGGCACCCTCGATGGCCTGGCTCGGTTTCTGGCCCATGCCCGGACCCTGCTGGCCCCCGGCGGCCAGATTCTGGCCACCTCGTCGGACGTGCGCTATCTGTATGAGGACGAGGATGGCTCCATCCGTATCAATCTCAACGGGCCGTACTATGGTGAGGTCGAGTACCGGCTCAGCTACAAGGGGAAATCCGGCGAGCCATTCCCTTGGCTATTCGTCGACGCGGCCCTGCTCAGCGACGCAGCCGAAACCGCCGGTTATTCCGCCGAGTTTCTCAGCCACGACGACGACGACCAGTACCTGGTGCGCCTGATGCCGCTGGGGAATTATGAATTAAAAATTGGAATTCCACTGGTAGCATTCTCATGACCATTCGGTTATCATAATTCATAATTCATAATTCAACTTTGACCAACGCCACCACCTACCGCACCCGCTGGGCCGACATGGACCCGAACGGCCACATGCGTCACTCCGCCTACGCCGACTACGCGGCCGACCAGCGCATTATCCTGCTGGCCGCGTGGGGCTACGACATCAAGGAATTTGCCCGGTTGCGGCTGGGGCCGATTCTGTTCCGCGAGGAAACCGTGTTCCGCAAGGAAGTGCACATCGGCGAAGAAATTCGCGTCGATAGCCGCCTGCTGAGCGTGAACGAGGATGGCACCCGCTGGAGCATTCTGCACACCATCTACAAAGCCGATGGCCGCCTGGCGGCTACCGTTACCGTCGACGGGGCCTGGCTCGACCTTGAGAAGCGTAAGCTCACCACGCCCCCGGCGGCACTAACGGCCGCCTTCCGCGCGCTGCCGCGCTACGAAGCGCCGGCCACGCCGGCCTAGGCCTGCGCGTCGACCGGGCGAGTGGCTGCACTGCCGGGCCGCAGGGCTTTGGTGATGCGCCCCATCTGCTGCTGGTGGTGCAGTACGTGGTCGTGCAGAAAATCCAGGACCTGGAAAATATTGATGCGACCCGAGCGCGGGTGCGGAAAAATCACCCGGTTCAGCTGCCGGCCCGGAAACTCGTTGAGCACCCGTTCGAGCTGGCGGCGCGAAGCCTCCCAGGTAGCGCGCAGTTCGGGCAGGGCGGGCAGGTTGCCGGCGTCGGTGAGGGTGGCTACCCCGCGCGGGGCTTTCACCCGGAAGCCCGGCAGCCGCAGAAACAGCCGCACGATGCGCGCCCGCAGCCGCGTGTAGAGGCCAACTTTCGGCAGGGCTTCGTCGGCTTGCAACTTTTTTTGGATGTAATTAATGATGTTGCCTTCGATGTAAAGCAGGTGATGCACTACCTGCACGGCCGACCAGTGGCCAGCGGCCGGGGCTGTGGTTTTATCGTCGCCCAGTGCTTCGGCTGAAACCAGCAGCTGCTCGGTGGCGCGTTCGAGCTGTTCAAATTTGAGGTGGAGTCGGTGGTTCATGGCGGATGGGAATGCTGAAATAGGGCCTGACGAGCAATGCCGGGGCAAAAGGTACGGCAACAAACCCGGAGCAGCGAAGGTGGCGGCAAGTGTGGGGCCGGTTGCGGCAAAGGTGGCCGCGCGCCCGACTTGCGCCGGGTGGCTAGTTTTACGGCATCCATGCCCATCTCGCTGTCGCAATTTCGTTCGCCGTGGCCGGCGTATTGGCGCGTGCTGGCCACGCTGGCTCTCTACGCCGCCTACCTGCCCTTGAGCGGCTACGGGCCCAGCCAGTTTCGCTACGACGCGGCCGAATACTGGGAGCTGTCGCTGAAATTCACCCAGCATGGCGGCTTTGCGCTGCTGGCTTTCGATGAGCCCCTGCGCGGCTACCTCGGGCCGCTACTGATTTTGCCGGCGCGCCTGCTTTGCCACTTCACGGGCTGGAGTATGCTGGCCGGGGCGCGGGTGCTGGGGGCCGGCTGGGCGGCGCTGCTGTTCGGGCTGGCCGTGCCCGCGCTGTGGGCACGCAGCACCGGCCGCGCCCACAGCGGCGGGCGCTGGCTGGCCGTGCTGGCGCTGGGCTTTTTATTCTGGCGCGACTATTTCAACTTCACCCTCAGCGACATGCCGGCGCTGGCCCTGCTGCTGCTCGGGCTGCTGGCTTTGGGCCGGCGCGGCTGGGGCTGGGCCAGTCTGGCCGGCGCGCTGCTAGCCGGGGCCGTCAACATCCGGCCGATATACGTGGCCGCGCTGCCGGGTATTATCGGGCTGGTGCTGCTGGGGTGGGCGGGGGCGCGGCGCCGGCGGCTGCAAGCCGGCGTGCTGGCGGCGCTGGCCGCCGGGGCGGCGCTGGTGCTGCTGCCGCAGCTGCTTGTCAACCAGCGCTATTTTGGGCAGGCCAGCCCGCTGGTGCTAGCGCAACGGCCCGGTTCCGCGCCACTTTATTTGCGGCAGCTGGCCTGGGGCACGGCATTTCAGCGCTACGAAACCAGCCTGATTCCCGCAATTCCCCGCTCGCTGGTGTATGCCGACTCGGCTGGGCAGCGGATGCTGGCGAACGTGCCCGGTGGCCGCTTTGGCAGCTACGGCCAGTTTCTGGGTTTCGCGGCGGCCCACCCGCTGAGCACGGCGGCGCGCTTCTCCCGCCATTTGTTCAACGGGCTTGATATCCGCTATCCAACGCCTTATCCGACGCGGCTGCATCCACCCGGGCAGGCGCTGCTGCGGCTGCTGAATTATGTCCTGCTGGGTTTAGGGCTGAGCCTGATTTTCAGGTGGGGTAAGCGCGAAAAAAGCAGCTCGAACAGCAATGTACTGGTGTTGCCCATCGAGGAAATCACTCCTCAAACCACTATTTTGCCGACCCGGAAATCAGAAGCTATGGCTCTGTTGGTAGCCCTACTGCTGCCGTGCCTGCTCACGCTGCCAACGCTGATGGAATGCCGGTTTCTACTGCCGCTGCATCTCTTGTTGCTGACGGCAGTAGCCGCTTGCTGGCGGCCGGTGGAGTGGTGGCGGCGACTGGGCTCGCCCGCTCGGCGACTGGCTGTGCTCGGCTTGTTGGGCGTTTGGGTTTGGGGCTGCTGGCAATTGTCGGAAGCTACGGCGGGGCAGCGCCGGCCGCCGCGCGAGGCCCCGGAGTGACGCTGCGCTTAAGGAAGAATGAGGAATGAGGAATTGACCAATCGGCAATTCTTCATTCCTCATTCTTCCTTAAGCGCTGCGTTTACACCTTGGCGTAGGTCACTTCCTTTACGGCTTTCACTACACGGGCCACGTTGGGCAGCGAGGCTTCAATGAGGGTGGGCGCGTAGGGCAGGGGCACGTCGGCGCAGGTGATGCGGATGACGGGGGCATCAAGGTGGTCGAAGGCGCGGCGCTGTACGATGTAGGCTAGCTCGCCCGAGATGCTGGCCAGTGGCCAGGCTTCTTCGATAACCACCATGCGGTTGGTTTTCTTCACCGAGTTGATGAGGGTGTCGTAGTCAATCGGGCGCACCGAGCGCAGGTCGATAACTTCAGCTTCGATGCCATCCTTGGCCAACTCGTCGGCGGCGGTATAGGCAAGTTTCATCATCTTGCCGAAGCTCACCAGCGTGACGTGGCGGCCCTGACGCACCACG
>JANXMN010000505.1 GCA_025354605.1 Hymenobacter sp. | reverse complement strand
GCGAAGCCTCTTTACCGCGCTAGTAATCCAATAAGGTGGAATAACGACTGCGGTAAAGAGGCTTCGCTGCGCTCTGCATGACGTTCTTTTTGCTCCAAATGCCACCCAACCTACATTTTCTTAATCATCCGCCAGGCTTTCCCAAAAAAGCCCAACTGCGGCACCGGCCGGCCCACGTGGCTCTCGTCCATTTCCGAAATATCGCCCAGCAGAAAGCCCCAGGGCTCCAGCGACTTATTCGCATCAAACACGACCTTGAGCACCGCTACCAGCGGAATGCTCAGAATCATGCCCGGCGTACCCCACAGCTCGCCCCCCAGAATCAGGGCAATAATGGCCGCCATGGGGTTGATGCTCACTTTCGAGCCCGTCACCATGGGGGTAATGAAGTTGCCTTCCAAAAACTGCACCGCCATAAACACGGCCACCACGGCCGCTGCCTTGGCTACCGAGCCGGTTTCGACCAGCGTTACCAGTGCCGGCACCGTCGCCCCTACCAGGATGCCGATGTAGGGAATGACGGCCAGTACCGAGGCAAACACGGCGAAGAACACCGCAAACTTCACCCCCAGCAGCAGTAGCCCAGCCGCATTCATGGCCGACACAATGGCAATAACCGTGAGCAGGCCCGTGATGTAAGCCTGCACCACGCTCTGAATATTATCCATCGTGTGCAGCACGGTGGTGCGCTTGTCGGGCGCAATGAAGCGGAACATAAACTGCCGGATGTGGTCGCGATAGTAGAGGAAGCAGAAAATGTAAATCGGCACCAGCGTCAGCGTACTCAGCACGCCCACACTGGTGCTAAGGGTGCTGCCCACGTAGGCCCCGGCCGATTTTTTAAACGTCTTCATCGACTTTGCCAGCAGCTCATCCCGGCTCATCACGTCGGTCCCGAAGTGCGTGTGCGCCCATTGCTGTCCCTGCTCGAAGAGCACCAGTAACTTGTCTTTAAGCAGCGGCAGCTCGGTGCGCAGTTCCAGCAGCTGGTAGCCAAAGAGCATAATCAGCCCGGCAATGGCCAGCACCAGCAGCAGCAGCGTGGCGGTGATAGCCAGAATGGACGGCCAGCCCCAGCGCTCGAACCGGCGCACCAGCGGCAGCAGCAGCGTGGCCAGCAGCGCCGCGAAGCACAGCGGCAGTAGCAGCCCGTGCAGCTTGTGCAGCACGAACACCAGCAGCGAGGCGCCCATCAGTAGAAAGATGTAGTAGATGATGGGCGACTGCTGCACGTCGGCCGGAGCCTTGTGGGGCACGGAGTTGGTGGCGCGGGTGCCGGCGCGGCTGAGCAGGTTGGGAAACATGGCGAGAGAAGAGTAGGCGGGAGGGTCGAATAGGGCAGGGGCTAAGACTGGGCCGTCCGGGCCCATACGTGAACCAGCCGGCCAATGGCCGTGTTGGAACTAAGCAGATTAGTGAGGCGTACTAAACAAGCTGGCAATAAAGCTTGCCGTGCCGCTTATTTCTGCGTTATTTTACCCCAAAACCGGTCAACAGTTGCCCCGATGAACGAAGAATACCTCGACGAAGCCCCCTCCATTCCGGCCAAAGACCACGGCTACAACGAAGACAGCATCCGCTCGCTCGATTGGCGCGAGCACATTCGCCTGCGCCCCGGCATGTACATCGGTAAGCTCGGCGACGGCTCGGCCTACGACGACGGCATTTACGTGCTGGTGAAGGAAGTCGTCGACAACTGCATCGACGAGCACGTGATGGGCCACGGCCGCACCATCGATATCAAGATTTCCGATGCCCGGGTGCAGGTGCGCGACTACGGCCGCGGCATTCCGCTGGGCAAAGTCGTCGACGTGGTGAGCAAAATCAACACCGGCGGCAAGTACGACAGCAAGGTGTTCCAGAAATCGGTGGGCCTGAACGGCGTGGGCACCAAGGCCGTGAATGCCCTCAGCGGCTACTTCTTGGTGCAGAGCGTGCGCGAGGGCACCCTCAAAGCCGCCGAGTTTGCCCAGGGCAAGCTCACCAGCGATGCCAAACCCAGCAAAACAAGCCAGCGCAACGGCACATTGGTCGTCTTCCAGCCCGACGACACGATTTTTAAGAACTACCGCTTCATTCCGGAATACCTCGAAAACCAAATCTGGAACTACGTTTACCTGAACGCGGGCCTCACCATCAACTTCAACGGCCAGAAGTACTTCTCCGAAAATGGCCTGCTCGACCTGCTCGCCCGCAAGGCCGACGTCGAGCACCTGCGCTATCCCATCATTCACCTGAAGGCGCCGGACATCGAGATGGCCATGACGCACGGCAACGACTACGGCGAGGAATATTATTCTTTCGTCAACGGCCAGTACACTACGCAGGGCGGCACCCACCTTTCGGCTTTCCGCGAGGCCGTGGTGAAGGCCGTGCGCGAATTTTACAAGAAGGACTACGACGCGGCCGATATCCGGGCCAGCATTATTGCCGCCATCTCAGTGCGGGTGCAGGAGCCCGTGTTCGAGAGCCAGACCAAAACCAAGCTCGGTTCGGTAAATATGGGTGATGATGGACCTACCGTGCGCGGCTTCATCATCGATTTCGTCAAGGAGCACCTCGACAACTATTTGCACAAGAACGCGCTAGTGGCCGAGGCCCTGCGCAAGCGCATCGAGCAGAGCGAGCGCGAGCGCAAGGACATGGCCGGCGTGAAAAAACTGGCCAATCAGCGCGCCAAAAAAGCCAACCTGCACAACCGCAAGCTGCGCGACTGCCGCTTCCATTTGGGCGAAAACGCCAAGGACGGTGCCGAAAAGGAACTGCTAACGACACTCTTCATCACCGAGGGCGATTCGGCGTCGGGTAGCATCACCAAGAGCCGCAACGTGGAACTGGAGGCCGTGTTCAGCCTGCGTGGCAAACCGTTGAACTGCTTCGGCCTGAAGAAGAAAATTGTATATGAGAACGAGGAGCTAAACTTGCTGCAGCACGCGCTAAACATCGAGGAAGGTATTGAGCACTTGCGCTACAACCGCGTGGTAGTGGCCACCGATGCCGACGTGGATGGCATGCACATTCGCCTGCTGCTGCTCACCTTCTTCCTGCAATTCTTCCCCGACCTGGTGCGCAACGGCCACGTCTTCATCCTCGAAACGCCGCTGTTCCGAGTGCGCAATAAGAAGGAAACCATTTACTGCTACAACGAGCAGGAGAAGCAGCACGCCATGCATAAGTTGGGCAAGAATCCCGAAATCACCCGCTTCAAGGGCCTGGGCGAAATTTCGCCCGACGAGTTCGGCAAGTTCATCGGCGATAACATCAAGCTGGAACCGGTCATCCTGCAGTCCGACCGCAGTATTCAGCAGGTGCTTACCTACTATATGGGCAAAAATACTCCCGCCCGCCAGGAATTCATTATTGACAACCTGCGCCTCGAAAAAGACCTGATAACCTCGGATGTGCTGCCCGCTGCTGAGGTGCCAGTGGAAGATTTGGCTTAACTGATAAGTTGAAAAGGTGATTATTTATTAATAATTAGAAGAGCTTCAATTCAAAACCACGTAGAAATACGGGGAAAATTTTTGAAAAAGCTTGCGCTAAGAGAAAAACCGATGTACGTTTGCAATGTCGACTAGGGGTAGACTAGTCGATATATTCCACGGAAAAGCCCGCGCCTTTGGCACGGGCTTTTTTGTTGGTCTTTGAGCGTGGGGCAGGCCCGTCTACTGGCTTTTAAACATGACGGGGATAAAAACTAGTTTATTTAGCTTGCATTCAAGTGAAAATAGTGCGAAATTTGGATAAATGCTGCTATTTTGGCTTTCGGCTCTGCTAGTTGACAGTATTGATTGCGCTAAAAAAATTGGGAACTTTGCGCCCGAATAAGGGTTTAATTACCTTGCGCTCCGCGCCGATTCCGGTACTTTTGACTGCACTTCGCTGATAACTCTCGCTTCCTTTACGTGGCTACTTCCGATACTCCCGCTTCCGACCCCTCCGTACCTCAATACCTGCAGCCCGGCGACTCGGTAGATTTCGACCTGTCCGCCTTTTCCCCCGCCGCCGATGCTGACACGCAGGAGCCGGGCGACGCGGCCGATGCACCAGTCGCCGGGGCTGAAACCAGTGGCGACGAGCCCGCGGCACCGTCGCTCTCAGCCGACCTGTTTGGCCTGGTGTCGGTAACGCCCCCGGTAGCTGAGGCCATCCCGGCCGGTGAGGAAACCGAAGAGGAGCCCAAGTTCGCCCCCGGCGAAACCATCCACGATGTGGCCACCGTGCGCGGCATGTACCAGAACTGGTTTCTGGACTACGCCAGCTACGTGATTCTGGAGCGCGCCGTACCTGCCATCGAGGACGGCCTGAAGCCCGTGCAGCGCCGCATTCTGCACGCCATGAAGGAGATGGACGACGGCCGCCTGAACAAGGTCGCCAACATCATCGGCCAGACCATGCAGTATCACCCGCACGGGGATGCCAGCATCGGCGATGCCATCGTGAACCTGGGACAAAAGGATTTGCTCATCGACCGCCAGGGCAATTGGGGCGACGTGCGCACCGGCGACGGGGCGGCTGCCGCCCGCTATATCGAGGCCCGGCTCAGCAAGTTTGCCCTTGATGTCGTGTTCAATCCCGATACCACCGAGTGGCAGCTGAGCTACGACGGCCGCAAGCGCGAGCCCACCACGCTGCCCGTGAAATTCCCGCTGCTGCTCGCGCAGGGCGTGGAAGGCATTGCCGTGGGCCTGAGCACCAAGATTATGCCCCACAACTTCCGCGAGCTGTGCGAGGCCAGCATCGAGGTGCTGCGGGGCAACGAGGTGCAGTTGTTTCCAGACTTTCCGGCTGGCGGCCTGTGCGATGTAACAAACTACAACTCGGGGATGCGCGGGGCCAAAATCCGCCTGCGAGCCACCATCGAGAAGGTCGATAAAACGCTGCTTATCATCCGCGATATTCCTTACGGCACCACTACCATGGCGCTGATGGAGAGCATCGTGAAAGCCAGTGAAGCCAATAAAATCAAGATTAAGAAGGTAGTTGACAACACGGCCAAGGACGTAGAAATTCAGGTGCAATTGCCCTCCGGCGTGAGCCCCGACCTTACAATAGATGCCCTCTACGCTTTCACCGACTGTGAAATCAGCCTCTCACCCAACACCTGCGTCATCATCGACGACAAGCCGCGCTTTGTGGGGGTGGAGGACGTGTTGCGCCAGAGCACCCAAGCCACGGTGCGGCTGCTGGAACGCGAGCTGGAAATACGGCAGGAGGAACTGTGGGAAAAGTGGCACGACTCCTCGTTGGAGAAGATTTTTATTGAAAACCGGATTTACCTCAAGATTGAGGAGTGCGAAACCTGGTCGGAAATCCTCGAAACCATTGATAAGGGCCTGCGGAAATTCGTGCGCATTGAAGGAGAGAAAGCCCGCGCTGATGACCAGCGCATCGTGCTGCGCCGTGCCATTTCGGAAGCCGACCTCACGCGCCTGACCGAAATTCGGATTAAGCGCATTTCGAAGTACGACGGCTTTAAGGCCGACGAGTTTTTGCAGCGGCTGGAAGCCGAGCTAGCCGAGGTGGCCGACCACCTGGGCCACCTAACGCGCTACGCCATCAACTACTTTAAGGGCCTGCTCAAGAAGTACGGCGCGGGCCGGGAGCGCAAAACCCAGCTCCGCACCTTCGATGTGGTGACGGCCCAGAAAGTAGCCGTGGCCAACCAGAAGCTCTACGTGAACTTCGCCGACGGCTTTGTGGGCTACGGGCTGAAAAAGGACGAAAACGCCGTGACAATCTGCGACTGCTCCGACCTGGACGACATCATCGCTATTCGGCGCGATGGTACCTTTACGGTGAGCAAAATCGCCGAAAAAACCTTCGCGGGCAAAGACCTTCTGCACGTGGGCGTGTACAATAAGAACGACGACCGGCTGGTATACAACATGGTGTACCTCGACGGCACTTCGGGCATTTCGTTCGCCAAGCGCTTCCTGGTGTCGGGTATCACCCGCGACAAAACCTACGACCTTACCAAAGGTACCAAAGGCACCAAAATCCTCTACCTCACGGCCAACCCCAACTCGGAATCGGAAGTAGTGAGCGTGCAGCTCGCCGATAAGGCTCCGGCCCGCGTGAAGCAGTTCGATTTCGACTTTGCCGAGCTGGCCATCAAGGGCAAGGGCTCGATGGGCAACATTGTGACCAAGCAGCCCATTAAGAAAATCACCCAGAAGTCGTTGGGCGACTCGACCCTGGGCGGCCGCGAAATGTTCTTCGACAGCGTAGTGGGCCGCCTCAACACGGCCGGCCACGGCCGCTACCTGGGAACCTTCGACACCGATAATACCGTGCTGGTGGTGTACAAAGACGGCAGCTACGAGCTGAAGGCGGCCGACCCGGCCGTGCACTTCGACGTACCCAACACCGTGCTGCTGCTTAAGCTGGAGCCCGAAACGGTCATCAGCACGGTGTACGTGGAAGGCGAGACTAAAATTCACTACGTCAAGCGTTTCAAGATTGAAACCAGTACCCTCGATAAGCGCTTCGTCTTCATTGCCGAAGCCAAAAGCTCGAAGATGCTAGTTGCTACCGCCAACCCCGAGCCGGAGGTAAAAGTGACGCTGCAACGCGACAAGAAGGCCGCCAAGGAAACCGAGAAAATAACCCTGCACGAATTTATCGACGTGAAAGGCTGGAAGGCGATGGGCAACAAGCTCAACTACTTCAAGGTGCATGGCGTGGACCTGCTTACCAACGAAGGCCCCGAGCCCCAGCGCCG
>JANXMN010000459.1 GCA_025354605.1 Hymenobacter sp. | reverse complement strand
CACCGCTACAACAAATGAAGTAACAAAATATGCTTGATTAAAAAACTCTTTTGAAAACAAAGACCCGCAATGAATTTATTGAGCAGAAACCTCGAAGCAAAAAGCGAAAATTAAATTACGGAACCCAGCTTGCATATAACGGCTAGGGCTTTGTGCAGGTTGGGAAATAGAATTCCGTCTGCCCGGAACCGCTGCTGATTGAAAATATAAAGTTGAAGTTAAGAACAAAAGTTCAGCGATGTACGTCCTTCCCGAACAAAAGCTGAACAGAATTACAAAAAGCTCATTGTTATTCCGTCTGCCCAACTTGCACAAAACCCAATGTTAGCGGCTGTACAGTCTATTTTGCCGTTCGATTATTTATTTCTTGTCTACAAAATGAAGATACATATTTATTTTCGATTTTTTCTGTCTGCATAAACTACAAATTATAATAGTGTGTCAACCGAAATAAACTATAAATATTAAAGCCGAGTGTCGAGTTGAAAAATAATTGGTATTAAAATATTTTGTCGATTTTAAAATATACTTTCCAACCGAAAACACTTTGATAAAATAATAATACCAAATGGTCGAGCTAAAAGACGGTTGCTAACAAAATATTTTTTTGATTTTAAAATATACTTTCCAACTGAAAAAACTTTTATGAAAAAATAAAGCCTTTCGGTCAAGCCGAAAAATGATTATTATAGAAATGAAGTTTCGATTTTAAAATGCCTGTCTAACTTTTACAATTCACAAATGGATTAAATATTTTTTCTGTTGCTCTTGATTGTTGTTGGTATTCGAAATTTGATATTAATATTGGTTGTCAAAAGTCTGGTTAAAATGGTGGTCATTCTTGGTTGTTAGACTTTACCAAAAGTCCACCTGAAAAGTATTTTGATAATGAAAAGAAGTTTTTAAATTCTTAATTCTTGTCTAACGTGAGCCGCTTCTTGTGGGCTTTTTGTCAAGTCTTATTACTCTAATTGGTCAAACATATTTGGTCTAAAACTTTGAAAATTGATATGTGTCAAATTTGTATTGCCGCTAACATTACGATTGCCGCAACCCGCAGCATTAGCAAGTTGCGTCAATCCGACCTTAGTACGCAAATAACTTGCGGAAAACTGGCTAAATCAGCGTGCTATACGCAACTCGCTGATTACAATCCCAAGCTGTCGAGCGGAGAGGGCGGGCGGACGCGTTGGGCAACATGGGTATAGATTTCGGTGGTTTTGATGCTGCTGTGGCCCAGCAAATCCTGGATGATGCGCGTGTCGGTGCCGGCTTCCATGAGGTGGGTGGCATAGGAGTGGCGCAGCATATGCAGCGAAATGGGGCGCTGGATGCCGGCCCGACTGGCGGCTTGCTTCACTACCATTTGCAGGCTACGCTCGCTGTAGGGCTCACCAGGGTGCTGGCCTTCGAAGATGAACGTGATAGGGCGAAATTCCCGGAACTGTTCGCGGAGCAGGAGCAGCAAGGATTCGGGAAGCGGGAGGTCGCGGTCCTTTTTGCCTTTTCCGCCGCGCACGTACAGTGCCATGCGCTTGCTATCGATGTCGGCGGGTGTGAGGGCCAGCACTTCACCTAAGCGCAGGCCCAGGCCATAAGCCAGCATCAACATGGCGCGGTGCTTGCGGTTTTCGGTGCCTTGCAGCAGGGCCTTTACTTCTTCCTGGGCTAGCACTTTGGGGTTGGTCTGGGGCCGTTTGGGGCGCGGAATGTTGTAGTACTGCCGGGGCTGACCCTCCACCTGCTCGTAGTAAAACTTGATGGCGTTGATGAGCAGGTTTTGGTACGTTTCGGAAATGCCTGCCGTTACGCGCCCGGCCAGATAGTCGAGCACATCCTGTTTGCTGAGGGCCAGCGGCAGCCGTGGGCCGCAATAAGCCAGGAAAAGTTGAAACGCGCTACGGTAATTTTTGAGGGTATTGGGGCTGTAGCGTTTGAGGGCGATGAACTGGCAGTAGCGCGAAAGCAGCGCCTCGTGCGGGGTGGGCGGGGGCAGCGCCACGGCCAGCGCCGGTGTGGGCGGCACCAGCAGCACTAGGCCCAGGTGCTGGCAGGCAGCCCGTACCCGCGCCACCAGTTCGGCATCGGCAGGCAGCACGTAGCCTTTGGCGGCGGGCTCGTAGCGAACGCCAGCGGCGAGCAGGGCGGTCCGCGTCGGCTCATTGGAGAAGGGGAAGAACACCAGAAACTCGGTGCGCGAGGGACGGAGACGGAGTGAAACGGTGGCTTTCATGGGCGGGCACGCGGGTTATTGGCCGTCGGGTTTTTTGTCGAGCATCAGCAGCTGCTCGCCAATTATCTCGGTCACGTAGTGGCGCTGGCCGGCCGCATCGTCGTAATGGCGGGTTTTGAGCTTGCCTTCGAGATACACCAGGCTGCCTTTGCGCAGGTAGGCCTGGGCCAACTCGGCCAGGCCGCGCCAGAGCACCACGGTGTGCCAGTCGGTGCTGGTATGCGCCTGGCCACTTTTATCGCGGTAAGTTTCGGAAGTGGCCAGCGAAAACTTGGCGACGGGCACATTGCCCTCCAGTACTTGTATTTCGGGGTCTTTGCCCAGGTTGCCGATGAGGGTTATTTTGTTGAGGCCGCGCATAAAGTTGATGCATTAAGCGGAGTATGCTGCTTACAGAGGCAAGAACGTCAGGAAGTTTGGTTAGCCTGTTGCCGTTGAGCCGGTAATGAGCATCCTTTTTGTGCGGCTTCGTTAAACGCGGCGCTTACTTTGCCCTCCAACCGCCACTTCACCGCTTACGCCCCGGCCTCCCCGTTTGGAAGACCACGAAATCCTCCTCAAGTTCCAGAACCCCGCCAGCCGCAACCTGGCGTTCAACCAGCTCGTGCGCAAGTACCAGAGCAAGGTGTACTGGCACGTGCGCAAGATGGTAGTCGACCACGACGACGCCGACGACCTTACCCAGGACGTGTTTGTGAAAGTGTGGAAACACCTGGAGAACTTCCGCCAGGATGCTCAGCTTTTCACCTGGATTTATCGCATCGCCACCAACGAGTGCCTGAACTTCCTCAGCAGCAAGCGCCGCAAGTTTCTGCTGCCGCTAACTGACGTGGGGGAGGCGCTGGCCGCCAAAATCGAAGCCGACCCCGCCATTGCCGGCGACGAGATTGAGCTGAAGCTGCAACAGGCCATTCTGCGCCTGCCCGACAAGCAGCGCCTGGTGTTCAACCTGCGCTACTACGACGAGATGCCCTACGAGCAGATGGCTGAGGTAACCGGCACCAGCGTCGGGGCCCTCAAAGCCAGCTACCACCACGCCGTGAAAAAGGTGGAAGAGTACGTGACCCGCAATACCGACGACTAGTCCGGCCCCATACAAATTTTTATTCGTTGAATTAAACGTTCGACATTTGTTATCATCAAACGCTCATGAAACCTGCTTTTAAGCTCGACGCGCACCCCCGGCGGCCCCGCCCGCTGCTGAGCGAGCCGCCCGCCGACTACTTCGATAAACTACCCACTCGCATCATGGCCCGCCTGCCGCAGGCCGAAGAGCGTGCTCCAATCTGGGGCTGGCTCTCGTTCCTGTCGCCGGCCCTGCGCACCGGGCTGGCCTCGGTGGCCGTGCTGGGCGGTTTCGCGGCCTCGTTCTACCTCAGCGGCTCGGCCCCACTGGTGCCAGCTTCGGCCCCGGTAGCCGCCCTTGATAACGTGCCGCGCACTGAGCTCACCAATTACCTGCTCAACAGCGGCACTCGCATCGAAACCACCGACCTGGCTGCGCTCACGGCTGCCCACCCCGGCATTACCAAAGGTTTTCTGCGCGTGTCGGACGAAGAATTGAACGATGCGCTCGATGCCCAGCCGACCGACGACCCTACCTATTTATAATTTCCAGTTCACCCTTCTTCCTATTATGTCTGTTTTCTCATCCGTATTCCGATTGCTAAGCTTGGCGGCCCTGCTGCTTACGCTGGCCCCGGCTGCCCAGGCCCAGGATGGGCAGTTCGGCGGCGGCCGGCGCGCCCAGCGCATGGGCCAGCTCGAAAACGCGAAAATTGCCTTCATTACCAACCGCGTTTCTCTCACCCAGGACCAGGCCCAAAAATTTTGGCCGCTCTATAATGAATTTTCCGACCGTCGGCGCGAGCTAAACCGCAGCGGCCGCATAGCCCGCCGCGAAATCACCGAGGGCATGACCGACCAGCAGCTGCGCGATAATTTCGCGCAAGCATTCAACACTCGCCAGCAGGAGCTGAACCTTGAAAAGGAATACTTCGAGAAGTTTCAGAAAGTCATTGCGCTGCGCCAGGTGGCCCA
Organism: Hymenobacter sp.; assembly: GCA_025354605.1. Taxonomy (GTDB): domain Bacteria; phylum Bacteroidota; class Bacteroidia; order Cytophagales; family Hymenobacteraceae; genus Hymenobacter. The sequence goes on along the minus strand of JANXMN010000459.1, from coordinate 1,476 downwards.
GCTGTTTCAGGCCGAGCGCGACTTCACCAAGGAAGTCATCAAGCGTGTGGCCGGTGGGGCCGGCGCGGCCGGAGCCGGTACTGGCAACGATTAACCCGGCCCTCAGCTGTTTTTCAAGAGGCCGCTGCCCCCGCAGCGGCCTCTTTACTTTTGTAGGATAATCAAACGGGCAAGCCAGAGGTTGAAAGAAGCGCTAGCTGCCGATTATCAGCCACCGAATTCCGTCTCAATCAATTGCAAGCCGTTCCCTCCGTCCTGACATCCCGCCAATTGTTTCTCCGTCACCAGGCTCAGACTTCCGATTTTCCGCTGCTGCTGGAAATTGAGCGGGCCGAGGGCGTGTATATGTACGCCCCCGACGGCCGCCGCTACCTCGACCTAATTTCGGGCATCGGGGTGAGCAACGTGGGCCACCGCCACCCGCGGGTGCTGGCCGCCATTCAGGCCCAGCTCGATAAGTACCTGCACCTGATGGTGTACGGTGAGCTGGTGCAGGCCGTGCCCGCCCAGTTGGCCCAGGCCCTGCACCACACCCTACCCGCCCACCTCGATTCGGTGTACTTCACCAACTCCGGTACCGAAGCCATTGAGGGCGCGCTGAAGCTGGCCAAGCGCCACACCGGCCGCACCGAGCTCATTTCCTGCCTCAACGCCTACCACGGCTCCACCCACGGCGCGCTGTCCATTACCGGTTCCGAGGGTTTCAAAAACAGCTTCCGCCCGCTGCTGCCCGATGTGCGCCACATTCGCCACAACGATTTTGCCGACCTGCTGCTGATTACCGAGCGCACGGCGGCCGTCGTTATCGAAACCGTGCAGGGCGAGGCCGGCGTGCGCGTGCCCGCGCTGTACTACCTGCCGGCCCTGCGCCGCCGCTGCCGCGAAGTGGGCGCGCTGCTCATTCTCGACGAGATTCAGTGCGGCTACGGGCGCACCGGCACCATGTGGGCTTTCGAGCAGTTCGGCATTGAACCCGACATCCTGGTGTGCGCCAAAGGCATGGGCGGCGGCATGCCCATCGGGGCGTTTATTTCCTCCTCGGAAATCATGTCGGGCTTCAAAACCAACCCTATTCTGGGGCACTGCACTACGTTTGGCGGGCACCCGGTGAGCTGCGCGGCGGCCCTGGCCACCCTGCAGATTATGCAGGACGAGCAGCTGCCGGCCGGCGTGGCCACCAAGGCGGCACGGTTTCGGGCGCAGCTGCGGCACCCGGCTATTCGGGCGGTGCGGGGGTGCGGGCTGCTGCTGGCGGTCGAGTTCGATTCGTTCGAAGTGCTCAAGCCGATTATCGACCGGGCGCTGGAACACGAAGGCATCCTCACCGACTGGTTTTTGTTCTGCGACAACTCGTTGCGGCTGGCCCCGCCACTCACCATCAGCGAAAGCGAGATTGACGAAGCCTGCGCGGCGCTGCTGCGCGCTATCGGCCACGTGACGGGCGAGTAGGGAACCGGACAAAATAAACCCGTCGCG
>JANXMN010000443.1 GCA_025354605.1 Hymenobacter sp. | reverse complement strand
TACCGCACCAAAGGCCAGTTCAAAAAGGCCATCCTTGATTTTTTTGACCGGCTCCCCGAGTTTGGGCAAGACCTCGCGTCCCGGCTAACCCGTAAATTTCACATTCTCGACGCGCAACCCACTTCGTGACGAGTATAAATGCTAATTGATAACTGTTAAATGACTTAAAACCTGGGCCACGCGCTCGGCCACGGTGCCCTCCACCAGCGTGTAGGGGATGTTATAAAAATCGAGCTGCATCAGTATCATGCCGTGCTGAAAGCTGCGCAGGGCCTCGGGGCCGCGCCAGCCGTCCTGCTCGAAGGGCACGGTGGGGGCGCACACGAACGTATGGGCGTAGCGCTGCCCGCACACGGCTGCCAGGGCACGCAAGGCCGGGGTGCAGCGGTGAAAATAGTAGTAGGAATACAGGGCCGTAGTGGTCGCGTTGGTGTCACAGAACAACACGCCCTGGGCCGTGAGGGCAGCTTCGTCTTCCAGCTCGGCGTGGCGGCGGGCAATGTAGAGCAGGTCTTCGAAGTCGAGGTGGCCGTTTTTCTGCTCGTGCAGCGTGCGGCCGTATTCGGGCACCCAGGCCGTACCGCAGGCGTCGGCCAGCGCCGCGCAGAGAGTCGATTTGCCGCTGCTTTCGGCCCCTAGCAGCACCACGCGCGGCACCCGCGCCGGGGGTACCACCCCCAGCTGCGCCGCCACCAGCGGGTGCAGATACGCCGCCACGGCAGCCGCGCCCGCCCGCACCCGCGTGCCCGACACCGGCACCCGGAGCCGCTCATTATCCACCGCTACGTGGGCCACGCCGAGGTGGCGCGCAAACCCCGGCCCGTAGGCCTCGCTGCTGAAAACGACATCCACGCGCAGCTGCCGCTGCGCCAGCCACTGCCGCACAAACTCGCGTTGAGTGTCATCGTCGGCCGAATCGGGTGGCACGCCGTCGGCTTCGGCCGAGAGGGCGAAAATGCGCAGCGGCGTAGAGCCAATGCGCGGGCCAGCGGCCAGCGCATCGGTTCGGTACAGCTCGCGCAGCCACTGGGCGCGCACCGTGGCCGGGTGCGTGGCCGAATCCGGACTGGCGTACACCAGCACCAGCAGCTCGGCCACCTGCGCGGCGGCTGTTTCGAGCAACAGCTGATGGCCCCGGTGCGGCGGCCAGAACTTGCCCACGACGAGGCCGACGGGATGAAGTATTGGGGACATTCTAACTGTTGGCGTTGGAAAAAAGGCCGTCATGCTGACCATTCCGCGCATCAAGCGGCGACGCTGCGGAGTTGAAGCATCTCGCGTGTGGTAGTGATTCAATCGTTGCAATGTCATTGATTAGCGGTGGCATGCGAGATGCTTCGACTCCGCTGCGCAGCGCTCAGCATGACGGCCTTTTTTCCAACGCCCAACCCCCTACACGCTCTCCCCGTCAAAGCAGCAGCTTGAGCTCGGTGCGGCGCAGCTCGCGGCCCACCAGGCGCACCAGCTGGTAGCTGTCGGTGGTGGCGTCGTAGGTAACGCCCACGCCGGTGCCGGTGCTGGGCAGCGCCTCGCGGCCCAGCAGCCAGCCGCGCGAGTCGTAGAGAAACACCTGCCCGGGGCCGGCCTCGGTGATGGCGACCAGGTGGCGGCCCGACCCAAAATCGAACCATTGCACGCCCCGTTCGCCCGAGGTTACGAAGCGCTGGGTGAGCAGCGGGTCGTTGAGCGTGGGCAGGTACAGGTCGAGCTGGGTATTGTCTTCGCGGGTGATGGCGAACGAGCGGCCGTGCGCATCGGGCACCAGCCGGAACCGGGCCGTGCGGCTCCAGGTAGCCACCCGGCGGCGGCTCAGAATATCACCGGCCAGCGTAAAAATAACCAGCTCGCCGTGCTGGTTCACCACCGTGAGGTGGGTGCGACTCAGGGTGCTGCCCAGCTGCACGAAGCTGTCGCCCGCCAGGCGCGCGCCCACGCTCAGCGGGAAGCCGGGCAGCAGGCTGCCTTCCGCATCGAAGGCGTACACGTAGCCGTTTTGCAGCGGGGCCACCACCACGTCGCGCCCGCTCACATTAAGCAGCGTGGGCCGGCCAGCCAGCGGAAAATCGAGCCGCTTGGGCTGCCAGCCCCGAAACAGGCGGCCCCGGGCATCGAGCAGCAACAGGGCATTGCCGGCCGTAACGGCCAGCAGGCGGGCCGGCTCGCCCGGCACGGGGTTGGCCCGCAGGTCGACCAGGTGCACGCTATCGGGCAGGTGCAGCGGGAAGGGCAGCACGTTGCGGCCATCAGCGGCCAGCAGGTGCAGCTGCGCGCCGGCCCCCAGCAGCAAGCCGCCGGGCAAGCCCCCGCCCGCCGGCAGCAGGCTGCACCCGACCGCCGGCCCGCCGAGGGTATCGGACCAGAGGACGGCGTTTTCGGAGGTAACGTAGTGCAGCACGTGGGCCGAGTCCTGCACCACCACGGCCGGCACGCGGGTGCCCAAGGCCGGCAGCAGCGTGGGCATCCCCAGCAGCAAGTGCCGGAAGGCCAGCACCCGGCCGTTGGCCGCCCCCCCGGCCACCTGCGCCGAGGCGGGCCCGGGGTTGGGGTGGCGCAGCAGCAGTTGGGTGTAGTACTGCGCATCCGGGGCCGCCTCATTGTCGGGCGGCACCAGCTCAAAGGCCACCTGCGGAAACCGCTTGAATAAGGACTCATTGCGCAGCAGCCCGGCGCGGCGCTCCTCGGTGAGCACGCCCAGCAGGGCATTCCAGCTGTTGCGCGTGTCGATGAGCACGCTCAGGCGGGTGCGCGGCAGGTTCTCGCTCAGAAACGAAACCTGCGACGGCGTACGTGCCCAGGTACGGGCGGCGGCCACATCGGCCAAGTAGGCGTTCAGGGTCTGCTCGTCGGCCAGCACCAAGTAGTTGTCGACGAGGGCGCTGGCCGGCGACTGCACGGTAGCCTCGGTTTTGCGCGGCTGCGTGCCGGCCAGCAAAGGGCCCAGCGCGTCGAACTCGCTGAAACCGGTGGGATGAATCTCGTACGGCCCTACTTTGCTGAAGGCCGGGGAGGTGCCGGCCAGCCGGCGCAGGCGGGCCAGCCAGGCGGCCGTGCGCGCCGGGGCCGGGCAGCGCACCATCACCAGCCGGCCCGCCCGGCCGCCCGGCGAGGCCGCCGCCAGGTAGGCCAGGGCCAGCCCGGGGCCGAAGGTGGCCCGCAGGCTGTCGAGCGCGGCCCGGCGCCCCAGCGAGTCGGGGCCGGCGGCGGCGGGCCAGGTGCGGGCCGGGTTGGCGGCCAGAAAAACCAGCATGGCCGTGCGCGTACTCAGCACGCTGCTCAGGCCCAGGGCTTGCGCCGGCTGGCCCCGCAGGTGGGGCTGCAGGCTGCTGCGCGTGGTTTCGGGGGTCGAAAAGCCTTTGAGCTCGGCGCGGTTGCCAGCCAGTTTCACGCTCAGCAGGCCCTGCGATACCAGCCCGGCCAGCTGGTCGATGGTGCCGTGGGCCTCGGGCCGGAACAGCACGTCCAGAAACTGGGGCAGGCGGCGGAAGTTAATCAGCAGGGTAGCATCGGTGCCGGGCACCCGGAGCAGGTCGGTCGCGCTGAAGGCGGCCTGCACGGTGGGCGCGTCGGAGTGGGCCAGGCGGCGAACCACGGCCTCTACCAGCTCGGGGCGGGTACTCAGCACCAAGTGGTTGCGGTAGTTGAGCACGGTGAGGCTGTGCTCGGTGCGCTCCTCGGTGAGCACCGTCAACTGCTGGTCCTGGTAATCGCGGGTGCTGAGGCGGTAGCGGGGGTCGCGGCCCAGAATTTCGAGCAGGCCGCGCACCTGCCGGTACTCCGTCACCCGGTCCAGGGGCACCTGGTAAAGCACGTCGAACTCGCCCGGCCCGGTAACGTGCACCGAAGTAACAACCAACTTGTGGCCCAGCAGGTTGAGCAGGGCATTGCGCCGGCGGGCGTTGCCGCCGGCCAGGCTGTCGGCCAGGGCCAGGTGGCCGGCAGCCTGCTGGAAGTAGCGCACGGCCGTGAGGTTGTCCCAGAGCTCGGTTTCCTGCAGGTGGCGCACCAGGGCCGGGTGGTCGTGGGTGCTGAGTACCAACACGGCGTCGTCGGGCACCAGGGCGTAGGGGTCGACGGGTTTCAGGGCCAACGTACGCCGGTAGTAGATATACGTGGCCAGGCTCAAGAGCAAAAGGAGCGCGGTTAGTAACGCCAGAAGCTTGCGGGACATGCGAAGGGAAGCGGTTGACGGGCGACGAAAGTACGAACGTAGCGCCGAGCCGTAGGACGAAGCCCTAGCCCGGCCGTAGCCCGCAGCTTTTGCTGCGGATGCACGTTGGCCATTGTCGCAGCGTTTGCACGCGGGGCCTGGCGGACCGCGGCAAAGGCTGCGGGCTACGGCCCAACACCGCCGCGCTCTGTACCTTGCCGTATGGCTTCCGCTCAACTAAAACTCCCCGCCTTACTACTGCCGCTGGCCCTGCTGGCGGGCTGTTTCCAGCTGCGCGAGCCCGAGCCCGCCGTGGCCGCCAGCGAATGGATTCAGCCCACCCAGATTGATATTCTGCTCAGCAACTTCGTTACGGCCGTGCAGCGGGTGAACGTGGCCAACTACGAGCGCAGCTTCAGCGGCCCCGGCTACCGCTTCGTGCCCGACCCCGGCAGCGCCGGTTCTTCGCCCGGCCTGTTTGCCAACTGGAGCGTGCCCGAAGAAACCACCTACTTCAGCAGCCTGCGCCGGCGCACGGCGGCCACCACCACCAACACGCTCACCCTCAGCAACCGCAGCGACCAACTCTTTACCACCGATTCGGCCGAGGTTTCGGCGCTCTACGTGCTCAGAATCACCCAGCAGGACACGGCCTTTCACGCCGGTGTGCTCCAGGGCAACCTGCGCCTAGTGGTGCGCCGCCGCAACAACGAGTGGCGCATCGTGGCCTGGCGCGACCAGCGCACCACCCCCGGCCTGTGCTGGACGGATTTGAAAAAGTATTTCAGCTCGCACTGACGCTTGCTTCGCTTAATGAGGAATGAGGAATGAGGAATGAGGAATGAGGAATGAGGAATGAGGAATGAGGAATGAGGAATGAGGAATGAGGAATGAGGAATGAGGAATGAGGAATTTCGGCCCCATCAGCCCAACTTC
>JANXMN010000386.1 GCA_025354605.1 Hymenobacter sp. | reverse complement strand
TCTGCCGGCGCGGGGAACGCGGCTTTTGAAGTAGTTGCTGGTTGCTGGTTGTTCTGGCTTATTCAATTGCAAACCAGCAACGAGCAACCAACAACGAGAAACTCAGTTTACCACCCGCACACCGTCGGCCAGAAAAGTAAGCTGCTGCTCGTCCTGGCTGATGGCGGCAATTTCCTGGGCCGACTTGCCGGCGTCTTTGGCGTAGTGCTGCAGCTCGGCTTTGGGCACGGTGCTGCGGTAGGCCCAACCGCTCACTACTACTTCGTGGCCGCTCAGGTCTTTGGGCACGAAAAAGGCGTAATCCCGGAAGCGCACGCGCATTTCTTTGCCGTCGGCGGTAGGTAGGGTCATCCAGCAGCCTTTGGCCTGGCACACGGCCGAGGCTTTACCAACCAGCTTCACGCGGGCCGAGTCGCGGGTACCCAAGGCGGTGGGCAGGGCGCTCATGGGCAGGGCATCGGCGGCGGTGATGGCCGTGCCGTAAGTCTGGCCGGGAGTGGCGGGGGCGACCGGGCCGGCGGCGGCTTCTTCCGACTCCTCGGTTTCGTTCATTTCATTCATCGCGCCGCTGCCCTTGGGCACGTTGGCGTTGTGGCCGTTCACCTCCTGCTGGCCCTGCTCGATGGGCAGCACCGGGTTGATGGGTGCCGAGGGAAACAGCCGGAAATAGGCCAGAATGAGCACCAGAACGACAGCGAAAGAAAGCAGGAATTTCATAGCGAAAGCAGAAAAATGAAGCGGCGACCCGCAGGCCGCCGCTCACATCGTAAAAAATTATTGAGAGATAACCACGGCTTTGCCCAGCTTATGCGAGTAGGCCATGCGGCGCTCGCTGCCGCCCGCGCCCACGAAGTCGAAGCCGACAGCCGTGGGGTCTTCGCGGAGCGAGGTCCAGATTTTGGTATCGACCTCGGCCGGCTGGGCGGTGCCCGAAGCCACGGCGGGCTGCGAAAAGTGCCCCGGCGTGAAAAACGAGTTCATGCCCTGCAAAATGGCAATTTCCTGGTCCCGTACGCTCGCGCCCTGCGAATCGGTAATGCCCGAATGCTGGAGCAGGGTGCGGGCCGGCAGAACCTCATGGCTGAGCGTATCGCCCATGCTGTTGGTTACGATGAGGTGCACCTGGCCGGTGAGCACCCGCTCGCCCCGCAGCTGCAGGGTGAAATTATCTTTGGAATCGGGGGTCGAAAAGGCGTGGGCGGCGCGCACGGTGTTGAGGACGGTATGGCCATTGATGCGCGCGCGGCTGCTGGCCGTGGGGGGCACGTAGGACGCCCGCGGGTCTTTCGTGGAGCCACCCACCTCGCGGTCGGTATTCACGCAGGAGCTTAGTTGCAAGGTTAGCCCGGCAGCCAATAAGGCCAGGCCCGAAAGTTTAAACAAATATTTTCTCATGAGAATGCAAATGCGCGGCGCAAATGGAGGCCGTCGGCACGAAGGTAAGAAGTGAATGGAAAGATGCGGAAGCCCAGCGCATTGAACTGCCCGGCTGGAGGGTGCGGTTTTTACGACAAAGCCCCTGCAATAGGTTTTGCCTCCTATCAACTCCGCCCCGGGCACCCCGCAATTACCATCCGCGCGCCCCGAAAATCAGCAAGAAAACCCGGTCACGGGTCCATTTTTCTTTCCTAGAAAATGCCCAATTCTACCCCCACCACCCAGCGGGGCAGCTCGGGCCAGCTGGCGTAGGCGGCCGTGAAACCGGGCGTGAGGCGGTAGCGAACCGTCAGGGCGTAGCGGTCGATGCCCAGGCGGGCCCCGGCACTGCCGCTCATGCGCCGGAAATAGGCCAGGCCGTGCTCGGTTGTCTCGCGTGAGGCCACGCCCGGGCCGGGCGTTTCGCTGGTGGTGTGGCTGCTGGCCACCAGCCAGCTGCCGCCGGCCAGCAGGTCGAGGTAGCGGCCCACGGCATTGCCCCGGCGGCCGTAGTTCAGGCGCAGGCCCACTTCGGCCCCGGCCTGGTGCAGGCCGAATGCTTCGCGCTCGTGCTGCACGGGGTTCGGAATCGTTTTGACAGACTGCTGGGCCAACTCGTAGCGTTGGTAGGTGTAGGTCAGGTCGGCGTGCGCGGCGAAGGTCTGGTTCAGGCGCACTTTCAGCCGCCCACCCAGCCGCAATTCCGACGAGAATGCGCCGTAGCGCACCGCCGCCCCGGCACCGGCCGGCCCGGCCACCACGCCGAAGCCAACGTAGCCGTGGCCGAAATAGCGGCGGTTGGGGCCGAAGGTGGTTTTCAGGGTATCGTCGGCCACGTTGGCCTGCACCAGCACCTGCTGGGCCCGGGCCGCACCCGGCAGCAGCAGGGCCAGCAGGGCGGCCAGGGCCAGGCCGCGCCAGGCGTCTCTCCTATTCGGGCAGCTCCTGATTTTCATTCGGAATAGCTGGCGGTGTAGTTTTTGAAATGCACCCGCAGCACGTCGCCGCCGCGCAACAGACGGCGGGGCACCTGCACCACGAGGCGCTGCGTCACGGCGCGGATTTCGTAGCGGCGCAGCACGCCGCGCCGGTCGGCCAGGTTCCAGTAGAGGTAGGCCGGGTAGCTGGGCTCGGGCAGCGGCGAGCCATCGGGGGCTGCGGGCTGCTCGCTCCCCACGCGCGGCACATCAGCAACACCGCTCCCGCGGGCGGGTGAGGGGGCCGCGGCCGGAATACCCGCCAGCGCCAATTCGGCCTGCTCGGCTAGCAGCGGCAGGCTTTCGGCGGGGCGGCGGGCAGCTTCCGGGCGCAGAATGACGGCAACTAAACTATCGTGGGGCACAAAATCGAAGGTTGGCGCGAGCTCGGGCAGCGGCACACCCGGCTGAAAGCGGGCGTAGCGGGGCCGGCCGTAGCCGTGGGCGTAATCGAAGTACGGGTACAGCTCGCCGGCCTGCTCCAACGCCCGGAACAGTTGCATGGCCGTGAGCGACCGCCGCTGCTGCCAGAGGCAGGCCGCGAGCCCGGCAATGAGCGGAGCGGCGAAGGAAGTGCCTTCCAGCCGCTCGTAGCTGCCGCCCGGCGTGGTGGTGAGCACAATACCAAAGGCCGCCAAGTTGGGCTTGAGGCGGCGGTCGGCGGAGGGGCCAAACGAGCTGAAGGGCACGTGCAGGCCGGTTTCGGGGTCGAGGCCGCCCACGGCCAGGGCCGAGTCGGCATCGGCGGGCGTGCCAATGCGCACCCAGTCGTTGTCGCCGTCGTTGCCGGCGGCGCTCACCACCAGCAGGCCTTTTCGGGCGGCCAGGTTGGCGGCGCGGGCAATCAGGCTGCGGCGGCCGTCCATCTGCTCGGGGAAGTAGCGCTGCTCGGTGTAGGCCAGCGAGGAGTTGATGAGGTCGGCCCCGAGGCGGTCGGCCCATTCCACGGCGGCGAGCCAGGCTTCTTCCTCGGCGTAGCGCTCGCGGTGCAGCTGCTCGGTGCGGGCCAGCAGGTACTCGGCGGCCGGGGCCAGGCCCAGGGCGGGACCGGGCGTGCCATCGGGGGCCGCGGGCAGGCGGCCGGCCAGGCAGCCCATCACCTCGGTGCCGTGGCTGCCGCCCACGAACACGTCGTCGCGGTTGCGCAGGAAATCGTGGGTGGCCACAATGCGCTTGCCGGCAACCAGCTCTTTGAAAGCCGGGTGGCCGGGCAGGCCGCGAAAGCCCACGTCGAACACGGCAATGCGCAGGCCCTGGCCCATGAGGCCGGCCGCGCGCAGGGCGGAGCCGTCGAGGTGGGCCACCTGCCGGCGGGCCAGCAGGTAGTCATTCGAGGAAATGATTTTGAATTGTTCGGTGGTTGAAGCCCGCGCCGGGGCCGGGTGGTGCGCGGCTGCCTGAGCTGCGGCCAGCGGCCAGACGGCCACGCCGTCCACGCCCGGCAAGGCCCGCAGGGCGGTGGCCTGGACAGCGGTGGCCCGGCAGGCTACAGCATTGAACCAGCGGCTAACCAGCGTAACGGTATCGACGCGGGCGGCAATGGCGGCCACGTAGTCGGCCCGCACGGGCAGGTCGCTGGCTTCGTAGGCCGGCAGGTGCTGGCGGGCGCGCCGGACCCGCGCAGCCAAGCTGAAATAGTGGCTGGGGTTGAAATGGACACCGTTTTTATCCCGCAGGGTTACCCAGTAGCGCGCCAGCGTGGGGCGGCTGCCGGGCGGCACCCCGGCCCGGGCCGGCTGGGGCAGCAGGTACAGCAGCAGCAGAAAAGCGAGCAGCCAACAGGATTTCAAATGGTGGTTTCGATTGCGGGACGAAGAAATGCGAGGAAGTCGGAAACGGCGCTTGACTGCGGCTGGAACGAACAACGAGCGGCTGGAGCTCTCCCGGATACGACCTCGCGCCATCGTGTCAAAGAACAACCAGAAACCAGAAACCAGCAACTTATTTAATGCTGTTACGCAGTGGCGGCCGAATCCCGGGTTTTGTTTCGGGTTCCCGGTCTCTTGTTGCTGGTTCACCCGTGATAATCAACCATAAACCAGAAACAAGCAACGAGCAACCAGAAACAAAAACACGGGCTGCTTTAGCGGCTGCGTAACAGCCGTTATTTACAAGCCGTATTTGCTGAGCAGGTAGAGGAGCGCCGCCATGCTGGCCCCGCCCAACTCCAGCTCGCGGCGGTTCACCTTATCGAAGGTGTCGGCCGCCGTGTGGTGGATATCGAAATAGCGCTGGGAGTCGCACTTGTAGCCGATGAGGGCTTTGGGGTGCACAGCGGCCTGCAGGGGCTCGATGTCGGTGCCGGAGTGGCCGGGCAGCAGGTCGGCGGCGTGGTAGGGCCGGAACAGCGGGGCCCAGCGCGTGAGGGCCGCGACGGCACCCGGCTCTGCTTCGATAGTGAAGCCCCGCGGGGTGAAGCCGCCCCCGTCCGACTCAATGGCGGCCAGGTGGGTTTCCTTGTTTTGCTGGGCTAGGCGGGCATACTCTGTCCCACCGCGGGTGCCATTTTCCTCGTTCATAAACAGCACTGCCCGGATAGTGCGCTCGGGCTTAAAACCGGCCGCGCGCAGCAAACGCAGGGCTTCCATGCTTTGCACGCAACCGGTGCCGTCGTCGTGCGCGCCCTGGGCCAGGTCCCACGAATCGAGGTGGCCGCCCACCGTAATTATCTCATTGGGGAATTTGCTGCCCTTGATTTCGCCCACCACATTGTAGCTTTTTTCCTCGGGCAAGGTGGCGCACTCCAGCTCCAATTCAAACTGGAGGTCGGGGTTGGCCTTCAGCAGCTGGCTGAGCTGGTCGGCGGCCAGGGTGCTGAGGGCGGCGGCGGGCAGTTTGGGCACGGCCTCGTCGTAGCGCATGGCCCCGGTATGGGGGAAGTCGTCGTGCGCGCTGGTCATCGAGCGTACCAACGCCCCCACGGCCCCGCGCTTCGCCGCCTCAATGGCCCCGAAGGCCCGTTGGTCGACAGCGCCGCCGTAAGCCGCGCCGGGTTCAATTAGCGCATCGTTGAAGGGGCGGTTGTAGAACACGAATTTGCCTTTCACCGCCTCCACGGGCAGGTTTTTCACCTCGTCGAGGCTGCGCACCTCGACTACGCCGGCCTTCAGCTTGCCGCCGGTGCCCACCGAGCCGCCCAGCGCGCACATGGCCACTTTCACCTCCTTGCCCTTGTTGCCCACAATTTCGCCGCGCTCTTTGCCGCGCACCCAGTGGGGCACCATCACCTCCTGCACGTACACGCGGTCGAAGCCGGCTTTCTCCATCGTCGCCTTGCCCCAGTCGACGGCCTGCTGGGCCTGCGGCGAGCCCGACGGACGCGCCCCAATGGTGCCGGTGAGGTAGCGCAGGTTCTCGTAGCTCTCACCCCGCAGCAGGGCTTCATCGAAAATCCGGCGGATGGCTACCGAGTCGGCGAGGTCGGGCCGGGCAGGGGCCGGAGACGCTTTTGCTTTGGGGGACGGGGAGGCCTTTCGGGAGCGCTGGGCTTGAGCGGCGGGGGCCATCAGCAGCAAAGCGGCACCGGCGGCCAGCACAATATTTTTCAGCATCGAAGACATAGGGCGAAGGCAAAGTTGCGGCGGAATTGCCCGCCGCAGCCGGGCGAAAGTACGCCCCCGCGCCCGGAACCAACCTCCCGGCGCGGCCCGGCTACCACTGCCCGCGCCCACGCGCCATCCGGATGGCGGCTACCGACGCCCCCGGCCGCAGCGCCGGTAAAAATAGGCGGAATTCAGACGATTTGTGCCCGGGAGTCGCTCTTGATTCGGTGGCCAAATTCGGCTCGAAGTCCAGCCCCGGCATCCTTGCTCGGTACGGTTTCCAGCCCGGGTCCGGCTGCCGTGAAAGCCGGTGGAAACCGCTCGTACCAGCCCGCAAAACCGGTAATTTTCACAAGCAGTCTAGCGGACGCATTCCTCGGGCATCCAACAAGGCAGCGGCCAGACTACTGCTCTGTTGAATGAAAAAAGCAGATAATCAGGCGCTAGGGCGCTTATTTGACATCGGGCAAGGGCTGCGCAGGAGCTGGCGTGGTGGCCGGGGCTTCGCTCGGAGCCGGCATGGTGGCAGGCGTAGCAGCGGGTGTGGGTGCTTTGTAAGGGGTGGGCTTAGTGGGAGCCACAGGGCCGCGCTTCTCCTTTATCTTAACCGGAGCCTTGACCCGGATTTCGGGGCCATAGCCGCGTATTTCCACCGTGGGCATCAGGCCTTCGCCCGAGCGCACCGTGAACAGGTACTCGTATTCTTTTTCACCGACCTGGTCGAGGGGCGGCACAGCCCCGAAATCGTCGATAAGTGAGAGCACGTTATTGGAATGGCCGACGATGACGACGGAGCGCCCGGGGTATTCTTTCAGAATCTTATCGGCCAGGTCGCGGCCCCGGGCGGGGTCGTACACCAGCGGCGTGAGCTTGGTAGCGGCGGCCAGCGGTGCCAGCGTGGCGCGGGTGCGCTTGGTGTCGGTGGTGAAGAGGGCGGCCAGGCCGCGCTTGGCCAGCTGCTGGCTGAGGGCGGCGGCCCGCACGCGGCCCAGGCTCGACAGCTCAGGGTCGGCGGGGTCGGTCAGGGAGTCTTTCTCGGCGTGACGCACAATGTAAACCGTCGTCACCGGAATTTTAATCTTGGTTTTATCGGAGGCATCGGGTCCACCTTTCACTTTAACTTTCAGCTTAGCATCAGCGGCCGGGGCCGGGGCTGCTTGGACCGGGGCCGTTTGGGCCGAGCCGAGGGACGGGGCCAGCAGCAAAAATGAAATGGCGGGCAGCAGCCAGCGGGCAAATAACGTTTTCATAGAAAGCAAGATGAGGTTGCGGGAGGTCTATTCAGTTGGCAAAGTACGGCGAAATTGTCGACCTGCTGCCCGCCAAAACGGTCGGGCCGGGTCGCGGTCCTTCATGTAGCCTTCAGCAAATGCTGTCGTATGTTGCGGTCGCGGCAGCGCCCGGCCGGGGGCAGCTTGCCAAACGGCGGACCCTGCGCCGCGCCCTGCTCCCACCCTTAACCTGTTTCCCGCGCCATGCACGTTCTGCTGATTGAAGACGAAAAAAGCCTGCACCAGGAAGTGCGCCAGTTTCTGCTGCAGGCCCAGTACCTGGTCGATTCGGCTTACACCTACGCCGAGGCTTCGGAAAAACTGTACGTGAGCAGCTACGATTTCGTGCTGCTCGACCTGGGCCTGCCCGGCGGCGATGGCCTCGACTTGCTGAAAGAAGCCCGCCTCAACGAGAGTCAGGAGGCTTCTTTCATCATTCTCACGGCCCGGGGCGCGCTCGACGACCGGATTCGGGGCCTCGACCTGGGCGCCGACGACTACCTGCCCAAGCCCTTTTCGATGCTGGAGCTCACCAGCCGCATGCAGGCCATCACGCGCCGCAAATTCAACCTTAAGCGCCCCGAAATCAGCTTCGGCCAGGGCTTCAGTATGGACCCCAATGCCCGCATCGTGCGCCACGGCGGCCAGGAAGTACCCCTCACCAAAAAGGAGTTCGACCTGCTGCACTACCTGCTGCTGCACCGGGGCCGGGTGCTCACGCGCCTGCAGCTCGGCGAGCACCTGTGGGGCAACGTGCTCGAAGACGATTCTGACTCAAACTACATCGACGTACACATCAAAAACGTGCGCAAGAAGCTGGCCCAGTTCGCCCCGGCCGATTTTCTCGAAACGGTGCGCGGCATCGGCTACCGCGCGTCGGAGTAGTTTTATTTAACATTTATCAATCAACATTTAACAGTTATTTAACTGGCGCTTTTAGCGTGGCTTGAGGCCGTAAGTTTGTTAAATGACAAATGTTAATTGTTGGATGAAATGAGACTCGAAGCCAAGCTGGCTCTGTTCAACGCGCTGTCGAAGCTGCTGTTAGTGCTGCTGGGCGCACTGGTCATTCCGCCCATCGTGGAGCGCGTGGCCGTGGCTCACTCCGACCTGCGCCTGCGCGACAAGCAGCGCCGCGTGCTGGCCCTGATGGCCCGCGACGGGCTACGGGCCTTCGAGCAGGGCGAGCGCGCCGAAACCTACGCCGACTACAACATCCTCAAGCAGGAATACATCACCCTGACTCCGCTGCCGGCGGGGGTGCCGCTGCCCGCCGAACAGTTTTTTGAAGAGCCCCGGCAGGTCGACCAGCAGGTGGAGGATTTCCGGATTCTGAGCTTCGCCCGCCCGCCCGATGGCCCCGGGCAGCGGGCTTACCGGGTCGAAATCGGCTCCTCACTCGACACGGCCGAGCTGCTGACCGACACGTTGCGCAAGCTGGCGCTGTGGGTGCTGGTGGCCGCCTCTCTGCTCACGGTGGTTTCGGATGCTGCCTTTGCCCACTACCTGCTGGAGCCGCTGCGCGAGCTGACGCTGCGCAAGCTGCGCGGCATCCGGCAGCCTTCCGATTTCGAGTTTGAGCCCATCGATACCGACACCACCGATTTCCGCCGCCTCGACGAGCGGCTGAATGCGCTGATGCGCCAGGTGCAGTCGGCCTTTGCCAAGGAGCGCGAGTTTATGAGTAACGTAAGCCACGAGCTGCTCACGCCGGTCAGCATTTTGCAGTCGCGCTTCGAAAACATGTTGCAGGACCCTACCCTCCCCGAAGCCCACGCTCAGCAGATTGTGGAGTCGCAGCGCACGCTTTACCGCCTGCGCAACACCGTGCGCACGCTGCTGCTCATTGCCAACATCGAGAACGAGCAGTACCTGCGCACCGAAGTAGTGCGCCTTGCCGGGGTGGTGGCCGAAGTGGCCGGGGAGCTGGAAGACCGCCGCCAGCAGCGCGACATCGCCCTGACCGTGGACCTGACCGGCAACGACCAACTGCCCCTGGCCAACGCCAGCCTGCTGCACACCCTGCTGCGCAACCTGCTGTCCAACGCCATCAAATACAACCGCGCGGGCGGCCAGATTCGGGTGCTGGGCCGCGCCACGCCCGCCGGGGGCTACATCCTGCGGGTGGAAGACACCGGCCCGGGCATTGCCGCCGAAAACCTGCCCTACCTGTTCGACCGGTTCCGGCGCTTCCACAACAACGCCCCGGGGGCACCCGAAGGCTACGGCCTGGGCCTGCCCATTGCCCAAACCATCGCCACCTTTCACGGGGCCACCGTGCGGGCCGAGTCGGAGGTAGGCCGGGGCACGGCGTTTATTCTGGACTTTCAACCCAGCGCCCTGCGGCCCGATAGATTCATGACGCCTTCATAGGCAGGCCAGTAGCTTTGGCTGCTGATGCGACGCCTGCTGCTCCCCGGTTTTTTGCGGTTGAAATCGGCTGCCTTGCTGCTGCTGGCCGGGCTGGTGCTGGCCGGAGGCGCGGCCATCGTGGCATGGCACCAACGGATGGTTTTAGCCCCTACCCCACCCCGGGCCGAGTTTATCGTGGTGCGCAAGGCGACCGCGCCGGGGCAGGGGCGTAAGCGGGTGCGGCGGGTGCAACACCCTGCGGCCGCAGCCCACCACATCTAGCGCTTCTTCATCGCTCCGGGTTGGGCCGCCCTGAGGTTGAATTATTTCTCAGAGCAGGGTACCGCTGCGGACGGGAAGCTTGGCCAACCGCTGCGCGCCATGCGCCCGGCATAAGGCCCAAAAAAAGCGGGCGAACGGCCAAAAGCCATCCGCCCGCAACGTGTGCTATTCCGGAGCAGTACGCCCGCCGCGCGCTGTCCAGTCCCGGCTATTCGACCAGTAGGCGTTGCGCGGTCCCGCCACAGCGCACCAGGTACAAGCCCGTGGGCAGGCCGCTCAGGTCGAGGTTGATTTGGCCGACTTGGCTGGGCACGGCCTGCACGCGCAGGACGCGGCCGGTGGCATCGAGCACCTGGGCGGTGCGGGCCAGCGGGCTGGCTACCAGGGCCAGCACGGCCGTGGTGTGGGCCGGGTTCGGATACAGGCTGAGCGCGGCGGCGTGGCTTGCGCTGGTGGTTGCCAGCAGCGTGTTGCTGAGACGGGCCAAGCTGATGCGCGGCTGGCCAGCAACCGTGGTGAAGCTACCGTAGAGCACGATTTTCGAGTCCGAAGGCTGGAGGAGCAGGTTGTGGTAATCGTTGAGGTAATACGTTTCAGGAATGGCTACCGCCCCGAACGAGGCATCGGCGCTGCCATTGGCTTCGAGCCGGCGCAGCGTGCAGGTGGCGAGGGAAAAGTCTCTTTTTATCAGCATCCGTCCGTCGGGCTGCACGGCCATTACCTGTCCTGCAAAAGCCGGGCTGAAACTGGCATCGACCAACCCGGCGTTGGTTAACCGTACGGAGCCATTGGGGGTAGTCGTGCCGTTGTAGCTCGTTATCCCGCTCGAAACGACTAATTGCCCGTTGGGCTGCTGCACCACGTTAAAATTGACGGGCGAGCCGGTGATGACGGCATTGTTCTGAAACGAGCTGCTGAGGTTACCGCTGGCATCCACCCGCTTGAGGCCGTAGTAAAAGGCGCTGGTGTTGGAAGCCCATTCCACAATAAACGTCCCCCCGGGCTCGGGCAGCACCTTTACCAAGCTGCCTTGCCCATTCCAAAAGGGGTTGTTGTTGAAGGATGCATCGAACGCACCAGTGGACTGCAGGCGGGCCAACTGTAGGCACGGGGTGCCGTTAATAGTTTCGAAGTCGCCGGTCAGAATGATGGTGCCATTGGCCTGTGGCAGCACCTGGTTGAGCGTCACGTAACTGTTGGCATTATCGAAGGTCGGTCCGGTAAAGCTGGTATCAAGCGAGCCATCAGCCAGCAGTCGGACCAGCTGGTAGACGGTGGTAGCCTGGCTGTCGTCGGCCAGCAAGGCGTAGATACGCCCATCGGCCTGGGGAAAAAACTGCTGATAATACGCGTACACGGAGGCCGGTGCGACGGGCGTTATCTCGGTATCGAACGCGCCGTTGGCGTTCAGGCGGTGCAGGTAGCCATATGGAGTGGCCGTGCCATTGAAGCTACTGAAATCGCCGGCTACCAGCAGCTTGCCGGTGGTTAAAAACGTGATGGTGGCAATGCTACCCCGTGAATCCAGGTTCAGGTTAAAGGCCGGGTCTAGCTGCCCCACGGCTGTGAGCCGGGCTAGGTAGGCAACGTTCTGAAACGTGGTCGGCCCGTTCGGATAATCTATCGTACTGCCTCCCGCCAGCAGTTGGCCACCAGGCAATTCTAGCACATCGTAACGGAGGCCGTTCGATTGGGAAGCAGCCACTCCAAAGGACGCATCGAGCACTCCCGAAGTGGAGAGCCGGGCCACCGGGCCGCAGGCTTGGCCATTATAGCTGGCAAAGCTACCGGTCAGCAGCAGTTCGCCGGTGGCACGAAGCCGAATGCGGGTTACAGTGCCAGTGGGGCCAATACCCACCTGAAAGGTATTGTCAACCGTTCCCGAAGGCAACAGCCGAACCAGCCGACGCGTCGACTGCCCATTGTACATCAGGAAAGCCCCGCCCACGACCAGCTTTCCATCGGGCTGCTGCACCAGGGTGCGGACAGTGCCGCTGGGGCCAGTACCCGGGCTGAACGTCGGGTCCAGACTGCCGTCGGGGTTCAGGCGGGCGAGGTTGTTGATGGCCGCGCCATTAAATCCGACAAAACTGCCGCCCACAACAATCTTACCGTCGGCCTGCACCAGCACCGAGAAAATAATCCCACCGCCGGTGCTGTTTCCGGCTCCGGTACCGGGGGCAAAACTGGTATCGAGCGAGCCGTCCGGATTCAGCCGTACGATGTTGGCCAATGCCGCGCCGCTGCCTATTGCCGAGTAGCTGCCAACGGCCAGAATTTTTCCATCGGCCTGAATGGCCAAGGCCAGGGTTTGGCCCCGCAGATTCAACGCGGGGTCCGGCACAAACGAGGCATCAAGCGTCCCGTCGGTATTGAGCCGCGCCACGGAGGCAGTATTTACGCCGTTGTAGCCGGCTAGAGTTCCCCCAATCAGAATTTTACCATCCGTTTGCACCGCTAAGGCGTCGACCATTCCCAACGCTCCGGCCGTGGTCTGAAAGCTGGCATCGCGCGTCCCGTTAACATTGAGTCGTAAAACACGGTTGCTCAGCGTGCCCCCCGCAAAATCAAATTCGCCAGCGACGAGTGCCTTGCCATCGGGCTGTAACTGCAACGCGCGGACGCCAAAAACAAAGCCTCCTTTCACCACGGTAGGCGTGAAGGAGGGGTCGAGGGCCTGGGCGCGGGCCGCGCCATTCGTGAACAAGGCTGCCCACAGCAGGAGCAGCAACAGAGAAATCTTTCTCATTGGAAAGGAAGGAAAGGGAGTAAAGTGCCCGGCCACCCGGCCGCGCTAACGCGCAAAGCTACGCTTCCTTCCCAACTCTGGCGAACCACCAAAATCCCAATCAGGCTTCAACTTGTATAGCCCGGCCGTAGTCAGTTCTGGGTAGCAGGGCCGTAGTCGCCCGACGCTACCGGCTGGGTTGGGGCGGCATCTTCGGTCGGAACGGGCAGCGGCAGGGTCCAGTTGGCGCTGAGCTGGGCCAGGCCGTGGGCGGCGGTGAGGTCGAACTGGCAGGGCACGATGGACACGTAGTTGTTGGCCAGGGCCCACTCGTCGGTATCGGTGCCGGGGTCAAGGTTGAGGAAGGAGCCCATCAGCCAGTAGTAGGGGCGCTGGTAGGGGTCGAGGCGGCGGTCGAACTCCTCCTGCCACTTGGCGCGGGCCTGCCGGGCCAGGCGCAGGCCGGCAATGGGCGTGTCCGATTTCTTCGGGATGTTCACGTTGAGGGCCGTGCCGGCGGGCACGCCGTTTTCCAGGGCGTGGCGGCACACCTGGCTCACCCATTCTGCGGCGTGCGAGAAGTCGGCCTGGGGGCCATATTCGCACAGCGAAAACCCGATGGCCGGCAGCCCTTCGATGGCCGCCTCAATGGCGGCCGACATGGTACCCGAATACAGCACGTTCACCGAGGCGTTGGAGCCGTGGTTGATGCCCGAAACTACGAGGTCGGGGGTGCGGTCTTTCAGAATATAGTGCTTGGCGATTTTCACGCAGTCGGCTGGGGTGCCCGAGCATTCGTAGGCTTCCACGTCGGGGCCAAACACGGGGTTTTTGTTGAGGCGCAGGGCGTGACCGATGGTGATGGCGTGGCCCATGCCCGACTGCGGCGAGTCGGGGGCGACCACGACGACTTCGGCCCCGAGGGCCAGTACGATTTCGACCAAATGGCGGATGCCGGGAGCGGTAATGCCGTCGTCGTTCGAAACGAGAATCAGGGGGCGGGCCATGGGGCGGGACAAATCAGCGGGTTGGAACAAAGCAGGCGCAAAGGTAGCTCGACGTTCCAGAGCTGCTGGCTCCACTCAGCGGGCGTGGGCGGCGACCACCCGGGCCAGCGGGGTGCCGGGCCGCACGAAGGCACCCAGCGCCGCGTAGGGCACGGTGATGTCGACCCCCTCGATGACATGGGGCGCGCCCAAATCCCCGAGCAGAAAAAACAGGCCCTTTTCATTCAGTCCCAGGCTGGGCAGCTGCTCCACTACATACGGCTTCCCCGGTGCTGCTTCCTCGCCGGCAATGCTATTAGCCACATAATCTTTGCCCGTCGAATCGGCCCGCAGATACTTCGTGAGTAGCTGACGCAGGGCCAGGTCTTTGCCGGGGCGCAGCCATTTTTGCACCTCACACAGCTTGCCCGTGGCTAGGTCGTAAGTGCAGAGCTGACTGTTGTTCTGTGGGTAGGCCCCACCCGAATAGGTGGACTCCAGCACGAGCAGGGAGAGCAAGCCGTTGGCGTTATAATTAACCACTGTGTTTGAATAGGAGCTGAACTGCGATTCCTCGTCCTCGCCGCCGCAACGCAGGCCGCTGAGCTCCTGCTGCAGCTGGGCGCGGCGCTGGGCGGGCACTGGGCACTGCAGCTTTCGCAGGGCCGGGCGCAGGGTATCCGGTCCCAGCAAATGCAGAAATTTCCGGGCAACTTCCAGGGAGCGGGACTCGCCGTTGGCGTCCTGGCAATTGGGCTTGGAGGCGCTGCCCTTCAGAAATTCGTAGCGGACAGCCTGCACGGAGAGTGCAGCGGGTGTTGTTGCGAGTGGCGTAGCGGGTGGCGTAGCGGGCCGGGCCAGCGGGGCCGGACGGCTGGGGTGCGCGGCTTCCGGAGCCTTGGCCGCCGGGGTGCCGCAGCCTGCCAGGCCCAGCAAAACGCCCAGGCAGGGCCGCGGGAAAAAGGAAACCTTCATGCTGCGAAACTACGCCGTTCTTTTGCACCCATGTTTTCCGCCCTCCTCGTTTTGCTCATGGCCCTCGCCCCCACTCCTGCTGCGCCCGCGCCCGCCTGGCGCACGCCCTTCGAAAACGACCCGGCCGGCAACACCCCCGCCACCTACGCCGAGTGCATCGCCTACTACCAGAAGCTGGCGGCGGCCTACCCGCAGCACCTGCACCTGGCCGAGGCCGGCCCCACCGACTGCGGCCAGCCCCTGCACGAGGCCGTGCTGAGCGCCGACGGCGACAGCGACCCGGCCAGTACGCGCGCCAAAAACCGCCGGGTGCTGTTCATTCAGAACGGCATCCACCCCGGCGAGCCCGAGGGCATCGACGCGAGCATGATGCTGGCCCGCGACCTGCTGCAGCAGCCCAAGCTGCGCAAGCTGCTGGAGGGCGTCACCATCGTGCTCGTGCCGGTGTACAACGTAGGCGGCATGCTGAACCGCAACACCACCACCCGCGTGAACCAGAACGGCCCAGCCGCCTACGGTTTTCGGGGCAACGCCCGCAGACTGGACTTGAACCGCGACTACATCAAGCAGGACTCGCGCAATGCCCGCTCGTTCGCGGCCCTGTTTCAGAAGTGGCGGCCCGATGTGTTCGTGGAAACCCACACCTCAAACGGGGCCGACTACCAGTACACCATCACCCTGATTGCCACCCAGGCCGACAAGCTGGCCCCGGCCCTGGGCGCGTACCTGCAAAGCCAGCTGCTGCCGACGCTTTACCAGAGTATGGAGAAGAAAAAGTGGCCCATGACCCCGTACGTGGATTTCGACGGCGAAACGCCCGAGAGCGGGCTGCGCGCGTTTCTGGAGTCGCCGCGCTACTCGACGGGCTACGCGGCCCTGTTCAACACCATCGGCTTCATGCCCGAAACGCACATGCTCAAGGCCTTCGCGCCCCGCGTGCACGCCACCTACGACTTCCTGCTGACCATGCTCGAAACCGTGCAGCGGCAGGCCCCGGCCCTGGCGGCGGCCCGCGCGGCGGCTGAGGCCGCCCAGGCCACGCAGGTCGAATTTCCGCTGGCCTGGGAGCTGACCGATGCACCCACCGAATCCCTGCCGTTCCGGGGCTACGAGGCCCGGCATAAGCCCAGCGAGGTGAGCGGGCAGCCGCGCCTCTACTACGACCGTGCCGCGCCCTACATCCGCCCGGTGGCCTACTACAACACGGCCACCGCTACCCGCACGGCCAGCCGGCCCACGGCCTACCTCATTCCGCAGGCCTGGGCCGAGGTGGCCGCCACCCTGCGCCGCAACGGCGTGCAGCTCGAAACCCTGACCCAGCCGGTGACGGTGCCGGTGGAAACCTACTACATCGACGACTACAAAAGCGCAGCCAAGCCCTACGAGGGCCATTTCCTGCATAGCCAGGTGCAGGTGCACGCCGTCAGCGAAACCCTCACCTTCGCACCCGGCGACTTCGTGGTGTACCTCGGCGGGCAGGCCGCGCCGCGCTACCTGCTCGAAACGCTGGAGCCGCCGGCGACCGACTCGTTTTTCGCCTGGGGCTTCTTCGATAGTGTGTTGCAGCAGAAGGAGCACTTCTCCGACTACGTGTTCGAAGACCTGGCCGCCGAGTTGCTGCGCAACGACCCGGCCCTGCGCAAGCGCCTCGAAACCCTGAAGCAGCAGACCCCCGCTTTTGCCGCCAACGGCGCGGCTCAGCTCGAATGGGTATATCTGAATTCGCCCTACCACGAGCCCGGGCACAACCGCTACCCGGTGGTGCGCTGGCTGGGCCTGGGCCGGCTGGGGCAAAAATAGCCCAGGCCGCCCGCTAGCCGTTCGGGCGATGTTGGGCCCAAGAGCGGGTAGCCAGTGAGCCGTGCGCCACGTGCCCGCCCACAACCCTGAGGAAAGCTCCAGCAGGTGCCACGGCATTAAGCAAACCAGCAGTTGCTGCGCACCAACCCATTGGCGTGAGTTGGCACTCACCCTAAAGGAGCATTATCTGCGCAATCGATTGTGAAAATTCTAATGTAAACGATTGCACTGATTTGATGAGTAAGCACTCACCTTTTTAATAAATTTATTTTTGCGAGCTATAATTTGGACCAAGCACAATTGCAAACGTTTGTATGTTGCGAATTTATTGTAATTATATAAAATCAACACTTGGTTGCAATCTAGCCGTTCATGTGGGTGGTTTTTGAACTTTGCAGAGAACTAAGTACTGCTATACCTTGCAGTGTTTCTCACCAAAATTCCCACATCATGAAAGCATTGGTACCTGGCATTTCCCGTGCCGCCCTGGCTGCTGCCTTGCTCACGCTCGGCGGCTGCGCCAAGGAAAACCTCAACCCCAATGCCGGCGCATCGCTGGCGGCGGCTTCCACTTCGGCCAATGCCACCACCGTGAACGGGGTGATGATGCAGGGCTTCTACTGGGATGTGCCGAGCAGCACGCCGGCCGGCTCGTGGTGGCAGAACCTGGGCAGCAAGGCCAGCGAGCTGAAGCTGGCCGGCATTACGGCCGTGTGGCTGCCCCCGGCTTACAAGGGCGGCAGCAGCTCCGACGTGGGCTACGGCGTGTACGACCGCTACGACCTGGGCGAGTTCAACCAGAAGGGCACCGTGGCCACGCGCTACGGCACCCTGGCGCAGCTGCAGGGCTGCATTTCGTCGCTGCACGGGCAGGGCGTGCAGGTGTACGAAGACATGGTGATGAACCACCTCACCTCGGCCGACGCGCAGGAGCAGTTCAACGTGGGCGGCACCAACTATAACGTGTACACCAGCTTCTACTACCCCGGCCGGGGCAATACCTATAGCAGCTACAAGTGGCACTACTATAACTTCAACGCCACCCAGCAGGCCCCCAACAACGGCTGGTACCAGTGGAATGCCTACGACTTCCAGCCCTACGCCAACGGCGATGCCTACGACAACCTGCTCGGCTCGGAAATTCGCTACGCCGACGTGAACCAGCGCAACGAAACCATCAGCTGGGGCAACTGGATGACGACCAAGCTCAGCCTCGACGGCTACCGCCTCGACGCCACCAAGCACATGCTCACCTCGTTCGTGAACCAGTGGCTGGATGCGGTGAAGGGCAGCTCGGGCCGCTTTGCCGTGAGCGAGGCCTGGTTCCGCAACCTGGGCGATTTGAACAACTACGCCGCCAGCACCGGCGGCCGCACCAGCCTCTTCGACGTGCCGCTGCACTACACTTTCCAGAACATGAGCAGCGGCAACGGCTCCTGGGACATGCGCGGGCTGCAGTTCGCCGGCTTCACCGAGGCCAACGGGCCGCTGTCGGTGTCGTTCGTGGAAAACCACGACACCGACCAGACCGGCGGCGCGCTGTACTCGCCGGTCGTTAACCTGAAAATGCTGGCCTACGCCTACATTCTGACCCGCGAAAAGGGCTACCCCTGCGTGTTCTACCGCGACTTCTACGAGTACGGCCTGGGCGCCCAAATCAAGAAGCTGACGGCCGTGCGCCAAGCCAACGCCTACGGCGCGTCCTACGAATACACCAGCGTCGACGACGCCGACTACTACGCCTACTCGCGTGCCGGCGATGCCTCGCACAAGGGCCTGATGCTGGTGCTGAACGATGGCGGCGGCGCCCGCTCAAAGGGCATCACCTCGCCCTTCAAAAACGCCACGCTCACCGATAAAACCGGCAACTACGGCGGCACCATCACCACCGACGGCAACGGCTACGGCAACTTCCCGGTGCAGGCGCGCTCGTGGTCGGTGTGGGTGCCCAACTAAGCGACTATCCGAATAGGCCGGCGCGGTCGGGCGGCTTTTTCGGCCGCCCAACCGCTAATCATGTGCAAACCCGCAACGATTAGCGGTCGGGTGGCCGAAAAAGCCACCCGACCGCGCCGCGCCGGCTGCCCTGTTCGGATAGGCTCCAAGCCGCTCCCGGACCCGGGCGCAATGAATCCGCGCAACTTTTCCCAACCGGGCCGGCCACGGTCGGCCCGGCTTTTTCCCACCAATCCCACCCCGCCCTTATGCTAACGAATTTTCGGTATCTGGCCAGCTCCGCCGCGTTAGCGGCGGCCCTGCTGCTGAGCGGCTGCGCCAAAGACGGCCTGCAGCCCGGCAGCAGTGCCCCTACTCCCACGCCCGCTGCCGGCAGCAATGCTACCGTCGTAAACGGGGTGATGATGCAGGGCTTTTACTGGGACGTACCCACCAGCACGCCCGCCGGCACCTGGTGGCAGAACCTGGGCAGCAAGGCCACCGAGCTGAGCCAGGCCGGCATCACGGCCGTGTGGCTGCCGCCGGCCTACAAGGGCTCGGGGGCGCTCGATGTGGGCTACGGCGTGTATGACCGCTACGACCTCGGCGAGTTCAACCAGAAGGGCACCGTGGCTACCCGCTACGGCACCATCGGGCAGCTGCAATCGGCCATCGGGGCGCTGCACGGGCAGGGCGTGCAGGTGTACGAGGACATGGTGATGAACCACTTCACCTCGGCCGACGCGCAGGAGCTGGCCAACGGCCAGTACAACGTGTACACCAGCTTCACCTACCCCGGCCGGAACAACACCTACAGCAACTACCAGTGGCACTGGGGCAACTTCACGGCCACCCAGCAGGCCCCCAACAACGGCTGGTACCAGTGGAAGGCCTACGACTTCCAGCCCTACGCCAACGGCGACGCTTACGACAACCTGCTCGGCTCGGAGGTGCAGTACAACAACAACGCCTCGAACGTGAACGAAACCATCAACTGGGGCAACTGGATAACGGCCAAGCTGGGGCTCGATGGCTACCGCCTCGATGCCACCAAGCACATGTACACGCCCTTCGTGAACCAGTGGCTCGATGCGGTGAAAGGCAGCAGCGGGCGCTTCGCGGTGAGCGAGGCCTGGTTCCGCAACCTGGGCGATATGAACAACTACGCCGCCAGCACCGGCGGCCGCACCAGCCTGTTCGACGTGCCGCTGCACTACCTGTTCAACGACATGAGCAACGGCAATGGCAACTGGGACATGCGCGGGCTGCAGTTCGCCGGCTTCACCGAGGCCAACGGGGCGCTGTCGGTTTCGTTCGTCGATAACCACGACACCGACCAGACCGGCGGCGCGCTGTTCTCGCCGGTGGCCAACCTCAAGATGCTGGCCTACGCCTACATCCTGACCCGCGACAAAGGCTACCCCTGCGTGTTCTACCGCGACTTCTACGAGTACGGCCTGGGCGCGCAGATTAAGAAGCTCATTACTATTCGCAAGGCCAACGCCTACGGCGCGGCCGCCGAGTACACCAGCGTGAACGATGCCGACGTGTACGCCTACTCGCGCGCCGGCGACGCTTCGCACAAGGGCCTGTTGATGCTGCTCAACGACGGCGGCTCGTCGGCCAGCAAGGGCATCACCACGCCCTTCGCCAACGCCAGCCTGACCGATGCCACCGGCAACAACGGCGGCACCATCACCACCAATGCCAGCGGGTACGGGGTGTTCCCGGTGGGGGCGCGCTCTTACGCCGTGTGGGTGCCCACCGGCGGCACTCCCCCGCCCCCTACCGGCGGCACCACAGCCGTGACGTTTAACGTGACGTATTCGAACACCGTGAGCGGCCAGGATGTGTACGTGGTGGGCAGCACTGCCCAGCTCGGGGCCTGGAACACGGCCAATGCCATCAAGCTCAGCGGCGCGGCCTGGCCCAAGTGGAGCGGCACCGTGAACCTGACCAGTGGTACGTCGGTCGACTTCAAGTACATCCGCAAAGATGCCGCGGGGGCCGTGCTCTGGGAAGGCGGGGCCAACCGCACCTTCACGCCCAGCGGCACCAGCCAGACGCGCACTGATACCTGGCAATAGGTTTCTACCGACGCCCGGCGCTGCAACTGCCGGCCATTGAAAAGGGCTGTCCCGCTGGGGCAGCCCTTTTTTTGTTTGATGCAGCGGCCGGCAGTGGTTTTGGCCGGAGTCATCAGGGCGCTATTTCATGCCCGGCCCGGCCTGCCGCGAAAACGGCAGCAGCACGTCATCGAGCAGGTGAATAATGCCGTTGCTGCACAGGATGTAAGCATTGAGCAGCTCGACCGGGGCCGTGTTGGTGCCGGCCACGAACACGCGCGCCCCCTGCGCGCTCACCTTCACGGGGAAGGCGGGGTTGAGCGAGTGCAGCGCCAGCCCGGGCTTGAGGGCCTCGGTGGGCCAGCGGCCGGGAATGATGTGGAAGCGCAGCAGCAGCTCCTCCTGGTGCTGGTCGAGGCCGCGGCCGGTGGTGGAGGCCAGCCCGAGGCCGCGCTCCCTCAGCCGCTGAAACGCCTCGTTGGAAGGCACGAACACGGTGTACTGCAGTTTGGGCGAGCCGTTGAGCACGGAATCCAGCCGGGCCGCCTTCAGCCCGGTGTAGAAGGTGGAGGCCGAGCGAATCTGGGCCAGGGTCTGGGCCACGGTGCGGGTGGGCGGGGCCGCGGCGGGTTTGGGCTTGCCGGTTTGCGCCGCAGCAGACAGCAGCAGCAACGACAGTGGCAGCGACAGGAACAAGGAAGCGAGCAGAGAGCGCATGGGCGGAGATTTTGGGGGCAAGATAAGAAGCGGTTTAAGGTAATTTCATCGGCCGCCCCTGGCCTCATTGCTTGTTGCTAACGGGTTCGACACACAAAAGCCCCGCGCACCAATCGGTGCGCGGGGCTTTTTTTGGTGAGGGTGGCCCAAGGCACCCG
>JANXMN010000382.1 GCA_025354605.1 Hymenobacter sp. | reverse complement strand
CGATAAAATCACCTTCCTTCTCGACCCGACCTTGCCCGACCACCTAGATGCTAAAGCGGTGAAAGAGTTGACCAGTTGGATAGCCGGAGTTGAACTGATTGGTGAGTTCGACCAGCTTAGCGCCCCGGAGATAAACGCCTTAGCTGCCGAATGTGGCCTGGATGCCGTGCTGCTCCGCTCCCACCGCTCGGCCGCTGATTTAGCCGAAATTGCGCCACCGGTTTATCTGGAATTGACATACGAAGTGTTCGAACAAATGCAATATGGTGAACGACAAAGCGGTTGGACAAGCGGGGTTTCTTGGGAACAAGCAATGCTGAGCTCTGTAGCAGGATGGGTTTTGGAGCTTCCAATGACAATACCGCTCCAGGTTCAGTCTTTGCTTGACATTGTAAGCCACCACCGCCCGCTCTGGCTTGGGACAGGGTTGAACCCGGAGCGCGCCCGCAGCCTGGCTCTCCAACTACCCCTGGCCGGCCTTGTCTTCCCCGCAGGCGATGAAGTTAAACCAGGTCTGCGTGATTTCGACCAGCTGGAGGCTGTTTTTGAAGCGTTGGAAACCGAGTAGCCAACGCTTAAAGAAGGTTCGACGACGGGCAGGAGACTTCCCTTTCAGGTACGACTCCAACCCTACGCTGGTCATGTCAGGCGGAAGCGCACGTATTTAATGGGGACGCCAATTGAACGGTACTTGCCTTCGAAATTAGTTTGAATAGCCTGCGCCTCGGCAAATTCAGCATCAACTTCGGAATACAGGTCGCGGGTGTATCGTTCAATTACCGCCCCCGGCCGGGCTGCCAGCGTATCGAGTGTAAAATCAAAAAGGCCCTCATTATCAGTCTTTAAATGCAGCATCCCGCCTGGAGTTAACAATTGTTCATAGAGCGCCAGGAAGCGCGGCGAGGTGAGACGGCGCTTAATGTCGCGGTCGCGCGGCCGGGGGTCAGGAAAAGTAATCCAGATTTCGGCCAGCTCGCCTGCCCCAAACTGGGCCGCCAGGGCTTCGGCCCGCATGCGCACGAAGCCCACGTTGCGCAGGCCCAGTTCGGCCGCGCGGGAACTCCCGCGCCAGATGCGCTCGCCCTTGATATCAAGCCCCAGGAAATTGCGGGTAGGGTGCCGCTGGGCCAGACCCACGGTGTATTCGCCCTTGCCGCAGCCAACTTCCAGCGTAAGGGGAAAAGGCTGGATGAAGAATTCGCTGCGCCAGCGGCCGCCCAGCTGCTCGTATTGGGGTTTGCCCGGCTCAATGATGTCGGGGCGGGAGGCGTTGTCTTTAAAACGCTGGAGTTTAACGCGGGCCAAAGCTGAATAATGTAAAAAGCGGGATAATCAACGGCCGCAGGAATAGGCGTCCTTGCCGAATAAGCCCCAAAATTAGGCAGCGCCCAGCTTACGCGTCGGCGAACAACTCTTCGACTTCAGCCACCACAAACGTGCTGCCGCCAATAAAAACCACGTCATCGGGGCCAGCCGCAGCCCGGGCCGCTGCCACGGCCGCCGCTACCGACGCAAAAGCGCGGCCCACTCGGCCCAAAGGCGTGGCCAGCGCCGCCAGCTCGGCCGCGGGCAGCGCGCGCGGAATGTGGGCGGCGCAGAAGTAATACGCGGCCTGCTCGGGCAGCAATGCCAGCATGGCGGGCACGTCTTTGTCGTTCACGGTACCGATTACCAAGTGGAGCCGATGGTGCGGCACCCGGTGCAGCTGAGTCATCACCAGCTGCAATCCGGCGGCATTATGGCCCGTGTCGCACACTACCAGGGGGCGACGGCCAATCACACTCCAACGGCCTCGCAAGCCGGTCAACCGGGTCACATTGCGTAGGCCGGCACGCACGGCCGCTTCGGTGATGCGGAAACCTTGGGCCCGCAGCTCGTCGAGGGTCGCTAACACGCCTGGCAGGTTGAGCTGCTGGTAGTCGCCGGGCAGGCCCAGCTCGGCATTGGGCAGGTAGGGCCGGCCGTGTTGGCGTAGGGCTACTGGACGTAGGCCGGTTTCAGGGTCGCCCTCGGCAGTAAAGGTGGCTTGGTAGATTTCATCGGCAAAAACCAGATGGGCCAGTTGCATCGCCGCTTCACGGCGGAATACCTCGGCTACTTCGGGCTGGGTCTGGCTCACCACCACCGGCACACCGGCTTTGATAATGCCGGCCTTCTCGCCCGCGATTTCGGGCAGCGTATTGCCCAGCAGGGCCTGGTGGTCGAAGCTAATATTAGTGATGAGCGATACGAGCGGATGCACAATGTTGGTCGAATCAAAGCGCCCGCCTAGTCCTACTTCCACTACCGCCACATCAACGCGCTGCTCGGCAAAGTAGCTGAACGCCAGTGCTACGCACATCTCGAAAAAGGAGGGCTGCACCTCATCGAACAGGGGCCGCCACCGCGCCACCCACGCCACTAAGTAGTCCGGGGCCAGCTCGCGCCCGTTTACCCGAATCCGCTCGGTGAACTCACGCAGGTGCGGCGAGGTGTAGAGGCCCACTTTGTAACCAGCGGCCTGCAACACGGCCGCCAGCAAATGCGAGCTGCTGCCTTTGCCATTGGTGCCAGCCACGTGCACGCTGCGAAACTTCAGCTCCGGATGACCTTGCGCTTCGGCCAGCGCGAGCGTGTTGCCTAGCCCCTTTTTAAAACCAGCCGCTCCCACACGCTGAAACATGGGGAGCTGCTCGTAGAGAAACGTAAGGGTTTCAGCGTAAGTCACGGGAGGGAAAGTTGTTATTTCGGGTTGCGAATCGAAGCTGCAAAGTAACGATTGCAACGGCTTCAGCATGAATTCGCAAAAACAAGGTGTCCGAAAAAGCGCTTACAAAAAATCCCGCCATCGC
This sequence comes from Hymenobacter sp., assembly GCA_025354605.1. Taxonomy (GTDB): domain Bacteria; phylum Bacteroidota; class Bacteroidia; order Cytophagales; family Hymenobacteraceae; genus Hymenobacter. The sequence continues at coordinate 2,068 of JANXMN010000382.1, read as the reverse complement.
AACACGACAACGGGACTTGTATGCAAGCGAACACAGCTAAACAGCTGGATTACTCGTCCTTAAATCGGAAGGTAATAAAACCAGTGGCCGCACCGGCCTGCGGTCGCGTTTTTCGCACCGTGAGCTTCTCCATAATAAGGTTGCGGCACACTTGCACCTGTTCGGCTGACATGTTGCCACTGACCTTCTGCACCGACTGAATTTCGCCGCTCTCGTCAATCTTGATTTTAAAGCGCAAAACGCCACCCTGGTTGTCCACCACCGGCGGCACGGGTTTGTTGTCGAAGGCCCAGCCGGCGTTGCCAAATCCGTCGCCTTCCCCGCCGCCATCACCTCCACCCGAGCCGGGCTCGCCGGTGTAGCGCACCCCGCCCATAGTGCCGCGCGGGTCGCCTTTGTCACCCACGGTGCCGGGGGCATCGTCGCCGTTGCTGTTGCCCGTGGGGGCGTTGCTGCTGCCATTCACGCCGTTGCCGCCACCGGTGGGGCTGCCTTTGGGCGAAAATGTCACGGCTACCTGCCGGCGCGGCCGGGGCGCGGGTTTCACTTCCTCCCGGGCCGGGGCTGGGTTCACGACGGGTGGCTGCGAAACCGGGCTTTCCTCGGCCTCACTGGTGATAATTTTTTCCAAGGACGGGGGCGTGGGGTCGGGCGTGGCGGTGGGCACCGGCCGCGGTTGGGGCTCGGGGCTGGCCTGGGGCGGGCGGCTGTCGGCGCGGTTGGGCGAGGCGTTGGCCGGGGCCATGCTCTGCACGTCGCCCGCGCCCACCGGGTCGAGGCCGTAGTTCAATTCCACGCCGCCGCTGCCGCTCACCATGGGCGAGGCCAGCGGAGGGTTCGGCCCGGTGAAATGCACGAATAAAAACAGCAGCAGCAACAGCCCATGAATGAGCACAGTCCCAATCAGGGCCTGGCGTCGATTCGGTTCGGGATAGTCAATGGCCATTTTTCGGGGTGCTGCTTATTTGCCGGCCGCCTGCTGGGCCTGGGTTGCCATCACCATTTTCAGCTTGAGGCGGTTCCCGATTTCGAGAATATTTACGAGCTTCTGCACGTTCAAGGAAGCATCGACGCGTAGCACCACGGTGGGCTGCTGGGTGGTGGGCGTCGCGGGGCCAACCAGGGCCACCAGCGCGGGCTCCACTCCTTCTGGAGCTACCGGCTTTTTATTTACAAAGTACTGGCCGGCCTCATCCACTGAAATCGTGATGGGCTGCTTCATTACCTGCGTGCTCGACTTGGCGCTGGGCAGCAGCAGCTTAATAATATTGGGGTTTACCAGCGTCGAAGCAATCAGGAAGAACAGCATCAGGAAGAACATGATGTCGTTCATAGCCCCGGTTTCGACGTGCGAGGTAAGACGGTGTCGGCGGGAGAGGTTCATCGGAGGTAATTTTGAGTTCTGAATTATGAGTTATGAGTTTCTGGCCTGCGGCATAAGCAGACAAATAATTCATAACTCATAATTCATAACTCTCTTTTAGTTATCCTGTAGAATATCCATGAACTCAATGGCCGAGTTCTCCATGCGGAAAACCATGCGCTCGACCAGAATGCTGAGCCAGTGGTAGCCGATGTGGGCAATGATGCCGACGATGAGGCCGGTAGCCGAGGTCACCAGCTTCACGTAAAGGCCGTCGGCCACCTGCGGAATGCCAAACTCCTTGGTGGCGGCAATGGAGTAAAAAATCTTGATAACGCCGATAATCGTGCCCACGAAGCCAATCATGGGCGCGATGCCGGCAATGATGCCCAGGATGCTGATGTTCTTTTCGAGCCGGGCAATCTCAATCTTGCCCACGTTCTCCACGCTGGTTTCGATTTCCTTAAGCGGCAAGCCAATGCGGCGCAGCCCCTTCTCCACCATGCGGGCCAGCGGCGAGGCCGTCTGGGCGCACAGCAGCTTGGCCCCGGCCAGGTCGCCCTTCACCATCAGGGCGCGAATGTTGGCCATGAAAGCATCCGGGTCGCCGGCGGCTTTGCGGATGGTGAGGTAGCGCTCCAGCATGATGTAGAGCGATACTATTGAAAGAATCACCAGCGGAATCATTATCCAGCCGCCGCGCAT
>JANXMN010000360.1 GCA_025354605.1 Hymenobacter sp. | reverse complement strand
TTGCGCGGTAGAGATGCTTCGACTTCGCTCAGCATGACGTCCTTCTTGTTTTCTTATGCCCAGCCTACTCGTGCAGCAGCACCTCAATATCGAGGTGCAGCCAGTCGGTTTCCCAGGACTTGTGGTTGAGGCGGGCCGAGAGGTGCTTGCCGGCATCGAGCAGGCGGGCCACGGTTTCGTTGCGGCCCTCGGGCAGGTAGCCCAGCCACACGTTGGCGGGGTCGGTGGCGGGGGCGGTGTGCACCTGCACGGCCCAGTCGTCGTAGTGGTTGTCGGCTTCGCGGCTCAGGTGCAGGGCCTGGCCGAGTTTCAGCTTGGGCTCGTACTTCTCCAGGTTGGGGCGGTGCGAGGTGCCGGCCACGAGGCATTCGAGCAGCACGAGGGGTTCAGATGCGGGAACGACTTTCATCATGGGGCCAAATTACGGCACGGGCGGCGGGTTTGGCTGAGTGCGACGACTTTAGTCCAGGCCCAAATCGTTGGTGAAGCTGCTGCCAAGCCGGATTTCCTGCACGCTTATCCCACATTTATCGCAGGTGAGGCCGACGCCGGCTTGTTCCACATCATATTGATTGTGGTACGGCGGCGGCAGCAGCAGCTCGAAATTCAGGGCCACGGTCCAGTCGATGAGCTCACCCAGGGTGCTGGTGCTCAAGGCGGGTCGGGGCGGCAGCCGGTCGCTGCCAAACAGCCGGGCCAGCCAGCCAATGGCCGGAGAGGAGGGAACCAGGGGCAGCCGGGGCAGCTCCAGGCCGTGCCGGGTTCGCAGCTGAGTAGCGGAGTCTTTCCAGGCATTCAGGTCGGGCAGCAGCGGTTGCAGCGGCGTCGCTTCAGCCGCGGCGGCAGCCAGGGTAGCTGGTAGCGCGAATAGCTCCCGCAGCTGCGTGGCCACCGCCACGCGGGCAGCCGAATCGCGCCGACCGGTGGTGCCCAGCTGCTGGCCCAGCCACGCGGCCATCTCGCCCACGGTATTGATACGCTCGGCCACCCGGTCGTGAATAGCCAGCCCGAAATGCTTTTCGAAGGTGACAATCAACTCCACGGTATCGAGTCCCATAAGCGAGCCTATGCCAGGTAGATAATAACCGCCTGTCCCTGTGCCGCCGCCCGCCGGAGAAACCCGCGCAGCCCGGCGGCGGCTTCGTTCAGGAATTCGAGGTTGGTTTCGGCTTCGTCGGCGCGGTCCCACACTTCGGGGTAAATGGCGAGCCGGGTCATTTCGGCTGGGTCGAGGCGTTGGCGTACGGCGGCCGTAGTGAGTTCGGTGCTGACCAGGGCACTGAAGACGGCCACCTGCTCAGCCGCCAGAATGCGGGCCGGGCCGTAGCCGGATATATCGTGCTCCTGCTCGTCGCCCACCTGCGCGCCGCCGGCCAGCAGGTAGCCGGCCGGCGCGGTGCCGCCCCAGGCCGTGCCCGTGAGCAGGTAGTGCAGGCCGTGCCAGGCTTTGTCGAGGTCGAGGTCTTCGCCCTGCGCTTCTTTGGGCAGGCGGCCCGATTCGGCGCGCTCGGCGTAATGCAGCACCAGGTCGGGGGCGGCCAGCAGCTTTTGAGCGTAGTCGGGAGTGATTTGGCGAAGCTCGCAGGACATGCCCATGGGCGGCGGGAGGGAAAAGGAACACCGCCGCGCCAAAGCGTCCGCGGCGAAAGTGACTTTAGCGGCGGCAAAATACATTGGGGCGAAATTATACTTCACCTTCTTTCCCCTCATCCCATGAAAAAAGTATTTCTCTCCGCCGCCCTGGCGCTGGCCGTAGCCGGCTCGTGGGCGTTTTACCCGAAGGCAGCCGAGCCGCCGGCCCGTATGATGGTAGTCGGCAGTATGGTTATCAACGGATATGGTGCCGAAGCGACGCTCAGCACTATCTCGCCAACTGGCGAGCAGGCTGATGAAACATTGAACGCCAAGCTGAGCAGCAAAAAAGCCGGTGCTGATGTGATGCTGCGGCTGCACGCGGCCGAGTTATACTCGTCACGAAGTGGGTTGCGCGTCGAGAATGTGAAATTTACGAGTTAGCCGGGACGCGAGGTCTTGCCCAAACTCGGGGAGCCGGTCAAAAAAATCAAGGATGGCCTTTTTGAACTGGCCTTTGGTGCGGTAGAA
>JANXMN010000331.1 GCA_025354605.1 Hymenobacter sp. | reverse complement strand
GTACTTGATGGGCGTGTTTTCGGCGTGGAAGGTTTTGTAGCCAATCACCACGCCTTTGGGGGCGGTAATGGTGAGCTCGGCGTGGCGCACGGGTACGTAGGAGCCCACGAAAAACGGCATCACGAAGCGGGCGTCGACGTGACGCACGGTGTAGTCGGTTTCGGTGCGCGCCCCCGGCGACACGGCCGGAAACGTGAACGACACCGACCGCGTGTCATCAAAAAACACCCCCGACTGAATCTCAAACTTGTCCTTGAAATCCGTCACCTTCACCGTCTTGAACTTCTCGCCATTGGGCACCAGCGTGCGGGCCTCCAGCTTTTGCAGCCGGTTGAAGTGCGAGCTGAACACCCGGTCGTCGGCGTACATACCCGACTGCTCGGCCAGGTGCAGCATGTCGGCGTGGTGGCGGCTGACCACCTGCACCGAGTCGTTGCGAATTTCGACGGTCAGGTCCTGGCGCATTTCCAGGTACACGGCTTTTTCGTTGGGATACTGCTGGCGCAGCTGCGTCAGCAGCTGGCTGGGGGGAGCCTGGGCATAGGCGGCCGGGGCGGCCAGCAGCAGCAGGGGGAGGAAACAACGGGATAAATACATTCGGTAAGGACGCGTGGAATTGGACGGATAACGGATAATTGACCTCAAGTTAGGGGAATAGCGGGATTATTCCTAGTGAGAGAAGCGGTTGAGCTATTTGATGGAACAGTTATCCTGAACGGAGCGCAGCGCAGGGAAGGACCTTATCACGGCTAAACGATAACACATGACCAGTTTCGATTGGACGAGTTGCGCACGTGGTAAGGTCCTTCCCTCCGCTGCGCTCCGTTCAGGATGACAGCCCCGGCCCCTCCCCTACTTCCCATCGTACAGCATCCCGTTCCACCACACTCCGGTGTGCAGGGGCTTGCCGGCGGCATCGAAGGTGGTGCCGGGGCCATGGCGCTCGCCGCAGCGGTAGGTTTGCTCGCGCTCCAGGGTGCCGTCGGGGCGGAAGTAGCGGCAGCGGCCGCTGAGCTCGCCGTGCAGGTAGCTTTCCTGCTCCATGAGCTTGCCGTTGGGGTAGTAGCTTTCGAGGGGGCCGGTGCGCAGGCCCTTGGCGAAGGTGGTGCGCCGGAATACCGCGCCCGACGAATAGTAGTAGGTGGCGGGGCCGATGAGCTGGTTGTGCTCGTAGGTTTCGGTTGCGGCGGGCTTGCCGTTGGCGAAATTCACCGTCAGGGGGCCGGTTTGGTTGGGCAGGGCCTGGGCGGCGCTGCCCTCGGCGGGGGCGCGGTAGCTGCGCAGGGTGCCGTAGTCAAAATCTTTTTCGAGCAACAGCTCGCCGGCGGGGTTGTAGCGCCGGCTGGGCCCGAGGCGGCGGCCGCCTTCGTAGCCCTCCTGCAGCTCTACCTGCCCGTTGGGGAAGTAGCTCAGGTACTCGCCGTCGTCGTCGCCGTCGCGGTAGTGGCTTTTCTGGTGCAGTTGGCCGCCGGGGTAGTAGCTCAGCCACTCGCCGCTGGCCTCGCCAGCGTGGTACTGACCGGTCTGGCTGGGCTTGCCGCCGGCAAAAGTGGCCCGAAGCGCCCCCTCGCGCTGGCCGTTCACCTGGGCAATGGTGGTTTCCACGGTACCGTCGGGGCGGTACCACACGGCCGGGCCGTGTTGGGCGAAGCAGCCCACGCCCGAGCGGTAGTAGGGCTGGCCGCCGGGGTAGCGCAGCAGGTACTCGCGGGTGTCGGGCTTCAGGCTCACCTCGGTCAGCACCCGGCCGGTCGAGTCGAAGCTCACGAGGCGGCGCAGCTGGCCGAACTCGAAGCGGCGCTCCTGGCTGAGCTTACCGCCAGGCGCGTAGCTGCGGGCCGGGCCGTTGGGCTGGCCTTTGAAGTACTCCATCTCCTCGCTTAGGCGGCCATCCGAATAAAAGTTTTTCCACGCGCCGTGGCGCTGGCCGGCCAGGTAGGAGCCGGTGGCCGAGGGCTGGCCGTCGCCGGTGAACTGCTCGAAATAGCCGTCTTCCTGGCCGGCGGCATCGTAGCTGAGGCGGCGCTGCAGCTGCCCGCCCTGGAAATAGAATTCGGCGGTACCCGTCTTGCTGCCTTTGTTGTCGAAGTGGCCGATTTCGCGCACGCCGCCATCGGGGTGGTACCAGCGCCACTCCCCCACCAGCTGCCCGTCGAGGTAGGTGCCGCTGGCATTTTTGCGGCCGTCAGCGTCGGGCAGCTCCACGGGCACGCGGCCCTTGCGGGTGTCCTTGTCGAGCACGGGCTGGCCCTGGCGGTTGAAGTAGCGCAGGTGGGTGGTCCGGCCGTGCACATACTCGGTGTCGCAGTAGAGGTGGCCGGTTTCGTCGTAGTCGTGGTAGGTGCCTTGCAGCTCACCGGCCTCGTCGAAGCTTTTTTCCACGCTCAGCTTGCCGTTGCGGAAGTAGGTTTTCCAGGTGCCGGCGTGCTTGCCCTTGGCGTAGCGGCCCTCCAGGCTGGGGCGGCCGTCGGCGAAGTTTTCGCGAATGGGGCCTTCGAACGCGTCGTGGTCGTAGCTGCCCTCGCGCTCCACGGTTTTATCGGGGTAGTAGGTCACGAAAGGCCCCTGCTTCACGCCCATGGCCAGGGTGGTGCGGTATTCGGGCGTGCCGTCGGCGTAGAAGCCTTCCTGCACGCCGTCTTCCTGGTCGGCGCGCACGTTCACGCGCATGCGCAGCGCGCCGTTGTCGTAGTAGGTGGTGTATGGCCCTTCGAGCTTGTCGTCCTTGAAGGTGCGGGTGCCGGTGCGCGCCCCGCACTCGTTGAACAGCGTGAGCACGCCCTGCACCTTGTCGGCGTGGTAGGTGGCCTCGTTGGCGGGCTGCCCGTTGAGGTGGTACTCGCGCACCAGGCCCTCGCGCTCGCCCTGCTCGTTGTAGTGGCCCTCGCTTCGCAGGGTGCCGTCGGGCCGAAACGCCTTCCAGTCGCCCACGCGCTTGCCGGCGGCATTGTACTGCCCCCGGCCATCCACGTAGCCGGCATCTTCGTCAATCGAAATCCACGCGCCGCTGCCCTGGAAGTCGCCGGCGGCCGTGGTGGTGCCCGGCCCCAGGCCAAACAGGCTGCCGTTGGTGTACCAGCCGGGCTGGCGCGTACCAGCCGGCTGGCCCGCTACCTGCTGCGAAGTCCGCAGCGCCAGCAGCTTCGGCACCACCACTTTCGCCATCGCCTCTACCTTGCTCTTATTCGACTTCAGCCACTGCGAGGCCTTTTTGTCGTCGGCCGACTGCAGAATCAGGTAGGTGAAAGCCGTCAGGTTGTCGCCTTGGCGGAGGGCGGCCATCACCGGCCCGTAGGCCCGCACCCAGAAATCGGTGGCCGGCCCATCCACCGGAAACTTCTCCACCAGCAGCTGGGTCTGCTTCACCACGGCCGCCGCGAACTTTACCTTCGATACGTAGCTGGCCTGCAGCGCCGCCTTGCTTTCGAGCAGCTGGTCGAGCTCCTCGAAGGCCTCGTTGGCAGCCACGGGCTTCACCCGGTCCTTGTCGTCGACCACGGGCGCGCCCTGCGAGAGGCGCTCGGCCAGCACCAGCACGTCGTGCGCGGCGGCCCCGTCGTCGCCCGTCATCAGGCAGATAAGCCAACTGGTGAGGGCGTGGGCGGGCTGGCCCTGCTCGGCGGCCAGGGAGCCCAGCAGGCGGTGCGAGTTGGGGTGGGTGGGCTTCAGCTCGATGCTGCGCTCCAGGCTGGCCAGCGCCGGCCCCACCTTGTCGTGCTGAAACTCCACCACGCCCTGGTTGTACACCAGGTTCTGGTTGTAAGGGAACAGGTGCAGGCCGGTGGCGTAGGTAGCCAGGGCGGCATCCACCTGCTTGAGGGCCGCCTGGGCGGTGGCCAGCGTATTGTATGTCTGGGGCTCGAAGGGGTTGAGCACCAGGGCGCGGCGGGCGGCGGCCACGGCCTCTTCGTGCCGGGCGGCGGCCTCCAGGCTCAGGGCCAGCTCGCTCTGGGCGGTGGCGTACGACGAGTCGCCGGGCGTGACGGCCTGGTAGCGGGCAATGGCCCCAGGATAGTCTTCCTTGTCGTGCAGGGCGATGCCCTCCTTCACGAGTTGGCCCGGCCGGGGCATTGGCGCGGGGGTTTGCTGGCTCGCGCCCAGGCGCGGGCCGGCCAGCAGCAGCACCAGCACGGCACCACGAAATACAGTCGACATAACAGAGGTAGAAACCCTTGAAGCAGCTTAAAGCCCGGTTTCCGGCCGGGCCCGCAGTGCTCCCATTCCTACAATAATAAGCAGCCCGCCGCAATGAATTTCACGCCCTGCTCATCTTTTTTTCGGGCTGCTTTTTTCGGGCCGGGCGCGGGTCGGAGTTGGCGGCGCGTCGGTTGGTCTGCCGGGAGAAACAGCCGCACCAGCTGCCGCCGGCCGCACCACCAACTCCTGGTAGCCGAAAGTGGCATCCGTTTCGCGCCGAAACGCCAGCTGCGGCAGCTCGCCAAGCACGATTTCGGCGGTGGTGTACACCCGGCAGCCATCGAGCAGATGCCCACCGATGGTGCGCCCGGTGCTGTCGGCCACGGCCAGGTGCAGGTGCGAGCCATTGGTGGAGAGCGTGCCCACCAGCGACACAATCTCGAAGTGGCCCCGGTACACCGTTGGACCTTCCTGGTTGGCCAGCCGCAGCGTGGCCACCGTGAGGCTGCCCACGCAGGTGAGCATCGTGCCCGCCGCGATGTGGTGAGCCTGCACGAAAGCCGTGAGCTGCTGGCGCAGGTCGTCGCCGGGGCGCAGGCGCAGGGCGTAGGTTTTGAGGGCGGACGATGGGGCCTCGGACACGGCGGGGGCAGTTTGGGCATGAGCGGCAGGCCGGGCCAGCAGCAGCGCCGCCGTCAGTCCCAGCCCCGCCAGCAGCGGAAGTTTCATGGCCGCGAAGGTAGCGGATGGCCTGCTCAACAAGCACAGCAATAGGATATCCTTCCTCAAAAAAAACGCCTCCCTGTGCCGAAGCGCAAGGAAGCGTTGACAAAGTAGGGCTCAACGAGTGTAGCGCCGCTACCGTACTAGCGCTTACGACGCAGGCGGCGCAGGCCATAGACTAGGCCGCCGGCCAGCAGCAGCGAGACTCCGCCGTCGAGCGGGGTAGCCGTGGGAGCGGCCGGCGCGGGGCCACCATCGGCGGGGGCCTGGGCTTTGGCCCCGAAGGCTAACAAAAAGGCGGAAGCAAGAAGCAGGTATTTGAACATTTTTTTAAGGGAAATAATCGAACTACAAAATGGGCGTTTGAGGAGCCGCCCGCGTTGCACGAGCGGCTCCCTTCTAACCGAATTACTCCACCACCAGCTTCTTTACCAGCACGCCGGCACTCGTGGCCAGGTGCAAGGTGTAGACGCCAGGGGCCACGCCGGCCAGCGAAAGCAGGTGAGCGGCCGCGCCCTGCGCGGGCAGCGCCTGGCTGCGCACCGTGCGGCCCAGGGCATCCATTAGCGAAGCCGTGACGACCGTGCGGCCCAGGGCGGCAGGTAGCTCCACGAACGTGGCCGACTGGGCCGGGTTCGGGTAGAGGCCTACCTGCGCGGCCAGGGCCACGTTCGAAACGGCCAGTGGGCTCTGCGGCGCAAACACCAGCTCGAAGCGGCCCGTGAGCAGCGCGCCAGCGGCCGTGGTGAACGAGTAGCTGGCCTGGCTGGCCAGGTTGAGGAGGGTCCCGGTCTGGCGGTCGCGCAGGTACACCGGCGTGGTGGGCAGATTCAGCAGCTGGGTGGCCGTCAGGGCATAGGTGCCGGCGGCGGGCACGCCCACGGTCAGGGGCACGGTGAGAGCGGCGGTGCCTAGCACGGGCAGGCCGTTGACGGCCAGGCGCTGACCCCCGGCTATTTCCGACGACAGGTTCAGGCCCGTCGAGTTGGGCAGCTTGTCGGCATCGTAGTGGGCATCGAAGCCGGCGGTGGCTCCGTTTTCAAAATAGACGAAAGTGGGCTCGTGCGTGCCAGCGGCCGTCACCAAATCCAGCTGCACCACGGGACGGGTTTCAGTCGTGCCGCGGTTGAAGGTCGGGTTCTGATAGACCGTCGAGCGCCAGCTATTCTGGAAGCTGAAGGCGGGCACGTTCTGGCTCACACGCAGGAAGAAGCCCTGCATCGAGCCAATCAGGCCGCCGGGCAGCGTGCCGAAGCCGTTTTGATAAAACTGGTAGCTGCCCGTGTACTGGGTAGCCGACTTGAACACGTACACGGCGTCAATCACGCCCACGGGCAAGCCCGTGCGGGCCACGTTCCAGTCGAGCGGGGCCGGGTAGGGGTTGCCCAGCAGCTGCCAGCCCGAGTTGGCCAGGCCGCTGTAGGAAAGCGCGCCCACCGGCAAGGAGCCGTTGTTGAGCGTGCCCACCAAGTCGACGTTCTCACTGGCGCTCAGGTTGACGGTGTAGCCGCGGCCCACGGTGAGCGGGTCGGTGGCGGCAGCCGGCGAGACCCAGCCCTTATCGAAGGGAGCAAGGTTGTTGGTGGCCGAAGCCACCCGGGCCTCGTCGTAGCCAAACACGGTGGGAAAGGCGTTGGTCGTGGCCGGCGTCGCCGAGGAGTTGTAGGCGCTGTTCAGTACCGGCGAGAAGCCCGCCGTTGCCAGGTCGGCCACGGTGGTGCTGGCCACCGGCGAGCTGTAGTGGCGGTAGCCCAGGCCGGGGTTCAGGCTGGGGTCGATATAGCGCTGCACGGTGGCCGCGCCCGTCACGGTGCCGCCGTTGTTCAGCACCATCGCCGTACCGCCAGCGTTGGAAAGCAGCGTGAAAGTTTTCCCATTGGCGCTCAGGTTGCCAGTGAGCGAGAGGACCCGCTGCATGTCGGCCGCGCCGCTGAGCGAAGCTCCGCTCGCCCCAACGTTCAGGTTCCAGAAGCTGGTCGGGCTGGTGCCGCCCACGCTCTGGCTGCCGCTGCCGGTGAGGTCTACCGTGCCGCCCGTGGCGGCAAAAGTGCCGCCGTTGCTGAAGTCGCCGCTCAGGCTCAGCGTGCCGCCCGACTGGCTCAGGCTGCCGCCGGTGGCCAGGGTCAGCTTTTGGGCGGTGGCCGACCCGCTGGTTACCACGGGGTAGCGCGGGGCCCCGGCCGAAATCAGGGCATCGACGGTGCTGGTAGGCACGCCGTTCGTCCAGTTGCCGGCCGTATACCAGTCCGTCGAGGTGGTGCCCGTCCACAGGGTAGAAGTAATTGCCGGGGTGGTCGCCATGCGGTACACCGTGCTCTGTGCGGTATTAGCTGCCGGCAGCCCGCCCAGTACGTACAAATTGCTGCCCGCTGCCACGGAGGCGGCCTCCGTCAGGGGTACGGGCAGGGCGGTGCCGCTGCTCCACACGGCCGTGGTTGGGTTGTAGAAGTCGACCTGGTTGTAGAACGTGCCCGAACCCGCCACAATGTCGTTGTCGCCGCCCAGCAGGTACAAATTGCCGTCGGAACCGGTAGTCCCATTGGTGTAGGCCCGGGCGGGGGCGGGCGTGTTGGCGGCGGCCACCCAGGTATTCGTGCTGGTGTTGTACGCGATGTGCGCCTGTGAAGGAGGAAAACCAGAGCTACCGGTGATGCCCCCGTAGAGGTGCATCAGCCCGGCCGCGTCGGTTCCGGCCCCGGCCCCGAAAAGCGCCGTTGGCATGGCCGCGCCAGTCGCCCACGTGTTAGTAGTCGGATTATAAATCTGGACTTCGTCGCCAACCTGCGTACCCAGACCAGCATTCCACCCTCCAAACACGAAGATGCGGCCATCGGCGGCCCGCAGCGCCCGGGCTTCCCAGCGTGCCACCGGCATCGGCGCAATGGCCGTCCAGGTGTTGGCAGCCACGTTATACTTGTAGGATGCTCCCGTGTACCCGCCATCATAGCCCCCGAAGGAGTAAACGGAGCCATCCAGACCTACCGCTGCTGCCGGCCCCCGAAAAGTGGTCGGCAAAGGAGCAATGGCCGACCAGGTATTGGTGGCGATGTCGTACGCCTCCGCCGAATTCAGGGAAACTGAAAAGTTTCCCTGGTAGCCACCCCAGACGTATATTTTGCCATTGGGGTGAGCCACCGCGCCTTCCTCGGCACGTGCAGTGGCCATGGGTGCCACGGTCGTCCAGGCGGCCATCCCTCGCGCCGCCCGCGTTGGGCGAGGCGCGGCTACGACCGAACTGCTTTGATGGCCCGCGCCAGCCATTGTGGCGTCGGAAACCTGTGCCAGCGCTTGCACGCTCCAAATGCTACAGGTTAGTAATCCAAATGTGCGTAAGTAATGCGGCATAAGCTTGAAATAAATTGATTTACCTCTAAGGTATGGCAGAATATCCTTCCGTAAATAGCTGAGAACTTTATTTATCAGGATTAATAATATCCCGATTCACCAACGAAACCCAGGCCGCCACCGAATACCCCAATCATGCGAAGCAGAGCAGATTCTTCCTCCCTGAATTGACGGAAAAAGCATCTAGAAAAACTGGTCAAAGCACCCTGCACGGCGTACGCAACCGCCGCCAATCAGCCTACCGCAGCGCCACTGCTTCCAAGCGCGGCGTGGCTGGCCGACCTCCGCTGCAACGCTCCCCAGCGCGGGCCGGGGAGCGT
>JANXMN010000290.1 GCA_025354605.1 Hymenobacter sp. | reverse complement strand
TTAAGCAACCCATAACTCATAATTCATAACTCATAATTACAAAAGGGCCGCTGCTTCGAAAGAAGCAGCGGCCCTTTTGGCAGGTAGCCCATTACGCCTAATGAGGCTTGCTAAACTTGTAGTGGTGGTTGGCCTTGGCCGTCTTGAATTTTTCGGGGGAGTGCGGATTCAGGTCGATGACCGGTCGGGCATTTTCCTTGCGGAAATGGGCCTTGTCGTTTCGGCCCTTGCCGGCCTCGGAGCTGTGATTAAAAGCCCGCTTGGCTTTGACTTTGGGGCGGTGCTGGCCCACGGCTACGCTGGTCGACAGGGTGAGGGCGAGGAAAAGCAGGGAGAATAAGTTTTTCATGATGAAAATTGAATGGGCCGGAAGCCGTAATGAAAGTGACTGAAGAGACCGAAAGCAGCCGCGAATTAGTCTCTTAAGCCTTGTACTGCAATTCTTTCCAAAAGGATTCCACTGCCCGCCGAACGGCCTGCGCTCCGGGCTGAACAGCCACTATTGCTCAGGCCAGTGAGTGGGGCAGGCCCAGCTCCCGGGCCAGCGGCGCGGCTCCCGACTGCCAGAGGGCGGCCAGCACGGCGGTGGCCGTTTCGGCCAGCTCCAGGTGGAGGTCTTCGTGCAGGCGCTGGGTTTGTTTGAGCGTTTCGTGAGCGCGTTTGGCCAGGTGCTGCAGCAGGGGCTGGGTGGGGCCGTGCAGGCGGGCCGTGGTAGCGGCCTGCTGGCGGAACACGTTGTGCAGCAGCCGCCAGCTTAGCTCGATTTCGCCAAAATGGTCGCCGGTGATTTTGGCATGGTAGGCCAGCCGGGCCTGCAGCTGCCGCAGAATCACGAGCAGGTCGTTGGGGGTGGGGTGGAAGCCGCGCACCGGGTCGTCGACCTGAGCGCGCAGGGCGGCGCGGCGGTTTTCGAGGGCCTCTGGTCCTTCGAGCAGGCGGAAGGACAGCTGCTCGGTGAGCACGGCATCCTGGGCCACGAGGCGGGTGAGGAGCTGGTCTTTCTCCTTGTCGGGCAGCTGGAGCAGGGCGCGGCGCAGGTCGGGCGGAAGGGCGGGCATAGGCGGGCGAAATGGCGCGGGGCGGACAATGGCTACGTGGTTACGCAGCGCATTGCCGAAGGTAGCTGCCGCGCCAATGGGGCCACGAGCCATTTTAAGTATAGACGGGTTTATTTTCTTATATTTAAGACGGGCTGCTCACGCGCTGCCCGCCTTCGTCATGCTATCCGTCTGCCCATTCCTGCGCCGCTGCTGCTTCGGCCTGGTGCTGGTGGCGGAAGGATGTCGCACGGCCCTGGGGCCAGTTGTGCCGGTGCCGCAAGTAGGAGAGCTGTCGTCGGCCCAGCTGCCCGCCGTTTCAGCAACTAGCCCGGTGCTATCCAGCGTAGCGGCCTTGCTGCAGGCCGCGCTCAATACGCTGCCGCCGGCCCAGCTGGCTTCCGCCAATCCCGGCTCTCGGCCAGTTGCCGCCGTCCGGGCGTTTTATAAACCGGCGGCGGCTCCGGTCTGGCTGGTGGCCGACAGTCTGGGCGGCCCTACGCGGGCAGTGCTGGGGCTACTGGCCCAGGCCTATGCCTACGGCCTACAGCCCACCGACTATGGCGTTGCCAAGCTGCTGGCGCTGCGCGATTCGCTGGCTACGCCCGCTCCGGCCGCTGCCCGCCGGCCGCAGCTGGCCCGTTTCGAGCTGTATCTGACCGAAGCCGTGCTGACTTTCATGCACGACCTGCAGCACGGCCGCCGGTACCGCTTGCCGCCGCCAGCCGGGGCCGCCGCTCGGCTCCGCGCCGCTCTGGCCGATAGCGCGTGGCCAGCGGCCCTGCTGGCCGGCCAGCCCACGAACCGCGAGTATCGCCAACTGCAGCAGGCGCTGGCCCAGTGGCTGGCCCAGCCGCCTGGCCCGCCCGATTCGGTGGTGGCGTGCCACCGTCCACGCTTCGAGCGCATCGCCCTCAACCTCGAGCGCTGGCGCGCCGAACCCATCACCGAGCCCGAATACCTGCTGGTGAACATCCCCGCCTTTGAGCTGCTGGTGATAGGGCACGACACGGTGAAGCGCCGCCACCGCGTGATTGTGGGCAAGCCTGCTACGCCGACGCCCACGCTCCGGAGCCGCATCAAGTACTTCACCCTGGCCCCGGTCTGGAACGTGCCGTATTCCATTGCCAGCCAAGAAATGCTGCCCCGGCTGCAGGACGACCCCAGCTTTTTGGCCGAAAGCGACCTGGCCGTGTACGATGGCCGCCGCCAGCGCCGCAATCCCTGGCGCATTGCCTGGAGCGAGGTAACGGAAAGCAGCTTCAAGTACACGATTCAGCAGGACGCCGGGCCGCGCAACGTGCTGGGCAACTACGTTTTTCACTTTCCCAATCCCTACCTCGTATACCTGCACGACACCCCCGAGCGCTACCTCTTCGCGCAGGCTAACCGCGCCCTCAGCCACGGCTGCATCCGGGTGGACCGCCCGCGCGAGCTGGCCGCCTGGCTACTGCGCCGCGAGGGCAACCCCACACCGCTGCTCCCGCCGGCCCAGGCCCGGCAGTGCCCCCCGCAAGATGTGCTGCTGCGCCGGCCGCTGCCTATTTTTATTCGATACGCCACCTGCACAGTCGAGAATGGCCACCTGCGCTTCTTCCGGGATATTTATGGGCAGGACCAGGCGCTGTGGGAGGCGCTGTACTGCCGGTGAGCGTTGAAAAAGCGCCCCATTGACTTGTCAGCCGCCTGGCCGCGTAAGGGTTATTGCCAATGAAATTATTGAGGGTTTGCAGGCAGGGCAGGTTAGTAACCACAGTTGCGCGCATGTGCCATTTGACAGAGCGCAAGTTCGAGAAACATTAATCAGGCATCAGCAGGATTGGGTGCCTGTGGGCTAGCGGTGTTACCGTAAAAGCGTAGAAGGTGGTGGGGCCGTGGTTAATGTCGAGCACATACTTCTTGATGTTAAAGCGAATCATCGTATTGAGCAGAAACACCAGTTCCGCATAAGTTGCATGTGGCCCCAGTTGCACCCGGAGTCGCTGGTCGCGTAGAGGCATCGCCTGCATGGCCGCAACCCGACGAATAATACCAAGCGCCCGCCGCGCATCACCGGCAGCACTACCATCGAAATACGTATCGTGCCACGCATTGCATTTAGTGAGTTTTTTAGGCTCGAAAATGTTGGCAAGGCTACTGTGACCATGCCGGACTGGCATGGTCAATTCCACGGCTACGCGCCGCTTCAGCCGCTCCTGCCAGGGGCGCAGCGCCAGGCAGCCTACCAGCAGCAGCCCCGCCAGCGCCAGCAGGCCTGGGGGCAAAAGCAGCGGGCAGCGGTGGCGACGGAGGAGATGGAAGGGCATCATGAGAAAAGAAGCGGCATCTGCGGCGGTAGCAACGCCCGAAGCGCGCGAAAAAGTATGCCCCGGGCCAACAATTCGCGTACTGCGCTGGTCTGCCTCGTCCCGACCTTAGTTGCATGAAGCTATTTCGATTTCTGCGGCGTGGGCTGCGACTGGCACTGCTGGCACGGCTGCTGCCCCTCGCCGCCCATGCCCAGACGCCCGCCGATACCACCCGCGCTGTGGCTCTGCCGGCGGCCATCGTCACCGGCTACGGGCAGCGGCTGCCGCTGCGCCGCACCGCCGCCGCCG
>JANXMN010000303.1 GCA_025354605.1 Hymenobacter sp. | reverse complement strand
CACCGGCCAGCCGGGCGCACCACCACCTACGCCTACGACGCGGCCAGCCGCCTAGCCGCCGTGGCCCACAACGACGAAGCGTCGACTACCTATCGCTATGACGCTGCCGGGGCCTTAATCGAGGCCAGCACCGCAACGGCAACCGTGCACCTAGAACGCGACGCGCTGGGCCGGGTGGTACGCGAACACCAGGGGGCGCACACGATACACTACGAATACGACGCCCGCGGGCAGCGAATGACCCTGCGTTCCTCGCTCGGGGCGGCTTTTGCTTGGCAACACGACGCGCTAGGCAACTTAGCTGCCGTGCAAGCCGGGGAAAGCTGGCAAGCGCGGCTGCTGCACGACGCGCGCGGGCTGGAGCTACAACGCCAACTCAGCGGCGGGGTCCGCCTCGATTGGGGCCGCGACGACATTGGCCGACCCACGAGCCAGCGCGTCGCCGTGGGCCAGCAGCCCACGCGCCAGCGCCGCTACCACTGGGAGGGGGCCAACCAGCTCACCCAGATTGAGGACAGCCTGACCGGTACCACCGGCTACTCCTACGACGCCGCCGGGGCGCTGACTGGTGCCCGATACGCCGACGGCAGCGAGGACGTGCGGCTGCTGGACGCTGTCGGCAACCTGTTCCGCTCGCCCGCCCACGACGACCGCCAGTACGCCCCCGGTGGGCAGCTGCGCCAAGCCAACGGGACCCGCTACACCTACGACGAAGGGGGCAACCTCATCCGCAAGACGAACCACGCCGGCCAGGTGTGGCGCTACGCCTGGGACGGGGCCGGGCAATTAACGGCCGTCACCCTGCCCAGCGGCTACGCCGTGACTTTCACATATGACGCCCTGGGCCGCCGGGTAAGCAAGCGCCACCGGGGCCGGGTCACCCGTTGGGTGTGGGACGGGGACAAGCCCTTGCACGAATGGACAGAACTGGAGGCCGGCCCCGGCGCGGGCAATGTGGACGAATTAGCTACGTGGCTGTTTGAGGAAAACAGCTTTGCCCCAGCCGTCAAGCTTACAGCAACTGGAGCATATAGCGTGGTGTTCGACCACTTAGGAACGCCTTTAGAGCTTTATAACCGAAATGGTCAACAGACGTGGGAGATGGCACTTGATAGTTATGGCCAAGTTCGCCGCGGCAAGGGCAAGCCAAAGGACTGTCCTTTTCGCTATCAAGGTCAATACGAAGACCAAGAGACAGGTTTGTATTACAACCGATACCGTTACTATGACCCCGAAAGTGGAAGTTATATTTCACAAGACCCTATCCGTGTAGCAGGCGGCAAAAAGCTATATTCGTATGTAGTTAATACTAACAGTTCTTTTGATTCCCTGGGGCTGGATGAAAAAATTAATGTTGGGGAGGCGGGACACCATGTGCCCGCCGTCAGAAAATCTGTCGGAAGACCTTTCGAAATATCACGAGCTGATAAAACCAGACCAACCTTACATTTCAGAGGAGATGACCCGGCGCACGACCATTGGCGCTTACATGAAGCAGAACGGAACCACGTAGGACCGCGCCAAGGTGATTTTTCGGGTACTGATAGCGAATTGTTTGATGCCTACCGGCGAGCTTACGAACCGCATAGCGATATTCGAGTCGATGTCCGTTCCCCTAATAATACCCACTCACTAGGGGAAGACGTTTCCCCAAGAGAGGCAGTTGATTTGATACATGACTGGCTCAAAAGCCAAGGCTCTTGTCCCTAAACTACAAGCTTTTCGTTTTGACAGGGTTATGTAGTGTCTGTCTTTTTTCGATTCACACCTCAAACGCGACTTGTATATATGAACAACGCTGAAAATGCCCTGAAAAAAATAGAAAACTTAGTTTTTGGAGGGGAGATGCCATCTGAGCAGGCTCTATCTGGAAACGATTTTGATGATTTACTGGATGCGAGAGATGCAAGCGAGTTCGCATCCCCTTGGACTACCGCCTATGATGCTACCAGTAAATTGTACACAGAATACAATTCCCTCCAATCGGAAAAGGTCAGAATTGATAAAGTCAGGGAACATATCTATAAGCGCGTGTACAATCGCACAGAAGTCTCTGATTTAGCTTCCTATATTTCAGACGATTTCGATTTGATTTTGAAATCCCTGCTCACAGGCATAGAAAATGATTGGGTTAATTCACTTTGGTTGTCATATAAAGGCGGAGATATACCCAGCGGAACTTTGACGGAACACGCAGGGGCACTGTCAAATTTAATTTAATTCATGGCTCGGCGGCCAAGCTCACGGCTCGGGGTAATTGCAGCGTGGTGGCCGACCATTTGGGCGCGTCGCTGACGTGTATTATACCGCCGTTGGCGCCAAAAGCCTCGACGTGCTCGGTCGTCCGGTGCTTGCACCGGCCAATTTGCCCGCCGCAGTCCGGCGGCTCCCACCCGCTCAGCATGCCCGCTCAGTTCCTGGCCACCGTCCCTTCCACCGTGCACGTGCTCACAGCCGGTGCACCCGCGTACAGCGACTTGGTGATGGGCCAGCAGCAATAAAACCCCCGGACAAGCAAAAAGGCCAGCTCCTGACAAGGGAGCTGGCCTTTCTCGTGCCGTAAAACCATTCGCGCTATTAATCCAGCAAGGCGTTGGCTGGTAGCACCACGCCGCCGTTGGCGTCGGGCACCGTCACCAGCAACAGCCCTTCCTCACCGGGCCCACTGTCCATGAGCATGTTTTGCACGGTTTCCTGAAAAGCATTTTCCAGGGCCGTATGCACCAAAATGGTCTCGGTGCTGATGTCCTGATTGTACACCCGGTTGAGTTCGTCGCACACCCGCGCCGCCGCGTCTCCTGCCGCCATCACGGCCTGCAGCTGCTCAGTATGGCGCCGAACCTTGCGGTCGGCATCCGCCCGCAGCCTGATAGCCCGCTTCATACGCCGGCGGTGTTGCAGCTGGTAAGCCGTTAAAGTAGGCATAATCCTGATTCTTGAGAGGGTGAGAAATTAATCCAGGTCGGCATCGCCCGCCAGTACGGCCCCGCCGTTGCCGTCGGCGATGTTCACGTACACCACGGCCGGCGTACCATCCAGGCTGGCCGCCGCTACGCTTGTCAGCCCGGCCGACGTGCCCGCCGTCGAGAATCCGTTCAGCAAATCCGTGCGCGGGCTCACAACTGTGCCATATAGCGTGTTCAGGCGGCCAATATGCGCGGCGGCCGTGGTCCCATCGGCCAGGGTTGCCACCAGCCGGGCCGTCAGGGCGCGGGCGCGGCGGTCGGCGCGAGCCCGCAAAGCCAGCGCCTTTTTCATGCGCCGCTTGTATTGCAGTTGGTAAACAGTAAGTGCCATTGTCAAAAGAGGGGTTGAAGGGACGAAGTAAAAAAAGAAAGGGCCGGCCGCTGCCGGCCGGCCCTAACGCATCAAGGATGCCTAAGACTAGGCCACGTACTCAATCGCCAGCGGGTTGGTGCTGTTGTTGTTGAGCGCGTAAAACTTCCCGTTCACCTGCTGGTAGAAGTTGATGCCCACCACGCCCACCACCAGGTTGGCTGCGGCAGGAGCCGCCGGGAAAGAGGCAACAACCGTCTGGTTCACCAAGGCCAGACTGTTCACCGATAGGACGCCCAGCGGCGCGGCCACTACAGCATTCGTGTAGGTCAGCATCTCCATGTCCAGCGACGAAGCGGCGAAAACCACTTCAAAGTGCGTAGTCCCTTGCGGGGCGGCGATTTCCGAAGCCGGGTTCAGCGCCGGAATCGTCATCGTCACGTCCGCACCGGCCCCCGTCACCTCGTAGGGGAAGTACATCGTCTGTCCGATACCAGCTCCCGCGTTGAAGTTGAAGCCGAGCAGCGGTGCCGAGTTGGTTGCGTCAAACACGCGCTGCCCCCGGTCGTTCGTGTCATCGAGGCCGATGACTTCGCGCATCTTCGCTGTGAGCCGCGACGTTACTCGGCTGTCGCTGGCGGCCGCAATGGCCACCCGCAGCGAGTCGCGGAGCAACTTGCTGTAGTTGGCGGCCAACCCAAACTCAGCCGCGTTTTCCCGCGTTCGCGCCCGGCTTGGGGCGCTGGCAAAGGCGGCCTTGTTACTAGCCGGCTTCTGTGAGATGTTGCCGTTTTTGCTGAACACCAAGCCACCCACGGTGCCCTGAATGCCCAAAATACCTGTCTGACGTGCCATGACGTTATCGGGGTGAGGAGTGAATAATAAACCGTGCTGACTTGCATTAGCCGGCCTTGTTACCAGGTGCAGCTGCCCCGGTAACGCCGCTTATTTCGTGCATCAAACGACCGCCACAACTGCGGCGGAACCGCTTGGCTGTCCCCGCATTTCCACAGGCCCCGGCTCCACTGGGCCGCCTGAGCTTGCTGGGCCGCCCGCCTTGCCCCCCGCCGGCCGGGGTCGTAGGCCCACGCCCACCCACGCACCACCAGCAGCGAATCCAGCGGCACCGGCCACCCCGCAGCTGCCATCGTCGATGTCGGCAGCAGCACCGCCCCCAGCGTCCGGCCGTACAGGTCGTGCCCGGCCTTGGCCACCAGCACCACCCGGCCCACCGGCAGCAGCTTAGCCACCGAATCCGCCGCTTGCGGTCCAAACGCCTGGTCCGGCTCCGGCGCGTCCACGCCCAGCAGCCGCAGCCGGTACGTCGACCCACCGCTCAGCATGATGTACGTATCGGCATCAATCACTCGCACCACCCGGGCCGCTTCCGCAGCGGCCGCCGCACGGGCCGTAAACGAGGACCCCGGCAGCTCGTCACTCCGCAATCCGGCACAACCCGTCAGCCAGGAGCCAACCGTCAGCGCACAAGCGACCCGAAAAAGTGTAGCGAAGTAGAACATGCCACGAACCTACGGCTGGTCCGTAAGCGTTGTATCTTCGCATGTCCGTTTTACGCATTGCCAGCCCATTATGCAGCAGGTTTGTATCTACCCCAAAGAAGCCGCCGCCGTCACCGGCACCAAATACAGCACGGCCCGGGCCCTGCTGCAGCGCATCCGTGCTCACTACGCCAAGCCCGCCCGCGCCTACGTTTCCATTGCCGAGTTCTGCCAGTACACCCACTTGCCCGAGGCTGAAGTGACCCGCGCCCTGAATGCCCGATAGAACAGTCGGAGCATGAACGAAGCATAGACGAAGCATAGACGAAGCATGAACCAAGTACCCCGGACCCATAGCCGCCTGCCGCGCTTGCTAGGGCTGGCCCTCGCTGCCGTCCTCAGTTCCTCAACGCCCCCGCAGCCCGAGCAGCTGCCCACCACGGCCAGTACGTGCACGTCCGCGCCACCGTCGCCGCTATCCGCACCACCCGCACCGGCCATACCTTCATCAGCCTCGAACGGCCTGGGCCAAATTGCCCAATAGAGGTAGCCGTCAGGCCCGAGCTGCTGCCCAACCTGACGCGATACCTTCAGCTACAACCGTCTAAGTTAACGGGGCGCGTGGTGCTGGTGCAGGGCTACGTTCAGGCCACCGCCAAGGACTCCACCGCGCAAATCTGGCTCGACCGCGCCCCGGCGTTGTCCGTGGCCCCACTCTGACCTTCCCACACCCGCCGCATGGTCTGGTGCTGAAAATCTTCGACCACTTTCGCGTAGATGAGCGTGGTTTTGATGTTGGCGTGCCCCAGTACCTTCTGTAGCACCTCCACCGGCATACCCCGCATTAGGCTCTGGGTCGCAAACGTGTGGCGGGCCGTGTGCATCGTCACCAGCTCCCACTTCGGCACCGGCCGCTTCAGCACTTGCCCCGCCGCCTTCTCAACTACCTCCACCGCCGACGTAACGCCCGCCAGCCGCGCAATGCGTTTCAGCGCCCGGTTCATCACCTGGTTGGCCATCACCGGCAGCAGCCGCACCCGCGTGCCGTCGTACTTGGCCAGCAGCGCCAGCGCCGGCGGGGTCAGGTAAACGCTCACGCCGGTGCGCGTCTTGGTCTGGGTCAGCCGCAGCACCTTGCCCCCGTCCCACACCTGCACGTTGCCCGCGTGCAGGTCGTGTAGGTCCGAGTAGCGCAACCCGGTGTAGCAGCAGAACACGAACGCATCCCGCACCCGCGTCAGGCCCGCCTCGGCCAGCCAGCCCTCGGTGACCGCCACCGGAACGTATTCGGGGGCGAAGAACTCCTCGCTGACCACGATGCGCCCGCCCGGCCGGAGCACCCGCCGACATTCGAGCAGCGCTTCGACCGGCTGCGGAATCTCGGTCAGCATGGAGATCAGCACCACCACGTCTACACCTGCACTCGGCAGCGGGAGGTGCAGGGCGTCGGCGCAGAGGTACTCGACGTTGCGGGCACCCTCCGTGCGTTCACGGGTCTGGTC
>JANXMN010000292.1 GCA_025354605.1 Hymenobacter sp. | reverse complement strand
TGAGTCCGCGTCCTATCGAACGACGCCGCATACGTGCTGTTCGCTCCGCTCACTCGCGGACTCGCAGAGTCCACGCTACTTCTCCCACCCACTAGCCTTCAAATTCCCATGAAATTCTTTAAACTCACTGCCTTGGCCCTGGGCCTGCTCACCCTCTCCGTGGGCTGCGCCGACAAGGATTTTCTGAACGTGGACCCCAAGGGCTCGCTCACCGATGAGCAGCTCAACACGCCGGCCAACATTGATAAGCAGGTGATTGCCGCCTACTCGCAGCTCGGCAACGACGTGTACTACTGCCCCTACTCGTCGATGTGGCCCTACGGCAACATTCGCTCGGGCGATGCCTACAAGGGCGGCGGCGGCACGGCCGACGTGGACGGCTTCCACTTCTACGAAACCTTCTCCTTCAACCGCGTCGACAACGGCAACACCAACGATTTGTGGTCCCTACTCTACATCGGCGTGTCGCGGGCCAATGATGCCCTGCGCCGCCTCGATGCCGTAGATGCCAGCGCCATGCCCACCAAAGCCGTGCGGCAGGCCGAGGCGCGCTTCCTGCGCGGGCACTTCTACTTCCTGCTGAAAGAGGTATTCAAATTCGTGCCCTACATCGACGAAACGGTGCCAGTGGACCAGTATGCCAACATCGGCAACACCACGCTGAGCAACGACCAGCTTTGGGCCAAAATTGCCGATGACTTCCGCTTCGGGGCCGCCAACCTGCCGGTGGTGCAGCCCGAAGTGGGCCGCGCCACCAAAGGGGCCGCGCAGGCTTACCTGGCCAAAACGCTGCTTTACCAGGCTTACAACCAGGGCGCTACTAACGCCGTGACGAGCATCGACGCGGCGAAGCTGACGGAGGTGGTGGCCCTGGCCGACCAGATTGCCGCCTCGGGCCGGTACTCGCTGAACGGCGAGTACGCCACCAACTTCCTCACTGCCGGCGACAACGGGCCGGAGTCGGTGTTTCAGATTCAGTTTTCGCGCAACGACGGCACCGCCAAGGGCCGCACCCAGCGCGGCAACGAGCTGAACTACCCCATGAACCCCGACTACGGCTGCTGCTCGTTCCATCAGCCCAGCCAGAACCTGGTCAATGCCTTCAAAACCGACGCCCAGGGCCTGCCCCGCTTCGCCGACTACAACACCTCGGGCGACCTGACCACGGCCGCCGACTTCCTGGCCAACCCCGTCGACCCGCGCCTCGACCACACGGTAGCCATTGTGGGCCACCCGTTTAAGTACGACCCCACGTTCGTGTTTCAGCAGTCGTGGGTGCGGGTGCCGCAGGTATACGGCTACAACCTCTCGATGAAAGAAAGCGTGCTGCCCACCGACCCCAGCTTCCAGAAAAACCCGCCCTTCATGAGCACCTCGAAGAACTGGAACATCATCCGCTACGCCGATGTGCTGCTCTGGAAGGCTGAAGCCTTGATTGAGCTCAACCGCCCCGCCGAAGCCCTGCCCATCATCAACCAGATTCGGACCCGCGCCCAGAACAGCACCGCCCTGCTGAAGCAGGCCAACGGCGCGGCCACCTCCAACTACCGCATCGGCCAGTACCCCAGCGCGGGCTGGACGCAGGCCTACGCCCGCCAGGCCCTGCGCTACGAGCGCCGCCTGGAATTCGCCATGGAGGGCTTCCGCTTCTTCGACCTCGTGCGCTGGGGCATCGCCGACAGCTTCGTGAACACCTACATCGACCAGGAAAAAAGCAAGCGCCAGTACCTGCAAACCGCCCGCTTCACGGCCGGCCGCGACGAGTACCTGCCCATCCCGCTCACCCAGATTAACCTGAGCCGCGGCCTCTACAAGCAGAACAACGGCTGGTAATAGACTGGTCATGCAGAGCGTAGCGAAGCATTTTGCCCGCAACAAGTAACTCGTTTGCTGCAACGAATGAGGTGGGACTATTTGCTGCTATCGGTTGGTGAGGCCGAGCAACGAGGCGGTAGAGATGCTTCGACAAGCCCAGCATGACCGTTATGATTTTCTGTTTTATTCCGCTTCCCGCTTCCCGCTTCCCGCTTCCACCTTCCCTAATCCCACCCATGCTGAATCGTCGCTTCCGTCGTCTGCTGCTGCTGGTGCTGCTGCCACTGCTGGGCGCGGGCGGCTGCGCCAAGAGCCAGAATGTGCCCTTCGTGCCGCCGCCGGTGCCTACCACCACCACGGCCACCACCTTCCAGAACCCGCTGCTGCCCTCTGGCCCCGACCCGTGGGTGGCGCAGAAGGACGGTTTCTACTACTTCATGAGCACGCTGAACGACCGGCTGGCCATCTGGAAAACGGCGAAGATGTCGGACCTGCGCACCACCCCGGCCACCGTGGTCTGGACGCCGCCGGCCACCGGTGCGGCCTCGGCCAACCTGTGGGCCCCCGAGCTGTATTTTTTCGACGGTAAGTGGTACATCTACTACACGGCCGGCATTGCGCCCGGCGATTTCGGCCAGCAGCGCACTTGGGTGCTCGAAAATGCCAGCGCCGACCCCACCAAAGGCACCTGGACCGACAAGGGCCGCATCTACAACCCGACGGCCGATTTTTGGGCCATCGACGCCACCGTGCTGGAGCAGAACGGCAACCGCTACCTCATCTGGTCGGGCCACAACGGCACGGATGCCGTGCAGCGCCTCTGGATTTCGCGCATGAGCAACCCCTGGACGCTCACCGGCCCGCGCGTAGAGCTTTCGCACCCCGAATTCGGCTGGGAAAACGTAGGCCCGCCCTACGTGAACGAAGGCCCCGAAATCCTGCAGCACGGCGGCAAAACTTTCTTAGTTTACTCGGCCAGCTTCTGCGGCACAGACCAGTATGCGCTGGGCATGCTCACCACCACCAGCACCGCCGACCCCATGATGCCCGCTTCGTGGACGAAATCAGCTCAGCCCGTCTTTTCGCAAAACCCCGCCAACCGCGCCTACGCCACCGGCCACAACTGCTTCTTCACCTCGAAAGACGGCCAGGAAAGCTGGATTGTGTACCACGCCAACTCCAACCCCAACGAGGGCTGCGTGGAAAAGCGCAACCCCCGCATGCAGAAGTTCATCTGGAACGCCGACGGCACGCCCAACTTCGGCGTGCCCGTCGCCATCAACGTGGACATTGCCAAGCCCAGTGGCGAGTAGGGGAGAAGCGTATTGAGAAGTAAGTATTGAGTAGTTAGACCTGGTTAAGAACTTTCCGCCTTATCACCACCCACTCATGAGTAACGCTATTATTCCTGCTTCGCATCGTTCGGCTCCCCTTTCCTGGGGAGAGGGGCTGGGGGTGAGGTTTTCCGGTCGTGCCGTCCGCCTCGCTGCCCTCGTTCTCCTGACGCTCCTGAGCCTGACCGCGCAAGCCCAGAAAGGTGCAACCGGCGCGCACGACCCATCCACCATCATCAAGGACGGCAACAAATACTGGGCCTTCACCACCGGCCAGGGCATCACCAGCCTGTATTCGACCGACCTGGTGAAGTGGACCGCCGGCCCGCGCCCGGTGTTCCAGAACAACGGCTACCCGGCTTGGATAAACACGGCGGTGCCCGGCTTCGGTGGCAATTTCTGGGCACCGGAGTGCATTTTCCTGAACGGCAAGTACTACCTGTACTACTCCTGCTCCTCTTTCGGCTCGAAGGTGTCGGCCATTGGCCTGGCCACCAACGTCACGCTCGACCCTGCCAGCCCCAACTACAGTTGGGTCGACCAGGGCGCGGTGATTCAAACCAACAACGGCAGCGCGGTAAATGCCATCGACCCGGCCGTTTTCAAGGATACCAACGGCGACGTGTGGTTCACCTACGGCTCATTTTTCGGCGGCATCCGCACCACCCAGCTCGATGCGGCTACCGGCAAAATCATCAACCAAGGCAACCAGTTCGCGGTGGTGAACGGCAACCCCGAAGCGGCCTGCCTCACCAAAAACGGCAGCTACTATTACATGTTCTTCAACCGCGGCGCGTGCTGCAACGGCGTGAACAGCACCTACTACATCATGGTGGGCCGCTCGGCTTCGCCCACTGGCCCCTTCCTCGACCAGAGCGGCGTGAGCATCAACAGCGGCGGCGGCACGCTGGTGCTCAACGTGTCGGGCCGCTACGTGGGGCCGGGCCACGCTGGCATCCTCACCGAAGGCGGCACCAACTACTTCTCGCACCACTACTACGACGGCGACGACAACGGAGCGCCCAAGCTCGGCTTGGCCAAGCTGACGTGGGCCGGCGGCTGGCCCGTGGTCACGCGCGACTGGGCCGCGCCCGGCCGCTACGAAATTGGCACCAGTGCCGGCCTGGCCTGGGAAGCCACCGGCTGCACCGGGGCCAGCGGCCAGCCCATCGCGCAGGCCGCCCGCACCAGCCTCGATTGCCAGCGCTGGGATTTCACTTCACTCGGCGACGGCGACTATAAAATCACCAGCGCCCAAGGCGGCCTGGCCGTAACGGTGGCCGGCTGCTCGCCCACCAACGGCTCGCTGCTGCAGCTCGGCAGCTACAGCTACCTCAGCTGCAAGCAGTTTCATATTGACCGCGCCAACGACGGCGGCCTCGTGTTCACCTCGCTCAATGGCGGCCGCGTGGTGGAAGTGCCGAACGCCGCCGCCGCTGGCCAGCAGCTGGGCTTGTTCGACTACAATGGCGGCGCGAACCAGCGCTTCACGTTGAGTAGCGGGGCGCTGGCCACCGCCGACGCGCAGAAGCTGCCCAGCGTGAGCATCTTCCCGGTGCCGGCCGAGCGCGGCGGCTTCACCGTCGATTTGGGCGCGGCCAACAAGCCCGCGGCTACCACGGTGGCCGTCTTTAATCTGCAAGGGCAGCTGGTGCATCGCCAGACCTATACTGCGCAGCAAACCAAGCTCGCCGTGGAAGCCACGCTCGCGCCCGGCCTCTACTTGGTGCGCGTGCAGCAGGGCGCGGCTTCAGCCACCCAGGAGCTTAGCGTGCAGTAGGACCGGCCGCTACATTCGCTCATAACTCTTGCGCTTTCTAACTCGTTTCCCATGAACTTTATCAACTCCCATTTGCTGGCCGCCGGCCTCGCGGGCGCGCTGTTGCTGGCTGGCTGCGACCCGAAACCCGCCGCTGAAACTGCCAACGGCACCGGCGTCGCTACCGATTCGACGGCCACATCCACTGCTTCAACTTCCGCCGCTATGCCTGTTTCGGCCCCCTTTGGCAAAACCACCGATGGCACCGAGGTGCAGCTCTACACGCTCACCAACGCCCACGGTCTGAAGGCCACCATCAGCAATTTCGCCGGCACGCTCACCAGCCTGCTCGTGCCTGACAAGGACGGCAAAATGGGCGACGTGATTCTGGGTTTCGACAACGTGAGCGGCTACCAGAGCCCGGCCTTCCGCAAGGCCAACCCCTACTTCGGCGCGCTCATCGGCCGCTATGGCAACCGCATCGCCAAGGGCAAATTCACCCTCGACGGCAACGCCTACCAGCTGCCCACCAACAACGGCCCCAACAGCCTGCACGGCGGCAATATGGGCTTCGATAAGCGCGTGTGGGAAGCCACGCCCGGCACCTCGCCCAAAGGCCAGACCCTGACGCTGAAATACCTGAGCAAGGACGGCGAGGAAGGCTACCCCGGCAACCTGACCGTGACCGTGGTGTACACCCTCACCCACGACGACGCCCTGCAAATCGAGTACACCGCCACCACCGACAAAGCCACCGTCGTCAACCTCACCAACCACGCCTACTTCAACCTGAGCCTGGGCACGAGCAAAGACATTCTGGGCCACGAAATAACCCTGCCCGCCGACCGCTACAACGTGGTCGATGCCGGCCTGATTCCGACCGGCGAGCTGCGCCCGGTAAAGGGTACGCCCTTCGATTTCACCACGCCGCACGCCATTGGCGAGCGCATTGCGCAGGTGCCCGGCGGCTACGACCACAACTGGATTCTGAACACCGCCACCGGCCAGCACGCCGCCGCCAGCGTGTACGACCCCGCCTCGGGCCGCACCCTGGACGTAACCACTGACCAGCCCGGCATTCAGTTCTACACCGGCAACTTCCTCGATGGCACCCTTACCGGCAAAAACGGCACCGTGTACGGCAAGCACGCCGGCTTCTGCCTCGAAACCCAGCA
>JANXMN010000263.1 GCA_025354605.1 Hymenobacter sp. | reverse complement strand
CTGTAGCCCTTCTGGCCATCGGCATCGCCCTTTTTGCCGGGGCGGATGATGATGGATGGGTTCTGGTCCTTGGCTTTCGATTCGATAATTACCTTCTCGCGGTGGCCGGTTTGCTCGTCCGACTCCTCGCGGTAGGTAATGCCTTCGGTGATGGCGTCGAACACCACGGTACCATCAAACTCGGCCAGAATAACGGCGTTGTAAGGGTCCCAGGTGTTGAGCTCCGTGCCTTTCTCCACTTCTTGCCCTTCCTTCACCAGCATGAACGAGCCGTAGGGAACGTGGTTGGAATTGAGGATGCGGCCGGTGCCTTTCTCCACGATGCGGATTTCGCCCGAGCGGCCCATCACCACGGCGCCCTTCACGCCTTCCGGCGTCACGGTAGCCACGGTCCGAACATCCTCAAACTCCACCACACCCGCGAATTTGGCTTTCACGCTCGACTCAACGGCAATGTTAGAAGCCGTACCACCTACGTGGAAGGTCCGCAGGGTCAACTGCGTGCCAGGCTCCCCAATCGACTGGGCGGCAATAACGCCGACCGCCTCGCCGCGCTGCACCATGCGGCCCGAAGCCAGGTTGCGGCCGTAGCACTTGGCGCAGATGCCGCGCTTGCTTTCGCAGGTCAGTACCGAACGGATTTCCACCGACTCAATGCCGGCCAGGTCGATACGACGGGTCGTGTCTTCCTTAATTTCCGAGCCCGAGGTCAGCAGCACCTCGCCCGTGTTGGGCTCGATGATGTCGTGCACCGTGACGCGGCCCAGGATACGCTCCGAGAGCGGCTCGACGATGTCCTCGTTGTCTTTCAACGCGAAGGTTTCGATGCCGCGCAGGGTACCGCAGTCCTGCTCGTTCACAATCACGTCCTGCGACACGTCCACCAGGCGGCGGGTCAGGTAGCCGGCGTCAGCCGTCTTCAGCGCCGTGTCGGCCAGACCCTTCCGGGCACCGTGCGTCGAGATAAAGTACTCGATTACGTCGAGGCCTTCTTTGAAGTTCGACAGAATTGGGTTTTCGATAATCTCGCCAATCGAGCCTTGCAGCGACTTCTGCGGCTTGGCCATCAGACCACGCATACCGCCCAACTGACGAATCTGCTCGCGCGAGCCCCGGGCACCCGAGTGCATCATCATGTAGATGGAGTTGAAGCCCTGGTTTTCTTTCTCCAGACGGCCCATCAACGTTTCCGTAATCTGGTTGTTGATGCGCGTCCAGATATCAATCACCTGGTTGTAACGCTCGTTGTCCGTAATCAGACCCATCTGGTAGTTCTGGGTTACGGCTTTCACGTCGTTCTGGGCCTGCAGCACCAGCTCGTCCTTCTCCTTGGGAATGTTGATGTCGCCCAGACCCATGCTCAGGCCGCCTTTGTAGGCCGACTGGAAACCCAGGGTCTTGATGTCGTCGAGGAACTGCGCCGTGCGGGCCATGCCCGTACGCTTGAACACCAGCGAGATGATTTGCTGGAGCTTCTTCTTGGTCAGCAGCTCGTCCACGAAACCTACTTCCTCGGGCACGAGCTGGTTGAACAACACGCGGCCGGCCACGGTGTCAACCACCTTGGTCACGAGGTCGTCGTTTTCGTCGCGAATCTGGGTACGCACTTTGATGAAGGCGTGCTTCGACAGCTGACCTTCATTGATGGCAATCACCACTTCCTCGTCGGAGTAAAACACGCGGCCTTCGCCGACAATCTTCTCGTTCTCGGTCGTGCGCTTGCCTTTGGTCACGTAGTACAGCCCCAGCACCATGTCCTGCGACGGTACCGCGATGGGCGCGCCGTTGGCAGGGTTCAGGATGTTATGCGAGGCCAGCATGAGCATGGAGGCTTCCAGGATAGCAGCCGGGCCGAGGGGCACGTGCACAGCCATCTGGTCACCGTCAAAGTCAGCGTTGAAGGCCGTACAAACGAGGGGGTGCAGCTGGATAGCCTTGCCCTCGATGAGGCGCGGCTGGAACGCCTGAATGCCCAGACGGTGCAGCGTAGGCGCCCGGTTGAGCAACACCGGGTGGCCTTTCAGCACATTCTCCAGGATGTCCCAAACGACTGCGTCCTTGCGGTCCACAATTTTCTTCGCCGATTTCACCGTCTTCACAATGCCGCGCTCGATGAGCTTGCGGATGATGAACGGCTTGAACAGCTCGGCCGCCATGTTCTTGGGCAGGCCGCACTCGTGCAGTTTCAGCTCAGGACCAACGACGATAACCGAACGACCCGAGTAATCGACCCGCTTACCGAGCAGGTTCTGACGGAAGCGGCCCTGCTTGCCTTTCAGCATATCGGACAGCGACTTTAGGGCGCGGTTGCCTTCGGCGCGCACGGCATTCACCTTACGCGAGTTGTCGAATAGGGAGTCCACGGCTTCTTGCAGCATGCGCTTCTCGTTCCGCAGAATCACCTCGGGCGCTTTGATTTCAATCAAACGTTTGAGACGATTATTGCGGATGATGACGCGACGATACAAGTCATTCAAATCCGAGGTAGCAAAACGGCCACCGTCGAGCGGCACGAGGGGGCGCAACTCCGGCGGAATCACCGGTACCATGCGGATAACCATCCACTCGGGCTTGTTCTCAATGCGGGTAGCGGCGTCGCGGAAGGCTTCCACCACGCGCAGACGCTTCAGGGCTTCCGCCTTACGCTGCTGCGAAGTTTCGTGGGCCGCCGAGTCACGCAGCGAGTAGCTCAACTCGTCCAGGTTGATGCGTTCCAGCAGCATGTGCAGGGCATCAGCCCCCATGCGGGCGATGAACTTGTTGGGGTCCTCATTGGGCAGCATCTGGTTCTCCCGGGGGAGTTTGTCGATGATGTCCAAGTATTCATCCTCGGTGAGGAAGTCGAGCACCTGCACGCCTTCTTCGGCCAGCGTACCGGGCTGAACCACAACGTACCGCTCGTAATAGATAATCTGGTCGAGCTTTTTGGTGGGCAGGCCCAGCAGGTAGCCGATTTTGTTGGGTAGCGACTTGAAGTACCAGATGTGGGCAACGGGCACCACCAATTCGATGTGGCCCATGCGCTCACGACGCACCTTCTTCTCGGTCACTTCCACGCCGCAACGGTCGCAGATAATGCCCTTGTAGCGAATGCGCTTGTACTTACCGCAGTGGCATTCCCAGTCCTTCACCGGACCGAAAATCCGCTCGCAGAACAGGCCACCCATCTCGGGCTTGTACGTGCGGTAGTTGATGGTTTCAGGCTTCACCACTTCGCCGGTGCTGCGCTCCAGAATTGCTTCGGGCGAGGCCAGCGAAATCGTGACTTTGGAGAAGTCCTGAACTATTTTCTTGTTTTTTGCGAAAGCCATTTGATTGGGTTTAAGCGGTTAGCTGTTTGGCTTTGTTGCTGTTTGACCTCTTCGCCCATCGCCAGATG
>JANXMN010000241.1 GCA_025354605.1 Hymenobacter sp. | reverse complement strand
GCGCGCCAGTAGTACACCACGCTGTCGCGCCCGCTCACCGGGGGCAGCGTGGGCTGCCACTCGGCCAGCACGCTGCCCGTGATGGTGGCCCGCACCGAGCTGGCCGGGAAAGCCGGGTCGGGGCTGAGCTCAAACTCGTAGCCGCGCGATACCTCGTTGGGGTTGTTCGACTGAATGGTAAGCGTGGGCGTAGCGGTAGCCACAATGGCAAACTCTGTCGGGTTCACCACGGCCACGCCGCCGGTCAGGAAGGCAAAGTCGATTTGGGCCGTGTTGTTGGTTTCGTTTGATTCGGGAATACGATTATTGTAGTCCAGCGTCACTTCAAAAGTGGTGGTCCCACCCGCACTCACAAAAGCGTTAGGTAACGTCAAGGCATAAGTGGTATCCGCTTGCCAAGACTGGCGCACGGTAAACGTAGTGGTGACAGGACTTCCCGGGCTACGGCGCTGCACCACCCGAATCTGGAGCGGGTCGTAGGTTATCTTCCCGGGGTTGGCTACGCCCACGTTCAGCACCAGGCTGGGCGAGTCGGCCTTTACCGGGCCCTGGCCGGACACGGGCACAACGGAAAGCGTGTTGTTGCTGGCAATAAAGTCGGGCAGCGGCGGGGAGTAGATGGCAATGGTGGGGTCGCCCTGCCACGTGGTACTGAGCAGACTCTCAATGCCCTCATGCGTTGTGGAGAAGGTGGCTTGCAAGCGCCGAACCACTTCATTGCGGACCATTGCTACCGGCTTACCGTACCAAGCAGGCGTATTAAAGAGCAATTCGTGGAGCAAATCGAGCGCCGGAGCCATATCTGACTCAAAGCTCAAACCCGATTCCCCCAATGAGCCGATAGCTCCTTTTTGTACCGCAAAAA
Organism: Hymenobacter sp.; assembly: GCA_025354605.1. Classification (GTDB taxonomy): domain Bacteria; phylum Bacteroidota; class Bacteroidia; order Cytophagales; family Hymenobacteraceae; genus Hymenobacter. Next base: position 17,569 of record JANXMN010000241.1, on the reverse strand, counting down.
GATAGTCTTCGACGACGGTAGCCGTCGTCGTATTGGTAGCGTTGCCCGAGCACCCGTTGAGCAACAGCACCGGATACATCCCCGGGTTATTATAATTAGGAGAGGTAGTAGGTTTGCCGAAGTCAAGCCCGAAAACGTTATTGGAACCGTGCCCGAAGTAATCGATGACCGATAACCCGGCATTTAGATACGCCGAGATATCGACGGAGGCAGTGGTAGTGGTCGTACGCACTTCGGTTTTCACCACTTTGCCGCCAAAAAGCGGCCGTTCAATTTTGGTTTTGGCCAGATTGAGGTAGTTAGTAAATCGCTGCGGCTCACCCGGGTCGCGTGCCCCCACTAGGTGCAGCACGTTCTTGCGCCACGGGACCGGGGTGGTCCCCAACAGGTCATGCGTTTTCACTTTGTCCAGATACGCCACAATCTGGGCCGGCGTAGTAGCCGTCAAGCGTCCAGTCACGAGTTTAGCTACGTAGTCATCGTTTGCATAGTCGGCCGTAATCAGGTTATCGGATACCGCGCGGCTGCTCGTGGGCACCAGGTTCACGCCCTGCTCGCCGTTGTTGCGGAAAGAGGGTCCGAATTCGCTCGGCACGATGCCCTTGCCCAGCAGCAGCAGGTAGCGGTTGGTAGCGGTGGGATTGGCCGCGACCAGCCAGCGGCTGAAATGCCGCAGGGCCAGCCACGAACGGTCGCCGTAGGTGAACTGGTCGTACAGTTCCGGCGCGGTCACGAGCAGCACATTATGACTGCCGCCAGCCGCCGACGCCCGGTAGTTGGCGTATTCCTGAGCCGCGTTCGCCACGCCCGAAACCGGCTCGGGGCGCATCAGCAGCGGGTGGGTGATGATGGTGAACGTGGGAATGGCGGGATTGATAGTGCGGAAAGTAACCAGGCGCGGGGGCAGCGGAGGCACCGCCAGGGCCGCCTCATCGGCTAGCACCAGTGCGTGCGAATTGGCCGGCGTGGCCCCCGGAAACACGTAGCGCAGGCGGGCCGGATTGGTACTCGAATTTGTAATCCGCTGTACATTATACAGGTCCTGCACATCGAACCCCGCCACCGTAGCTGGAATCGAATCCCGGTCAAACTCATACGTAGCCGGGCCGCTCAGCAGCGAGTCGCTGCGGAAGTGCAGAATGTGCCGGTTGGGCAGCCAGCGGCTCACCTGCGGCGTAACGTGCCGGAAATAGCAGGCGTAATAGTCATCGCCCGTCACGTGCGCCGGGTCGAGCTGGTGCCTGATGATAATCCGGCCGGTGGCCTGCACGTCGGTGCGCAGCAGCTGAAACGTCTGGGAGAACTTTGTCCGCCCATTCCACCGCATCACACCCAGCACGCGGTCGGTCCCGGAGCGCTGCGCCACGGATATCTGCACGGCGTGCGAAACATAGCTCGGCCCGAACAGCATCACCTCTACGGTAGGCGGCGGCCCGGTTGGGGCCACATTGTATACCACGGAATCGGAAATCGTGGAGTCTGTACCGCCGCCGAAATACCCTTCGCCGCCCTCCAGCCAGGGCAGGAACACGTACTGCTCGGGTGGGGTATCCAGGAAGAGGTTGACCTTGCTGTTGACCTGGGTAAACAAGCGGTGCGGGTGCACCGCGCCACCCGCCGCCACCGGCTGCGCCATGCGCCGGCCGGCCGTCGCGCTGTTCCAGGTGAGGAAGTAAGCGGCGGTATCGGTATAGAAGCTGTAGTAAGGGTTGGCCTGGTCGGCGCGGTCCTTATAGAGCTCGCCATCGAGGCGGCCATCGTTGCGCCGCGCGTAAAACTCCAGAAACGTGGTGGCATCGAGCGTGTTCTGGTTGCCGCCGCCGTACAGGGCAATTTCGCGGCCGCGCCGCCACACTTGCAGCCGACTGGGCGCTACGCCGCTCAGGCTCATCTGCGCCAGGTACTGCGAGTTAAGCTTATAGATGCCGTCGCGGGTGATTTTTATTTTGTAGTAGGTCTGGCTGGGCACAATCCATTCGTTGCCCACCGGCCCCGACTGGGCCTTGGCTCCGCCGGGCAGCAAGGCCAGCAGCAGCAGGGCACCCAACAGGAGCCAGCTGCGCAGCTTACCTCCATCAGCAATAGAAATTTTCATATTCAACTTGATAATCAGCTTACTATTTCTGCGGAAACTCATTTTTTAATACCGGCCTACTTAAAGCCGTAGCCCAGCGACACAATCAGGGAATTTGTTTGGGAAGTGCTGCCCAGCTTCTCCACGGCTAAGCGCGAGAGAGCCAGGTCGATGCGCAGGCCGCTAATGGCTACGCCCGCGCCCAGGCTGTACTGTCCTTTCCAGTGCTTGGTCTGGTCCACTACGCTACTAATTTGCTGGTAGTTTCCGGCGCCGCCGCGCAGAAACACCAGGTTTTTGTAGCCCAGCTCCAAACCGGCTCCGGGGTTCACGCTCACGCCTTTGGTCGAGATGGGCGTGCCGCGCTGCCCGTCGGTGGTGGCTTCGAGGTCGACGGCGGCCAGCGCCGAAAACTCCTTCGGCAGTTGCACGCGCCGTCCTACCCCCAAAATGAAGCGCGGCAGCGTGATTTCAGTGCTGTTGGTGGGCACCGCGTCGCCCAGATTCGCCTGGGTACTGTTCACGCCTTTGAGGTATTCATCGGCGTTGATGGACCAGGCATTGAAGGTGGTGGTGATGTCGCGGGCCATCAGGCCTAGGTTCCAGCCCTTGTGGTTGTACTGCACGCCAGCATCAACGCCAAAGCCGTAGCCGTGGGCAAACTTGCCGATGTTGCGGTAGATGAACTTGCCGCTGCCGCCCACGCTCAAACCCTCGGGGCCCAGCTTGCGCGCATACGAGAGCAGCAGGGCATAGTCGGCCACCGAGAAGTATTCAATCTTACTGTAGTCCACGTACCCGTACTCGTTCACCAGGGCGCGGGTGTCGGCAATGTTGTCCACGCCTAGGCGCAGCAGGCTCACGCCCACGGCGCTTTTCTCGTCGAGCGGCATGGAGAAGGCCGCGTAGTCGTTTTTAACGATGCCTGAAAACAGCTCGGAGTGCATCAGCACGCCGTCGTATTTGTGGGTCTGGTTCACCAAGCCGGCGGGGTTCCAATAGCCGGCGGTGGCATCGGTGGCCAGGCTCACCTGCACCTTGCCCATGCCCAGGGCCCGGGCGCCCACGCCGAGGCTCAGAAATTCGTTGCTGTACTTGGGCGTCTTGGTGGATTGGGCCGCGGCGGGCAGGGCCAGGGCGGCGCAGAAGCCGGCCAGCAGCAGCCCACGGGCGGCAGCAGAAAGTTGGGACATAATAGCGAAGAGTATGGATTAGCGCGGAAGGAACGCAAGTTACTTCATCTTAGTGCGTCGGCAGGCCGCCAATTTCGGGCCAGGTTCGTCGTAGCGCAGCGTATGGCCGGGATGCTCCGTGAAATTTCAACCGGCACTACCTGATATCGAACGACTCGAAGCAGCTGCGGTGGTCGCAGGTACGGGCCGTGCCTGCACCTAACAGCAACGAAATTCAATGCCGATACAGGGGCAAGGCCATACCCGTTCGGGCATAATGAGACTTATCAGCTAATTCCATTAAAAATTTTGTTCCTGATAATCAGGGATAAGTAAAATATTCTGTCATTAATCACACATTTTATCAGCCAGTACCTTGCGTTACAAAGTACCTACCATACATTTGTACTGTTCGTCACCCACTAGTCAACCAACTCGCCCATGAAACTCGAGAACACCCAGGTTCAGATGCGCAAGGGAATCCTTGAGTTCTGCATCCTGGAAATCATCGCCCGCGGCGAAGCCTACGCCTCCGACATGCTGGAGGAGCTGACTTCGGCCCGCATGATTGTGGTGGAGGGCACGCTTTACCCGCTGCTCACCCGCCTCAAAAATGCCGCTCTGCTGGACTACGTCTGGAAAGAGAGCACCAGCGGCCCACCCCGCAAATACTACACCCTCACCGCCGAAGGCCGGCAGTTTCTGGAGGAGTTGCGCGACACCTGGGAGGAAATGGCTACTTCGGTGGGCATCATCCGCCACAGCCGGCCGCCCGGCGACAGTCGCTAACTCCGCCTCTTTTTCTGCTTCACTCACCAGCATTCAATTGGCCCGTTCGGCCTTCTTTCACATGAAAAAGAACATCAGTATCAATTTGCAAGGCCTTATCTTCCACATCGAGGAAGATGGCTTCGACGTCCTGAGCCGCTATCTGGCAGAAGTGCGGGCCCACTTCGCCAGCTACCGCGGCCACGCCGACATCGTAGCCGACATCGAGGCCCGCATCGCCGAGCTGTTCGCCGCCCGCCTCTCCCCCACCCAGCAGGTTATCACGCTCGACGACGTGAACGCCATGACCGCTAAAATGGGCCGCGTAAGCGACTTCGCCCCCGATGCCGACGAGGACGACGAGGTAACCGCCGACGAAGCCACAGCCGCTTCGGCTTCGGCCGGCTTTGGTCGCACCGCCGACCCGTACGCCACCGCATCAGCTGCTACCGCTGCCGCTACCGGCGAACCCAAGCGCCTGTACCGCGACATGGCCAACCGCAAGATTGCGGGCGTGGCCGCCGGCATCGCCCAGTATTTCGGCATCAACCCGCTGTGGGTGCGCCTGGGCCTGGTGCTGGTGATGGTGTTTTGGCCGGCTGTCCACGTATGGGGTTTTGCCCATGACGGCGTCCGGTTCGAATTTGGCGGCTGGGTAGCCGTGGCTTACATCATCCTTTGGATTCTGCTGCCCAAGCGCTACGACGCGCCCGCCCACCCCGAGGCGCTGTTGAGCACGGGGCCGCTGGCCGGCCGCCGCTTGTTTCGCGACACTGGCACGGGCAAAGTGGCCGGCGTAGCCGCCGGCCTGGCCGCCTACTTCAGCATCGACGTGACGCTGGTGCGGGTGATTCTGCTGGCCGGCCTGTTTGCCGGGGGCTTCACCTTCCTGCTCTACATTATTCTGTGGATAGTATTGCCCGAGGCCAAAACGGTCTCGGACAAGCTGCGGATGCGCGGCGACGCCATCACCCTGGAAAGCTTCGACAGCAGCGCCCGCAGCAATGCCTTTGCCGATGGCCCGGCCCTGACCAACCGCCCGGTGGGCGCGTTCGTGGAAGACGCGGCCCGCACCCTGCGCCCGGCGGTGAGCTTTATCGGCTCGATTATCCGGGTAGCGGCCGGCGTGCTGCTCACGATGACTGGCTTCGGCCTATTACTAGCACTGGCGGTGGCTACCGGAGCGGGTATTGGCTTGTTCCCGGCTTCGCAGAATATTGTGCTGGGTGATGCACCGGCTCACATCATGTTGCAAGGCGTGCCCGGCTGGGCCCTGCTGTCGGGTTTCCTGGCCGCCGGTATTCCGGCCCTGTGGCTGCTGCTGGGCGGGCTGAATCTGCTGTTCCGCAACACCATTCTTTCGCGCACCGTGGGCCTTTCGCTACTGGGTTTGTGGTTGCTGAGCGTGGTCGGCGTAGTAGCTGCCGTAGCTCAGCAGAGCCGCCAGTACCAGTACGATGCCGAAGTGGAGCAGCTGGAGCAGTTTCCCAAGCTGACCACGCCCGTAGTAATGCTGGACGCCCGCCACGTCGACCGCCAATGGGAGCAGCACGTGGACGTGCGCCTGGCCGCCACCGACAGCGGTAAAGTCGTGGAAGTACTGCGCACGCTGAGTGCCAAAGGCCCCAGCGTGGAGGTAGCCCGCCGCACGGCCCTCACCAGCATCGACTACTCGGCCCGTCCCAGCGGCGACTCCGCCGTGGTGTTTGACGACCACTTCTCCTTCATGCCCGGCGCGGCCTACCGCAAGCAGGAACTGATGCTCACCATCCGCCTGCCCCGTGACCGCACCTTCCGCATAAGCCGCAAATTTGCTTTTGACCTGCTCGACGACAACGACTTTGTGGGCAACCGCCGCCCCAACGACCCCGAGCAGCACCGCTACCGCCTGCGCGGCAACAAGCTGGAGTGCATTGGCTGCACCGCCGAGCAGCTCGGCCGCGAAGACAACAACGGCGACGAGTCCAACGTGAACATCAATATCGACAGCAGCGACGACAACAACGACAGCGCCGACAGCAGCGACGATGACGACAGCAGCGACGAAGGCGACAGCAGCGACGACGGCGACAACCACATCGGCACCACCATCAACTACGGCGGCGCGCCCAGCTTCGACACCGACCTGAGCAGCTACGGCAGCGCCCGCCGCCAATTCGACGAAACCGGCTTTACCCGCGTGACGGTGGCCGGCGGCTACCGGGTGGTGGTGCGCAAGGGCAGCAGCTTCAAGGTGGAAGCCGGCGGCGACAGCGATGCTCTGAATGATTTGCGCGTGGAGCGCGACGGCGACCAGCTGGTGCTGAAGCCCCGCACCGGCCGCAAGATGTTTGGCGGCAACTGGAACCGCACCAACCGCAAAGTCCTCATCCGCATCGAAATGCCCGCCATTGAGCGGCTCGAGCTGACTGGCGGCGTGGAAGGCGACCTCGGCGGCTTCGACCGCCAGGAGAACCTGCGCATCGAGCAGGCCGGGGCCAGCCACTTGCGCCTGAACGGCAACTACGGCACCCTGCGGCTCGACCAGGCCGCTGCCTGCCGCACCACTGCCACCGGCCAGGCCGACAACCTCGACCTGGAATCGACGATGGCCTGCGAGCTCGACGGGGCCAACCTGAAGGTCCGCACTGCCAAGGTTGAGCTTACCGGCGCCTGCAAAGCCCGTCTCAACGTGACCGAAAGCCTGCGCGGCGACGCCGTGGGTGCCAGCGAAATAGCTTACAGCGGCAACCCCGGCAGCGTGAAGGTCGACGCTGTGGGCGCGTCCAGCATCAAGCGGCTGTAGTTCGCCGAAATTCCTGGCAAAGTCTCAGCCAATCAGGCAACTTTGCCCGTATAATCGCATCTGTAGTTTCCAAGAATAGAGAAAGAAGCCAGGCTTAGTTTGGTGAGTGAACGAAGCCTCCTTCCGGAGCCAGTCCTTTGGCCGCCCCCTGCTGCAACAGGAAGGCCAGGGCTGGCTCCAACTCGTTTTTAATGGTGCCTTCCAGAATGGCCTCCATCACGGCTTCCTTCAGCTCGCCCACGGCGCGCGAGGGTTTCAGCCCGAAGGTTTCCATGATGATTTCGCCGGTGATGACGGGCCGGAAGTTGCGCAGGTGGTCTTTTCCCTCCACCTCCTTCAGTTTTTCCTCCACCTGCCCAAAGTTGCGCAGGTAGCGCGCCTTGCGCTCGTGGTCCTTGCTCGTGATGTCGGCCCGGCACAGCAGCATCAGCCGGTCGATGTCGTCGCCGGCCTCGAACAGCAGGCGGCGCACGGCCGAGTCGGTCACGGTTTCCTTCACCAGCGCAATGGGGCGTAAGTGCAGGCGCACCAGCTTCTGCACCATGCGCATCTCCTCGCCCAGCGGCAGCTTCAAGTCGGTAAAGATGCCCGGCACCCAGCGCGCGCCCTTGTCCTCGTGGCCGTGAAACGTCCAGCCCACCTTGGGAAAGTAGCGCTTGGTGGCGGGCTTGGCGATGTCGTGCAGCACGGCGGCCCAGCGCAGCCACAAGTCGCCGCCGGCGGCAGCCACGTTGTCGAGCACCTGCAGCGTGTGGTAGAAGTTGTCCTTGTGGGCGTGCGTGCCCACTCGCTCTACCCCGTGCAGCTGCGCCATCTTCGGAAAGATGAGCTCCAGCAGCCCCGTCTGAAACAGCAGCTTAAACCCGTAGCTCGGCGTGGGCGACTCAATAATCTTGTTCAGCTCAACGGTGATGCGCTCCTGCGACACAATTCTAATCCGCGCTTTATTGCGGCCAATGGCATCGAACGTATCCGGCTCAATGTCAAAGTTCAGCTGCGACGCGAACCGGATGGCTCGCATCATGCGCAGCGGGTCGTCCGAAAACGTTACGTCCGGCCCCAGCGGCGTGCGGATGGTTTTGGCGGCCAGGTCTTTCATACCGTCGTAGCGGTCGACCAGCGCGCCGAAGTTCTCGGCGTTCAGGCTAAGGCCCAGGGCATTGATGGTGAAATCGCGGCGGGCCAGGTCTTCGTCCAGCGTGCCGGCCGCTACTTCGGGTTTGCGCGAGTCGGTGCGGTAGCTCTCCTTGCGGGCTCCCACGAATTCGATGTCACCGGCCTCTTTAGTGGGCAGCATGGCGGTGCCGAAGTTCTTGAAAACCTGCACCCGGCCCCGGCCTGGCAGCTTGTTGCCCACGGCCTGGGCCAGGGCAATACCGTCGCCCACCGTCACCACGTCAATGTCCTTGCTAGCGCGGCCCAGGGCCAAATCGCGCACGTACCCGCCAATCACATAGGCCGGCTGGCCCAACTCGGCGGCGGCCTCAGCAATGGTTTGGAAGATGGGCAAATCGGGCAGGCGGGGCGTAGTCATGACGCAAAGTTCGGCGCTGACCGCATAATGACAGGTGCTTACTCCCGCACCACCTCCAGTTGGCCGTTCTCCCCCAGGCGCACCACTCGCGAGGGCAGCGTGCGGGTGTCGTCGTCCTGCCGCCAGTTCACCACGTGGTCGGCCCCGCGCACGATGGCGGAGTCGACTTCGCGGTACACGGCGGGGGTGGACTCGCCGGCTTTATTGGCCGAAGTTGAAACCAGGCCGTGGCCCAGGCGGCGCACTACTTTATGGCAGAATTCGTCCTTTGCCACGCGCAGGCCCACCGTGCCGTCGGGCGCAACCAGTTCGGCGGCGATGGCGCGGCTGGCTGGTAGGATGTAAGTGGTGGGGCGCGTATCGGCGGCCAGCAACGCTTCCAGTGCGACGGGCAACTCGGTGGAATAGCGTTTCAACATAGTGAAATCGGCCACCAGCACGATGCTGGGCTTGCCCACTTCGCGGCCCTTCAGCTTGTACAGCTGGCGCACGGCGGGCGGCGCTTCGGCATCGCAGCCCAAACCCCACACCGTATCGGTGGGATAGAGAATAACCTGCTGCAACAGCAGCGCATCGACGGTGGCATCTACTTCCTGTTGGAAACGGTTCATAGCACGACTTGTAGCGTGGACTCGGCGAGTCCGCGGGTGATGAGGAATGGAATTAGGGATGCCCGGACTCACAAAGTCCAGGCTACGAAATTGTCTGACAGAGCTCTACCAATACGCCGGCCGCGCTTTTGGGGTGCACGAAGCAGACCAGCTTGTTGTCGGCCCCGCGCTTGGGCTCCTCATTCAGCAATACGAACCCCTCCCCTCGCAGCCGCGCCATCTCGGCCCGGATGTCGTCGACCTCGAAGGCCACGTGGTGAATGCCTTCCGGTTTCTTGGCCAGAAACTTCGTGATGGCGCTATCGGGCGAGGTGCCGGCCAGCAGTTCAATCTTCGAGCCGCCGACCCGGAAGAAAACAGTATCAACGGCTTCGCTCCCAACGTGCTCTTTCTTATAGGGCGGCGTGCCGAGCAAGGTGGTATAGATGGCGGTGGCAGCGTCGAGGTCGTGCACGGCCAGGCCGAGGTGTTCGAGGTTGGTGAGCATGAACGGGGAAAGTACGGGAGAAGTGGCGCAGCCAAAAGTGGCCCATTGGGCTGGAAATGGCGTTTGGGCGACCAAATGGGGCAAATGCCCCATTTGGCCGCAATTCCTTATTTAGATTGTGTCTACTTTTGTAGGACCAAAGAAAACTGATTGGCCCCAAACCGTGTTCTACAGGCTCCGGTCGTTTTCGCTGGTCCCATACCTTGCCAACCCGCTGCGCGCAATGCTGAAGCTCCCCATTTACCTCGACAACAACGCCACCACCCCCCTCGACCCCCGGGTGCTGGAGGCCATGATGCCCTATCTGACCGATGTATTCGGCAACGCCGCTTCGCGCAACCACCCCTTTGGCTGGGCCGCCGAAGAAGGCGTGGACTACGCCCGCGAGCAAATCGCCAAGCTCATCAACTGCGACGCCAAGGAAATCATCTTCACCTCGGGCGCTACCGAGTCGGACAACCTGGGCATCAAGGGCGTGTTTGAGATGTACAGCCAAAAGGGCAACCACGTCATCACTACCACCACCGAGCACAAGGCCGTGCTCGATACCTGCAAGCACCTCGAAAAGCTCGGCGGCCGGGTTACCTACCTGCCCGTGAACGAGCAGGGCCTCATCAGCCTCGAAGAATTGGAAGCCGCCATGACCCCCGAGACCGTACTCGTGACCATCATGTACGGCAACAATGAGACGGGTACCATTCAGCCCATCCGCGAAATTGCCAAAATTGCCCACTCCCACGGCGCGCTGTTCATGACGGACGGCACGCAGGCCGTGGGTAAAATTCCGGTCGACGTTATCGCCGACGGTATTGATATTATGGCCTTTACGGCCCATAAAATGTACGGCCCAAAGGGCGTGGGTGCGCTCTACGTGCGCCGCAAGAACCCCCGGGTAAAGGTAACGGCCCAGATGGACGGTGGTGGCCACGAGCGCGGCATGCGCTCGGGCACCCTCAATGTGCCCGGCATCGTAGGCCTGGGCAAAGCCTGCGAGCTGGCCCGCCTCGAAATGGTGGCCGACACCGAGCGTCTGAGCAAGCTGCGCGACCGCCTCGAAAAGGAGCTCACCACGCTGGAAGAAAGCTACATAAACGGGTCAGTGGAGCACCGCCTGCCGCACGTCACCAACATCAGCTTTAAGTACGTCGAAGGCGAAGGCCTGATGATGGGCGTGAAAGACCTGGCGGTGTCGTCCGGCTCGGCCTGCACTAGCGCCAGCCTGGAGCCCAGCTACGTGCTCAAGGCCCTGGGCCTGAGCGACGACCTGGCCCACAGCAGCCTGCGCTTCGGCCTGAGCCGCTTCACCACCGACGAGCAAATCGACTATGCTATCGGCCATGTGAAAGAGGCCGTCACCAAGCTCCGCGAAATGTCGCCCCTGTGGGAGATGTTCCAGGAAGGTATCGATTTGAGCAAAATCGAGTGGGCGGAACACTAGGTCATTGAACAATTATCATTTAACATTTATCAGTTGCTCCTGACTGAGTTTGTTGTTTGGTAATTATTGCTGGACTTTCGTGTGTTAAATGATAATTGTTAATTGTTAAATGAATCAAAGCCATGGCTTACTCCGATAAGGTAATTGACCACTACAGCAACCCCCGCAACGTGGGCACGCTGGATAAAAGCAAAAAGAACGTGGGCACTGGCTTGGTGGGCGCGCCCGAGTGCGGTGATGTAATGCGTCTGCAAATTGAGGTGGACGAAGCCACCAATACTATCATCGACGCCAAATTCAAGACGTTTGGCTGCGGCTCGGCCATTGCCTCGTCGTCGCTGGCGACGGAGTGGCTGAAGGGCAAATCCATCGACGAGGCCCTGGCCATCGACAATATGGAGATTGTGGAGGAGCTGGCCCTGCCGCCCGTGAAAATTCACTGCTCGGTGTTGGCCGAGGATGCCATAAAGTCGGCCATCTCAGACTATCGGGTGAAAAACGGCCTGCCCGCTCTGGAGCTGGCGCACCACTAGTTTTTAATGAGGAATGAAGAATGAGGAATGAAGAATTGGGCCTTGCGGTCGGTTCTATCATTCCTCATTCTTCATTCCTCATTCTTCATTAAAGCATGGACGAATTCGACATTGCCCGGCTGGAGCGTGAAATTCGGCAATACCTGGGGCTGGATGCGGCGCAGCTGCAGTTCGATTTCCGGGAGCTGGACGGCCAGACCCGCCTCGACCTGGTTACAGTGAACCCCCGCCACCAGCAGAGTTTCCTGTTTCGCTTCGAAACCGGGCGCGATAAGGTGGAATGCCTGGAGAAGATGCTGGCTTACGTACGCAGCTACCGCGACAACGAAAGCTCCTACACGCTGCAATGGCGCACCCGGGGCGACCGGGAATTGCAAACTTCCTACTTTCGGGCGCACAATGTGTACGAGGCGCTGGACAAGCTTTACTACGGCCGCGATTTGAACACGATTACCGTGTTCAGCGTGGTGCTGAATCCTTCCAGTTAGGGACTTGGAGACTTGGAGACTTGGGGGCTTGGGGGCTTGGAAAATTGGTTTTTCGGCCTGTGCCTCTTGAGCCTCTCCCTTTTCATTCACCTACTCAAACTTCTGCTGGCTGCGGTGGCGGTGCGCGGCGCTGAACTTTTGACCCCATCGATTGATTTTACCGGGAACGGTCAGCTAGGGACTACCAAGTCCCCAAGACCTTAAGTCCCCAAGTCCCATTGTTATGATTACCGTTTCGGATAAAGCCAAAGAAAAAGTAGCACGCCTGATACAGGACGCGCACCTCGACGACACTTACCGCCTGCGCGCCTCGGTGGCGGGCGGCGGCTGCTCGGGCTTGAGCTACAAGCTCGACTTCGACAACGAAGTGCGGCCCATGGACCAGGAGTTCGAGGATAAGGGTGTGCGCGTGGTAGTGGATATGAAAAGCTTCCTTTACCTGGCCGGCACCGAGCTGGACTTCTCCGACGGCCTCAACGGCAAGGGATTTCAGTTCCACAATCCCAATGCCTCGCGTGAGTGCGGCTGCGGCGAAAGCTTCTCTGTCTGAACCGCGGATTGCCGCGCGTTTGACGGATTGGAACGGACTCAGGCGGCTGCCATTCGAGTTAGCCGGATTTTCGGCTGGCTGCACGCTCTCCCCCCGTTCGACGAGATACCTTCAACAAAATAGGCCACCCGCTCGGGTGGCCTATTTTGTTTTACGCTTCAGCGTTAGTAGACGAGGCTTGACGGATTTCAGATACTATTCTTTCTCGAACTTCTGCACCTGGCGGCCGGTGGCCGTTTGCAGCTCCAGCAAGTAAAGACCGGGGGACAGGGCTTCGATGGCCAGGGTGGTGGTACCGGTTGCGGTAGTGCCGGCCAGCAGGGTCTGGCCCAGCTGGTTGAGCACGCGGTAGGGCATTACCCCTTCGGCCGTAAAGCTGAGGCTGCGCTGGGCAGGGTTGGGGTAGAGCTGCACCTTGACCGCTTCGCCGGCCCCGGCCAGCAGGACCACGGGCGAGAAGCTGGTGCGGCCGTCGCGGTCGACCTGGCGCAGGCGGTAGTACAGGCGGCTGGCAGGAGCCATTTTGTCGAGGGCGGCGTAGGCGGTGGCGTGGGTGCTGCTGCCCTGGGCCGTGGCCGTAGCTACAGTAGTATACTCGCGGCCGTCGGAACTGCGCTGCACCTCAAAACGGGCACTGTTTTGCTCGCTGGCGGTGACCCACCGCAGGTTCACGGCCTTGTCGGCCTGGCGTTGGGCGTTGAAGGCCATCAGCTCGACGGGCAGGGGATTGGTACTGAAGCTGGTGGACGTGGTGCCCAGCACAAAATCAGAGAAGCCGGAGAATGAGTTGGAAGTAAGGTCGCCGCTGACGGGGGCCCCACCACTGCCGCTGCCGCTGCCACCCGTTTCGGAGAAGTGGCCGATGGTGGTCCAGGCGTTGGCCGTGGCGGCGTCGCGCTTGGCAACCACGAGGCTCGCGTCGTTGGGCACGTTCACGTAGTCATCGGACCCAAACGAGAGCGTGATGCGGCCCGTGAAGTTAGTGGGGTCCACGCTGGACGAGGTAACGGTGTAGGAGCGGCGGCGCGACACCCGCACCACGGGGGCGTCCACCGTCTGGCCGGGGTCGCCTTCAAACTGCTCCGCCGTGTAGGTGGCGGCGGCCGTCTGCGCGGTGGCGGTCAGGGTCAGGGGGCGGTAGGCCGTACCCTTGCCGATGGGGAACACCGACGTAGCAGCCCCAGCCGGCGTAGCGCGGGCCAGCGGGCCGCTCACGAAGCTGGTGGAGCTGCCGCCGGTGACGGTAGCGGCCGCAGCCAGCGTGAGCAGGTTGGCAGTATTCGTGATGACCAAGCCGCTGGTCAGGGTCAGGTTATTTTCGATGGTAGGCGCACCGCTCACGCTTACCTGGTCGTTGTTGTTCACCGTCGCGTCGTAGTAATTGCCCACGTAGGTGCCCGTGATGGCATCGAGGTACGCGTTGAGGCCGCCGGTTGGGGTGGTAAAGGTGGGCCGGCCCACGGCCGTGCCCCAGTTGGTGGCTACCCGAACGCCGTCGAGATTGAGGGTGGCGGCTAGGGCCGACCCCGTCGGACTGCCCTGGCGCAGGGCCACGGCATTGAGCCCGGCCGGAGCCGCGGCAGCGCCGGCATCCGGGCCGGCACTGGCCGTGGCCACGGCTGGCTCGGTGGCCGGCGTGCCCGTGTTGTCGAGCACGTACAGGCTCATCACGTCGTCGCTGGTGATGGTGGCCGTGCCGTTGGTGTTGTACTTCACCACCAGCAGGTAGTTGGTGTTGAGCAGGTAGTCGGTGGGAGCCCAAGTGGCGGCCGTATTTGCCCCTGATACGCTCACGCCGAAGTTGATGCCCCCGGCGGAGCTGCGCGCAAACACCCGTCCGCGGAGCGTGCCCCCGGCCGACGTATTGTCGTAGAGGTGAAAGAAATAGTCGCCGAGGTTCTGAGCCGCCGACACGTTCACGACGGCAGTATAATAGAGGGTGCCCAGCGTGGCGGGCGCCGCGAAGGGCTTGCTGATGTCCTGCCCGCTGATTTGCAATTGCGCCTGTGCCGAGGTAGCCGGGGCAGCTCCCTGCGGGTACTGCGGCTGGGGCAGGCTGCCAGCAATGGTCGGGATGTTGTTGCTGCCATTGCCGCTGTGGGCCTTCCAGCCCGTGGTGGTCGAGGGCGTGGCGTTGTTATCGGCCAGCACGGTACCGACCGGGTAGTTGAAATCTTCTTCCAGCAGCAGGGTGGGCGCTACCGTGTCATCGTCGAGGAGGGTGAGGGTAGCCGACGAGCTGATGGCAGTGGCCGGGCCGCCGCTGGTCGTCAGGCTCAGCAGCACGGTTTCGTTGGGTTCAATCACGCGGTCGCCGATGAGGGTCAGGCTCACCGTTTGGGTGCCCGGCGCGGTGAAGGTCAGCACCTGGGTGGCGTAGGTGTAGTCGGTGCCCGCCGTGGCGGTGCCCGTGCCCGCGTCGGCCACGGTCACGGTGAGGGGGCTGGCGGGCGTGCCGGTCACGCTCACGCTCAGCAGCACGGAGGTGGTGCCGGTGTTGCCCTCCGCCACGGCCGCCGTGGTGGGGTTGAAGCCCACCAGCACCTCGCAAGTCAGCGGGGCATCGAGCTGGGTGATGACGAGGGGCGTGGTGCCGCCGCTGGGCGAGGCCGTGGCGGTGCCGCTGGGGTAGGTGCCGGTGGCGCTGGTAGCCGGGCAGCCCACCAGGGCCCCGGTGGCCAGGTCGCGCTGCTCGATATAGCGGATGCCGTTGGCGTTGTCATTGGCCGTGAGCAGGCCCCAGGCCCCGGCCTGCGCGTCCACGTTGGAGCCGTAGAAGGCGGTGTAGTTGTTGGCTACGGTGTTGGCGCTGCCGTCGCTCTCTACGAAAGTGCCGGCCAGGGGGCGGCCGGTGCCGGCGGTGTTGTCGTACGTAAAGACGAAGTTGGAAGCCGGGGCCCGCGACGCGCCCTGCACGCCCGTGGCCTGGGCCGCCGCCGCGCCCAGCTGCCGGACGGCCACCGTAGTGGCAAGCGTAGCGAACGACACGGCCGCCGTGCCGTTGTTGCCGTCGTTGAGCACGAGGCGCATTTGCAGCGCCTTGCCCGCGTCGAAGCGGGCGCTGCCGGTCGGCTCCAGCACGAACCAGCCGGTGTACGCGCCCGTGCCATCGGCCAGCAGCGTCCCGTAGTTACCGGCCGAAACCAGGCTCGGACCCGAGGTGCGCGCGAAGCCGCCCGCCGCGACGGGAAAGATGGGGTTGCCCGAGCCGGTGCTGGTGGGCCCATCGGTGGGCTCGACGGCCGCGTTGTAGTAGCGGTAGGTGGCGTTGGGGGTGAGGCCGCTCACCGAGGCCCGGAAGGCGAAGGGCAAGCGGTCGGGGTGGGTGCTGGCCCCCACCGCGTGGCCTACCAGCAGCTGCGGCAACAGCACTTCGGTGAACCCCAGGGGGGCCGAGGGCGTGGCCGACACGCTCGTGCCGTTGCTGAACCCGTCGCCGTTGCTGGTGAAGGCTTTGAAAAAATACTGGCTGGTGTTGGTCAGGTTGGTTACCGTGACGCTGGTGCCGGGGCCGTCGTACACCACGAACTGGTTGGGGTTGGGCCCGGTGCCCAGGTCGGTGCCGCTGCCAAAGGCGGCGTCGGCCGTGAACGCGCCCGTGGGCGATACCGTCACGGCGCTGCCCTGCCGGGCGATGATGACTACCCGCGTGGCGCAGGTGGCGGGGAGGGTCCAGGCCAGGGCCACGGTGGTGTTGCCGGGCGTGGCGGTGTAGGCCGTCACCTCATTGGTTTTGTAATTGACTACCGTCAGGTCGGTCCCGTTGTCGGTGCCGGTGGTGGCGGGCGTGCTGGCATCCACGCGAATGCGGTAGGTGGTGCCACTGACCACGCTGCTCGGAATGGTGGCGCTGATGATGCCGGGGCTGCCAGCGGGGAAGCTGGCCGTGCTCGCGAGCGTGCCGATGGCCGTGGTTCCGATATAAGCAGTGTAAACGTTGCCGGTCGTGAAAGTGCCCGTCGAGGTGAAGGGCACCGCGACGGTGTTGCTCGCCGTGGTTTGGCCCACGCAGAAGGGCGAACCGGTGATGGTGCCCGTGGCGATGGTAGTGACGGGGGCCGCGCCATTGGTAAAGGCAGCCGTCACGTCATCAATGGACAGCCCGTGGTCGGAGCTGTTGTGGTCAGGGTCGCCCCAGCGCAGCATGATGTAGCTGTTCACCGGAATGTTCACCGCGATAGTAGCCATGAGCGTCGTGCGGTTGGCTACGCCATTGCCGTTGAGCGCGGCGGCAGTCGTGCTCGTTGTTGGGCTGGTAAAGTTCAAGGCCGGCACGGCGGTGTAAGCCGCGGGCGTTGGCGCGGTGGTCACGCCCGCGGCCAGCGCGCCGGCAGTCGGGGCCAGGCTGGTAATGGCCGTGGTACTTATCTGGTAGGAAAAATCGATTACTTGCACGGCTGCTACGCCCCCGTTGCGCCACTGCTCCCCGGTATAGGTCAGGGTGAGGCTGGTAATCGGGTTGCTGGTCGTGTTGCGAAACTGCAGGCCATACGCGAAGCCGCCCGCGGCGGCGTTGTTGGAGCCAACGCTGCCCAGGGCTCGGTCGGTGGTAGCGCCGGTAGCCGGCCCAAAGCTGTATAAAGCACCGCTGTTGGCACTGCCATCACCCACAACCACCAAGTTGCCCGTGCCGGTGCGCTGGCCATAGACCCCGGGAATCGTGGAGTTGTCGGTAAACGGCGCGTTAACGGTAGGGGGAGCTGGCAGCGCGTCGAATGCTTGCGTAACGCTGGGGTTGGTGCCGGTCAGCAGAACCTGCCCTTGCCCCAGCAACGGCAGCAGCAACAGCCCGGCCAGTCCGGCGCGGCCCAGCCGATGCCATAAAAAAGTAAAAGAAGGGTGCATAAGGGATATTTACTTGATTAGAAAAAGGACAATCTGGCCCGAATTAATGCCATCGCAAAGGTACTTTTGCCGTGTAGCGCCGCGGTTATCGCAGTATTACCGCATTGTCACCTTCGCCCCACTCCCAAAGGCCAGGGAGGGGCGCGGGGCCGCAGCTACCACGGCCCAGGGCCACGCGGGCGTGGCCCACGCGCCACCTGTGACGTCACAGACGCCACCTGTGACGTCACAGGTCCGACCCAGCCCTTCACAGACGCCACCTGTGACGTCACAGACGCCACCTG